>NZ_JZRH01000021.1:0-141050 GCF_000963985.1 Pantoea sp. BL1 | reverse complement strand
TAACTGATCGGCATTAGGCCAATTGGCCCGTTTTTTTATGGATGCACTTCAATAACGGCGCGATTGATCGCACATCTGAACCGCTGTTACATGGCGCGATTCAGCGTGCTGCGACAGCAGAGGTTAAAAAGGAAGCTCATCAGCTTCCTTTTTATGGGTCTTAGTAGACGTCACGCAGATAGCGTTTATCTTTCTTCAACTGGTCAATGTAAGCCGCTGCACGTTCGCTGGAGAGGCCACCAAACTGGCGCACCACTTCATACAGCGCTGCATCCACGTCTTTCGCCATGCGTGAAGCATCGCCACAAACATAGAAGTACGCGCCATCCTGCAGCCAGGCATACAGCTCAGCGCCTTTTTCCAGCATACGGTTCTGCACGTAGATCTTCTCTTCCTGATCGCGTGAAAACGCCAGGTCGAGATGTGTTAACAGACCGCTTTGCTGCCAGCCGTTGAGCTCATCTTCATAGATGTAGTCGTGTTCCTGATGCTGATCGCCAAAGAACAGCCAGTTCTTACCTTCAGCACCCGTTGACTGACGTTCCTGCAAGAACGCACGGAACGGAGCAATACCGGTGCCAGGGCCAACCATGATCAGCGGAGCATTGCCGTTAGCCGGCACGCGGAACGCTTTGTTTGGCGAAATAAAGATCGCTGGCTTCTCGCCACGGCGCACGCGCTCGGCCAGATAGGTAGAGCAGACGCCTTTACGCTCACGGCCACCGCTGTGATAGCGCACGGAAGCAATCGTCAGGTGCACCTGATTCGGATGCGTTTTGGAGCTGGAAGAGATGGAGTACGCACGGTGTTGCAACGGACGCAGCATCGCCACGAACTCTGGCACAGACAGGGTGCGCTTCAGCTCAAGCTGCAGCAGGTCCAGCGTGTCTTTGCCCCACAGCCAGTTAGCCAGGGTGTCTTTATCGTCGTGCTGTAATACGTGCAACAGTTCCTGGTTGGCAGTGTGCTGACCCACCCACTCAATCAGCTTGCGCGATGGTTCGGAGATCTCGAACTGGTAGGTCAGCAGATCGCCGAGGTTACGATCGAAGCCTGGCACCGGGGTTTCATAGTCCGCTTTCAGCTCGCTCAGCAACAGGCTAACCAACTCAGCATCGTTCACTGGGATGACGCCCAACGCGTCACCGGCTTCATATTTCAGGCCGCTGTCAGTGAGATCGAATTCAAAGTGGCGAATATCTTTCGCCGATGATTCGCCAGACAGACGCTTGTTCGTCGCCAGCGCTGCAGCATAAGGGTTTTGCTTATTGCTACCTGGAATCACCGGTGCTTCTGGCGCGCTCTCTAACACCGTGCCGCTGCTACCGGCACTGGCGGCAAACTGTGGCATCGCGTCGCCAATCCATGCGCTGGAAGGCTCTTCAAAATCAATATCGCAGTCGATGCGGTCAAAGACGCGTTTTGCACCCAGCTGTTCCAGACGCATATCGAAGAATTTACCGGCCTGGCAGAAGCCATCGTAGCCGGTATCGCCGATCGCCAGGATAGCAAAGTGCATCTGCTCCAGACGCGGCGCTGTGCTGGCTGAAAGTGCTTGCCAGAACAGCTGAGCATTGTCCGGCATCTCGCCTTCACCGTAGGTGGAGGTGACAATCAGCACATGACGCATGGTGGCGAACACGTCCAGGTCTACTTCGCCCAATGCCTGAACCACCGGCACCAGACCTTTGGCACGCGCGGCTTTAGCGGCAGTTTGCGCCAGCGCTTCTGCGTTGCCGGTCTGTGAACCGAACAGAATGTGCAACTGCGTGTTGGTGGCGCCACCGGCCGCAGGTGTCGTCTGCTTATCTTCTAATACCAACAGACGCGAGTGGAGACCGGCGAGAAAACCCGCCAGCCAGTATTTCTGTTCGCCGTTAAACGGCGCATCTTCAGGAATGTAAGGAATCTTCATGGATATCTGTACTCAAACCCGTCTCGTGATGTTCAGTCAATATACACACATTCATTGGTGCTGCTATCAGGAAAGTTTCCCGACAGCAGCGGCGATTTCTGGCAGCGCGGCGCGTGCAAACAGCTCTTCGAAATCAGGCAGATGGCCAAGCACCTCACGGTTGCGGGCATCCTGATAAATGATCCAGCCATAGGTCGCCAGGCTGTCCATGGAGCGAATGTTGCGTTGCGTTAATGCTGCTTTGTAATCGGACATACGTTTTGCCGCAATCAGGCTAGCCAGTTCGTCATCGCTGTAGCTTTCAATCGCTGAGCGTGCATGGCGTTGCAGTTTGCTCACCAGCGCGAAGTCTTCCGTCATCAGCAAATTGCGTACCGCTTTCTCAACCGCAGGGTCTTCAACGGCAGTACCTTTTGGCAGTTTGCCGAGCGCCAGTTGCTGCGCGAAGCTCAATACGGTGTAGTTGTTGAGCAGCACGAACATTTCCGCTGTATCCGTCGCACCGTAAGCCGGTACGGCGCCATCCGCAATGGTTTTGCCGGTGCGCCATGCTGCCTTGAATTTGGCAACCTGATGCGCAGCCAGTGAGGTTGACAGCTCTTCCAGCAAATCCTTACGTGATTTCGCTTTCAGGATCTCGCCACCATCTTGATAGAGCAGCAGCGAACGCGGCATTACGTAGACAAAGTGGTGGCACTCGGTTTCCCAATTCTCCAGCAGCCAGGCTGCGCGCGGCGAGTTGGTGGCTTCCAGGTGCCAGTTCAGCATGGTCAGCACTGCTTGCTTGTGAACCTGCGCCAATTCATCTTCGTCAGCGATTGAACCGAACAGCACGGAATCACCCGCTGCGTGTCCTGCCAGTGCACCGTACGGGTCATACTGGTAAGCGAATCCACCGCTCATGCCGTTGCCGAAACCTTTACCAAAGGTGCCGAGGTTGAGAATCGCACCGTTAGTCATGTATTCGCAGCAGAAATCGCCGACGCCTTCGACTACCGCAGTAGCGCCAGAGTTACGAACCGCGAAACGGTCGCCCGCCTGGCCTTGTACGAACAAACGGCCACCGGTCGCACCAAACAGCGCGAAGTTACCGATCAGCACGTTGCCGTCGCTGTCTTGTGCGCCGCCGCCCGGTGACATCACCACCAGTTCGCCACCGCACTGACCTTTGCCCACGCCATCGTTACAGGTGCCGTAGTGCTTCATCTGCATACCATCGTTGCAGAAGGCACCGAATGACTGACCGGCAGAACCGCTGGTGTGGATATTCACAGTGCGCGGTGCCAGGTAATGACGGCCGCGATCGTCTTTGAACACCGCTGGCAGTGCAGCACGTTGTTCAGCAGACAGTTCGTGGTTGAGCATGCGCTCGATGTCGATGGCCAGCTGGCCGCCCACGCTCTTGTTACGGTTGTTCAGGGTAATGCCTGCGCCGAGGGCGAAATCGCGGCTCGCCTGGTCGATCAGCTGCGTTTTCAGCTCTTCAACCCAGCCATCATCTAGCTCAAAATCTTTTTCCAGATAGACCGGCTTCGCGATTTTCTGCTCTGGCACCACGGTCAACATCGCACGCAGATCCAGCTTGCCGACTTCCAGTGGGTGATCCATCAGGTGCAGCAGGTCAGAACGGCCACGTGCTTCGCGCAGTGAACGCAGGCCGAGGCGTGCGAGGAATTCACGTACTTCTTGCGCCACGTTAACGAAGTACTGCGCCAGCTGACGCGGATCGCCATCAAAAGCTTCGGCGTTGGTGGTTAAACCGGCCGGGCATTTAACGTTACAGTTTTTCGCCATCACGCATTTCAGCATCATCAGCGCGGTGGTGCCGAACTCGAAGCTGTCGCCGCCGAGCAGGGCAGATTTGATCACATCACTACCGGTTTGTTGTGCACCGGAGCAGCGCAGCTGCACCTTGTCACGCAGGCCGTTAGCACACAGCGCCTGATGTACTTCGGCGATGCCAATCTCGGCAACACGACCGGTGTATTTCAGGCTGGTGACCGAGGCCGCACCGGTACCACCGGTGTTACCTGCCACGTTAATCACGTCTGCGCCCGCTTTCGCCACGCCAACCGCGATGGTGCCGATGCCTTCTGAAGACACCAGTTTCACGATGACGCGAACACGTGCGGCTTTACAATCGTGGATCAGCTGTGCCAAATCCTCGATAGAGTAGGTATCGTGGTGCGGTGGGGGTGAAACCAACTCAACACCCGGTGTACCGCCACGCGCTGCGGCGATCTCCACGGTCACTTTCGGTGCAGGCAGCTGTCCGCCTTCACCTGGCTTCGCGCCTTGACCAATTTTGATCTCCAGCTCTTCCAGCATCGGGTCGGCCAGATAAGCCGCCCATACGCCGAAACGACCGGATGCCAACTGCTTGATGCGTGAAGCGCGGATGGTGCCGTGACGTGAATAGTGTTCACCACCTTCACCACAGTTACTCATCCCGCCAACCATGTTAGTACCGTGCGCTACGGCTTCGTGCGCAGGTGCAACCAAGGCACCGTGGCTCATCGCACCGGAGGCGAAAGTGCGGGTAATTTCGTGTGCCGGCTGGATCTCTTCCAGTGGCAGCGAAGGCAACGCGGTAAAGATCAGTGACAGGTAATCTGCCGCTTTACCGTAAGCGGTGATGTGCAATACACCATCGGCCACGCTGCTGCTTTCGATGTCGTCGCTAAAGCGGGTTTTCAGTGCACGTGCCAGCGCTTCCAGACGTTCATCTTCTGGCTTCAGGCCCGCGATGGAATCAATCAGGCGCAACTCGAACTGGTTCAGGCTGCCTTCCACGGCTTCACACTTCAATCCACGGGTGGCAAAACCGTTGTTGACCAGTGAGTAACGGCCGAGTTTGCGACCAAACTCCGCTTCGCTGTCAACGTGGGTCAAATCACACGGCAGCGCGAGGATGTCACGCAGCGCAGCAGGGCGACGTTTACGCTCGGCGTGCATCAGACTGGAGAATTGACGGTAATCCGGCGTGATCGCCAGTGAGTCAATGACCTTGTTCGGGATGCGTTCGAAGCTACTGTCTTTGAATGCGTCAGCTTTAATGCTGAAGGCATTGTCCAGTTTGGCCAGCGTCATCAGACGGATGAAGTTGTCCTCTTCGCGTGCTTTATCAGCGAAGCGAATCGGCTGCTCTGTCATGTCGATAAAGGTACGTACGGCGATGGTACCGTATGAGTGACCTGCACCTTCCGCACGCTCTTTGAAGAGACCCAGCAGTGGCACTTCGGCCTCGCCCTGAATTTTCAGTGCGCTCTGGTGCCAGTCAACCGCCATCTGGGCGATAGCCGGGAAGCCCGCGCCACCGACCGGTGTTTTGATATTCGGGAAGTACTTCTTCAGAACCGGATCGTCGGTATTCAGGAAGTTAGGTTCAAAGAATTCGCCACAGCTGTAGCTCTCAACAGTACAGAGACCCACTTTACCCATGGTCTTCATCAAGGCTTTTTCGGCTGCTTTGGCATAGCGTTTGAAGGCTTTGTTACCTTCTTCGCCTTCGCCATATTTCTCTTCCGCGCGCATCTGTACGCCCAGCGGGTAAACCGCAGACGCACCAAAGCCCAAGGTTGCAGCGATGTGGTGTGAAGAGATGCTCTGGCCGCTTTCTACCACCAGAGAAACATCCAGGCGCAGACCTTCCTGCACCAAACGCTGGTTGATGGCAGAGACCATCAGCAGCATAGGAATCGCCGCGTGAGTTGAAGAGATGTGGCGGTCGGTGATCACCGCAATGCCGCCCTGCTGGCGTGCGAAATCCACGACCTGCTGTGCCAGATTATCAATGGCGTTTTCCAGCGCTTTGGCGTTGGCGGCGCGGCTGACGATATCTTTGCCGATGACCGGCTCATACAGCATCTCGAAACGCGCATAAGGTGCGACGGTTTGCTCGCGCAGGCGCAGCATATCGAGGTGTGTCAGGATCGGCGTGGGCACGATAACCTGCTGACCTTTACTGCGGCCCAAGTGCGGCTTCGCACCCAGTGCCACGCGCAACGTCATGCCGTCCGCTTCGCGGATCGAATCCAGCGGCGGGTTGGTGACCTGAGCAAAGCGTTGTGAGAAGTAGTGCGCCATGCCGCCTTCGTGGTCGGACAGGCCATTGATGGCGTTGCCGTAACCCATCGCCGAGATCTTCTCAGCGCCGGTTTGCAGCATCGGGTCCATCATGAATTTAAAGCTTTCCTGGTTGTAGTAGTACGCCACAAAACGCTGATAAGTTTTGAGGTCACCACGATAGCGCAGCGGTGAACCCAGCTGCTCTGCCTGAATCTCCGGCAGATCGTGCAGGTCCACGCGAGCCGCGCTCAGCAGTGAAAGGTAATCTTTCTCTGCTGCCAGTTTTTCCAGCGCTTCCACCGTGGTGTAAGAGCGTTTTTCTTTATGATCGTAATAGAGCATGCCGCCCGCTTCGATACGGCCACGACGCAGTACGCTTTCCGGTGGGAAGGCAATCTGACCCGCTTCGGACATCGCACCGATGTACTCGGCGGTTTCGACAGAACGCAATGGGCGCAGGCCCAGGCGGTCAAGGCGCGCCCCGATCACTTCGCCATTACCGAAGATCAACGCTGCCGGGCCATCGTTCTTCTCTTCATACAGAGAGAAGTACTCCAGCATCGCGCGCACTTCATTTGACAGTGAGGTGTCGTTTTCCCACGCTGGCGGCATCATGGAAACCACGGCGTTGATCAGGTCGAGGTTATCTTCCATCAAACGGCTATGAATGCTTTGGTCCAGACGCGAGCTGTCGGACTGGCCTTTCGGACGCACGATTTTCTTACCGCGCGCCAGCATCAATGCCGCTTCTGCGATGCGGTTTTTACGGTCGGTGTTCAGCTCACCGTTGTGCGCCATCAGGCGGAACGGCTGTGCCATGGTGGTGTGCGGATCGGTGTTGGTGGAGAAGCGGGTATGGAAGAACAGCCCACGCACCTGATGGTCCACATCGGTCAAATCTTTGAAGTACGGGATCACTTCATTTGAGTTCAGGCGTGCTTTGAATACCTGAGTACGGGAAGAGAGCGACAGCGGATAAAGACCACCGAATTCGCTTTCTGTAAAGGCACGCGCTTCGATATCCAGCAGCGCACGATAGATGTGGCGCTCGAATTCGATCTGTTCGGTGACTTCCTGTGGTGCCGCAAAAATCCACTGCACAATCGGCAGCTGGAATTGCAGGGCGGCTGGACGTGTCACGCTGCCGTCCAGCGGCATATCGCGTTTCATCAGCACAGGGAAGTTATGGGCGGCCAGAGTTTCTTCGACCAGACGCTCTGCGTTAGCACGCAGCTCAGCATCTTTTGGCACAAAGAAGTTACCCACGCCAAAGCGGCCGGCTTCCAGTGGCTGGCCTGTCACTTTGCGGAAGAAGTTCAGAGAAAGGTCGACGTTGACACCTGCGCCATCGCCCACGCCCTCAGCAGACATACCGCCACGGTGCGGTACTGTGCACAGTGCGCTGTGCGCCATCTGCAGGATCTCATGGGTCTGCTCGCCGTCCTTACGGGTAATAAACCCAACACCACAGCTATCACTACCGGCTGAGGGATCATACAAACCATAGGGATGAGGTTTTTGAGTGGACATTGAGGGTCTCCTTAAACTGCTTTTGACATTACCTGCATTATTTCAAGCACAGAGCACTGCTGCGTGCTGTATCAAATTCGTTTTCGCCGCTTAAACGCGGACGTCGCAATACCGAGCAAAGGCTCTCAAGAGAGTATGGTCTCGTCCTTGATGAGCTGCTCTTACTTCCGGTCTCTTACGGGAGATAACTTGCATCCAGAGGGAGTTTCTTGCTGCATAGATATGCCGAGACACAGTCCCGACTGGAAAGCATCCAGCGGAATTCCAACTTATCGGGAAAGCGAACTCAGGTCAAATAGCCAGCTTTGTTGCGGGTAATCGGCTGTTTTGCCAATTAACTTTATGATTATGAACAATTTATTACGTAAATAACTGTCAATCTGACGATTCTGATTCCCCTATGAAGTGTGAGCCGTCTCACTGTGAGGTACGCCTCAGATATCTAAACAATGCTGAATAACTCTATTTCATCAGCATAAAATTCTGTTGGGGCGGTTTCACGCACAGCATGTATCTGTTTTTCTTATGGCGTCATATTTGAATCAAAATAGGGCTGTCATTAGTAAAATTAATCAGGCTGACTGTGAGTAAAATGGCGCTAAAGTTGAATGAATATGCAATAACAAGGCCCAGCCATCAGATGAAATGGCTACCGGAAGGAGGAATAGCACGGGATGTTACAAAAGGGTCGCAAAAGCGCGGCCCTCCAGATTATTCAGTTGGCAGATTTAGTCAAGCGCTTTACGCATAACGACGCGAACATCGGCGAAAAGGCGCTGCGATGCACCATAATGAGGCAAAGTCAGCAGGCAATGACACGCTGAGTCGGCGCAGTACCGCGATAATTACGCTATCATGAGCCAGATTTCGTTCAGGGAGCTCGTGATGAAACAGATTCGTCTTTTAGCGCAGTACTACGTTGATCTGATGGTCAAGCTGGGGCTGGTGCGTTTCTCGCTGCTATTAGCCTCAGCACTGGTGGTGCTGGCGATGGTGGTGCAAATGGCTGTCACCATGGTACTGCGTGGCCATGTTGAGAGTATCGATGTGGTGCGATCGGTGTTCTTCGGCCTGTTGATCACGCCCTGGGCCGTCTATTTTCTCTCGGTGGTGGTTGATCAGTTGGAAGAGTCTCGCCAGCGCCTGACGAAGCTGGTCGATAAGCTGGAAGAGATGCGCACGCGCGATCTTGAACTTAATCAGCAAATGAAAGAGACCATCGCTCAGCTGAATCAGGAAATTAACGATCGTATCAAAGCGGAGCAGGCCCGCGAGCAGGTGATGGATAAACTGCGCGAAGAGATGGCGCGCCGTGAACAGGCGCAAATCGAGCTGGAACAGCAATCCTCTTTCTTACGCTCCTTCCTCGATGCCTCACCGGATTTGGTGTTCTATCGCAACATCGACAAGCAGTTCTCGGGCTGTAACCGCGCGATGGAGCTGCTAACGGGCATGAGCGAGAAGCAACTGATTGGCCTGACGCCGCGCGACATTTACGATGAAGATGCCGCCTCCAAGGTGCTGGAGACGGATGAAAAGGTCTTCCGCCATAACGTCTCCCTGACGTACGAACAGTGGCTGCAATATCCTGATGGGCGCAAAGCCTGCTTTGAAATCCGCAAAGTGCCGTATTACGATCGCGTCGGTAAACGCAGCGGCCTGATGGGCTTTGGTCGCGATATTACTGAGCGTAAGCGTTATCAGGACGCGCTGGAGAATGCCAGCCGTGAGAAGACCACCTTTATTTCAACCATCAGCCATGAACTGCGTACGCCACTGAATGGCATTGTCGGCTTGAGCCGCATTCTGCTGGACACCGATCTCAATCAGGAACAACTGAAGTACCTGAAAACCATCCATGTCTCGGCCATCACGCTTGGCAACATCTTTAATGACGTGATTGAAGTGGACAAAATCGAGCGCCGCAAAGTGCAGCTGGATAATCAGCCGCTCGACTTCACCGGCTTCCTTGCCGATCTGGAAAACCTCTCCGGGTTACTGGCGCAGCCGAAAGGACTGAAGTTCGTGATGGCACCGGAGCTGCCGCTGCCACACATCATCTCTGCTGACGGCACGCGCCTGCGTCAAATTTTGTGGAACCTGATCGGTAACGCGGTGAAATTCACCCAGCAGGGTGAAATTGTGGTGCGCGTCGCCTATCACCAGGACGAAACGCTGCGCTTTGAAGTGCAGGATTCTGGCATGGGAATTCCGCAGGAAGAGCAGGACAAGATCTTCGCCATGTATTACCAGGTAAAAGATCAGCACGGCGGAAAACCCGCCACCGGTACCGGCATTGGTTTGGCGGTTTCTCGTCGTCTGGCACAGGCGATGGGCGGTGATATTAGCGTGAGTAGTGCGCCGGGGCAGGGCTCATGCTTTGTGGTCGAGATAAATGCACCTCGTGTGGCCGATGAAGTGGAAAACGAAGATCTCGACGACAGCATGCCATTGCCGGCGCTGCACGTATTACTGGTTGAAGATATTGAACTGAACGTCATTGTGGCGCGCTCAGTACTGGAGAAACTGGGATGCAGCGTGGAAGTGGCGATGACCGGCACTGAAGCGCTGGCGATGTTTGATCCGCAGGAGTTTGACCTGGTGCTGCTGGATATCCAATTGCCGGATATGACCGGGCTGGATGTGTCGCGCGCCATTCACCAACGCCATGCTGGCGTGGCGCTGCCGCCGCTGGTGGCACTGACCGCCAACGTGCTGAAGGATAAAAAAGAGTATCTCGACGCTGGAATGGATGATGTGCTGAGTAAACCGCTGGCGGTGCCGGCCTTAACGGCGATGATTAAAAAGTTCTGGGATTACCAGGGCGAGCCGGAAGAAGAGATTCAGACCTCCTCAGACGAACACTCGCGCATGCTGCTCGATGTGGAGATGCTGGAGCAGTATATCGAATTGGTCGGCCCAGGATTGATTACACAAAGCCTGACGATGTTTGAACAGATGATGCCGGGGTATCTCGACGTGCTGGATTCCAACATGATGGCGCGCGATCAAAAAGGGATTGCGGAAGAAGGGCATAAAATTAAGGGTGCTGCGGGCTCAGTAGGACTGTTGCATCTGCAGAAACTGGCGAAACAGATACAGTCACCGGAACTGCCAGCATGGTGGGACAACGTGCAGGAGTGGATCGACGAATTAAAACATGAGTGGCTGCATGACGTTAACGTGTTACGCGAGTGGGTAGCTGAAAGGGAAAAATCTTCGGACGCCAGAAAAAAATGACCCCAGTCGAAACTGGGGTGCGCGAATACTGCGCCAACACCAGGGAAATGGGTACTGCTGCTATCGTTAGAAGTCGAATGGATCAGCAACAGTATGGTATTGGTTAACGCTTCGAAATCACCTTAACAAATTCACCAACGCTTGTGACAAGATTCATTAAATTGTGTGAAGTTGAGCAGCGATTAAATACAGAAAACATTAATTTGCTGACACAGTCAAGCAAGGAATTAATTTCTTTGCCGTATTGCACTATTTTTGACCAATTGTTCTGCTTTTTGCCTGAATTTCCTTCAGCCGGAAGCAGGAAAAGCCTGACAGCTGCGCCGAAATTCCTAATCAGCCGAAAAATCAGAGTTAAGTGAGCTTAACATGCTGATATTAGGTAACAAATAAGGTGGTTCTGGTGGGTTATCCAAAACGCTTTGGAAACCCTCTGCAGAAAGTTCCAGTTTAAAGTTTTGCGGTGCAATGTAAACCAAACGGAAGGCTAAATCCTTTACCATTGTCAGGGTTAATCATGATGATGTTGACGCGATTTCAGCCACGTTTATTGAAACGGCTGCGCGCATCAGTGCGCTTATTCAAATGCTTTGAAAGTTTATTGTTAAGTATTGTGAAAGTTTAAACGTGATCTTTATCACTTTGTATGAAGTATCCGATTGTAAGGGTTTTGCTGGGTTTTTCACCATGGAACCGATTCCCTCATGATGGAAGTGCTTGATGTGATTGGCTCTAATAGAGGAACGATGATGACGCAGGTAATAACTTCATCTCTAACTTTCACGCGATAAGCGGTAAAGTTTTGCCCAGGATTACAGGTAATCAAAATTGTGACCGGGGTGATTGATTAATGCAGGGAACAGGTAAGAGAAAATTGCATGAGTAAGAGTAAAGGGAAAATGGGGCAACGCCTTAAAGTGCTGATTGCTAAAGTGCTGCTGGCGTGGTTGGGAATTTGGCTGGCCGGCATCGTGATCTTTGCCTTTTTACCAGTGCCGTTTTCTGCGGTGATGGTGGAGCGTCAACTGGGCGCCTGGTTCAGTGGTCGGTTCGACTATGTGGCGCATTCCGATTGGGTCAGCATGGATGAGATTTCTCCGTGGATGGCGCTGGCCGTTATCGCTTCTGAAGATCAAAAATTTCCGGAACACTGGGGTTTTGATGTTGATTCAATTCAAAAAGTGCTGGATAGCGATGGATCAAAGCAGATACGCGGTGCTTCTACGCTGTCGCAGCAGACCGCAAAAAACCTGTTCTTATGGGATGGCCGCAGCTGGGTGCGAAAAGGGCTCGAAGCCGGTTTAACCGTTGGACTCGAAACGGTGTGGACCAAACGCCGCATTCTGACGGTATATTTGAATATTGCGGAGTTTGGCAACGGCGTGTTTGGTGTGGAAGAGGCTTCACAGCGCTACTTCCACAAACCAGCCAGTCGTCTGACGATTTCTGAAGCGGCGCTGCTGGCGGCGGTACTACCAAACCCGATTCGCTTCCGCGCTGATGCACCTTCCGGGTATATACGAATGCGCCAGCAGTGGATAATGCGCCAGATGCGTCAGTTAGGTGGGGAAGGTTTCCTCGCTCGCTACAAATTGCATTAACAGCAATTAGTCTTCGTCAAACCCGGCTTCAAACAGCTCAATCACCGCAGCCAGCGCCTCTACTTCCTGCGGGCCGCTGGCTTCAATCTCGATATGGCCGCCTTTCGCGGAGTCGAGCATCAACAGCGCAATCACGCTGCTGGCTTCGGCTTCCGTACCGGCTTCATTGCGCAGTAGTACCTCTGCGTCAAAACTCTGCACCAACTCGAACAGTTTCATTGCCGGGCGCGCATGCATGCCCAGCTTATTGCGAATCTCAACGACTTGCTTCACGGTCATGATTTACGTTTTTCCAGAGTGCGATGACGAGACTGCACATTTTTGCCGCGTGAACGGAAGTAATCTGCCAGCTGTTCGGCGATGTAAACCGAACGGTGTTTACCACCGGTACAGCCAATCGCGACCGTCAGATAGCTGCGGTTGTTGGTTTCCAGCATCGGCAACCACAGCTCCAGATAGCTGCGCGTCTGGTAAATGAAGTTATGCACTTCAGTGTGGCGGTCGAGGAAAGCCGCAACCGGACGATCTAGTCCGGTCATCGGGCGCAACTTGGGATCCCAGTGCGGGTTTGGCAGGAAACGCACATCGAAGACGTAATCGGCATCAATTGGGATGCCGTGTTTGAAGCCGAAGGACTCAAACACCATGGTCAGCTCACGCTCACGTTTGCCAGACAGGCGCGTACGCAGCATTTCAGCCAACTCATGGACCGACATTTCGGAAGTATCAATGATCAGGTCTGCCCGCGAACGCAAAGGCTCAAGCAGGTCACTCTCTTCATCAATCGCGCTTTCCAGTGACAGATTTTTACTGGAGAGCGGATGGATGCGGCGAGTATCACTGTAACGCCGTATCAGTGTGTTGCGATCGGCGTCCAGGAACAGTAGCTGTGGTGAAAACGAATCCGGCAGATTATTGAGCGCCGTTTCAAACACCTCCGGCGATTCAGGCATGTTGCGCACATCAATGCTGACGGCCGCCGAAATATTGCGCTCTGTTAAGGTGTTCGCTAATTCCGGTAGCAGCACCACGGGCAGATTATCGACACAGTAAAATCCCATGTCTTCCAGGGCACGCAGTGCGACCGATTTTCCTGAGCCTGACCGACCGCTAACGATCATCAGCACCATCACATTTCTCCCGTTTTAAACCGACGAATAGGTCGGTAAATGTGTCTGTCGCTTAAGAGTGTTCTTCCTGAGCTTCTGTGATAATGGCATAGAGTTCTTCATCACTCTGTGCCGCACGCAAACGGCGGCAGACGGTTTTGTCCGCCAGACGTTTAGCGACCAGCGACAGCGTATGCAAATGGGTTTTGCACTGGTCTGCAGGCACCAGCAGAGCAAACAGCAGATCAACCGGCTGATTGTCCACGGCGTCAAAGGCGATCGGTTGGTCGAGGCTGATAAACACACCAACGGCGCGCAGCGTATCCTCTTCCAGCTTGCCATGCGGAATGGCGATACCGTTGCCAATGCCCGTACTGCCCATACGTTCACGGGTCAGAATGGCTTCAAATAGTGTCTGGTGCGGCAGATTGAGCTGCTTTGCTGCCAACTCGCTGATAATTTCCAGCGCGCGTTTT
Source organism: Pantoea sp. BL1 (assembly GCF_000963985.1). Classification (NCBI taxonomy): domain Bacteria; kingdom Pseudomonadati; phylum Pseudomonadota; class Gammaproteobacteria; order Enterobacterales; family Erwiniaceae; genus Pantoea; species Pantoea sp. BL1. The sequence goes on along the minus strand of NZ_JZRH01000021.1, from coordinate 127,111 downwards.
TTACTCTGGCAGTGTACGCCGCTACGGGTACAGTCCAGTGAGAGGACCGAGCTCAATTCCAGTGTCAGATCGTTGTTCATCATCGTTTCACTTGCGAGTTCACATAGCCGCAAGGTTAACGCCATTCATAGCACAATGGCGAGTCTCCCGTTGGCGCTTGCGCAGATGACAAAACGGGGCGGTTAACCCGCCCCATTTGCGCTCTGAGTGCCGAATCGGTCAGCACTCTGCAAGCATGAAGGTTAGTGTTTTTTCAGTTTGTCTTTGTGTTTGGTCAGCTGACGGGAAAGCTTGTCGATTAACCCGTCGATGGCCGCGTACATGTCTTCCGCTTCCCCTGTGGCGTGCAGCTCTCCGCCGTTGACGTGCAGTGTTGCTTCCGCAATCTGCGTCACCTTCTCCACTTTCAGAACAATATAAACCTGATTGATACGATCAAAGTAGTGTTCCAGTTTGGCAAATTTGCTATTTACAAATTCGCGCAGCGGTTCAGTGATTTCAACATTCAGTCCGGTCAGGTTTAGCTGCATAGGTCTTCCTTCTTCGTTCGGTCAAACCAACTGCTTGCGCTGGTTTGATGGCGGTATAGATAAAGACTCGCGATATTTAGCAACCGTACGTCGCGCCACCATGATGCCCTGATCGGATAACATGGAGGTGAGTTTGCTGTCGCTCAAGGGTTTTGCGGGATTTTCCGCGGAGATCAATTTCTTCACCAGTGCACGGATCGCCGTGGAAGAGGCTTCGCCACCGCCTTCGGTATTCACATGGCTGGAGAAAAAATATTTTAATTCAAAGATGCCACGCGGGCTGTGCAGGTACTTTTGCGTGGTCACACGGGAAATGGTGGATTCATGCATGTCCACGGCCTGGGCGATATCTGCCAGCACCATCGGCCGCATGTATTCCTCGCCCTGTTCAAAGAACGCCTGCTGCTGCTCGACAATACAACGCGTCACTTTGAGCAGTGTGTCGTTGCGGCTTTCGAGGCTTTTAATCAGCCATTTGGCTTCCTGCAAATTACTGCGAATGAATTGGCTGTCGCTGTCGTTACGCGCGGAGCCGCCCATCGCGGCGTAATGTTGATTGATCTTCAGGCGCGGCAAACTGTCTGAATTCAGTTCAACCGTCCAGCGCTTACTGGTTTTACGCACCAGAACATCAGGAATCACATACTCGGGTTCGCTGGTGTTGATCGATTGGCCGGGACGGGGATCGAGTGACTGAATCAGCAGCATCGCGTCTTTCAGCACGTCTTCCTTGAGGCGTGTGACACGCATCAGGCTGCGAAAATCGTGGTTGGCCAGCAGATCCAGATGTTCACTGACGATCAACCGCGCTTCTGCCAGCATTGGCGCATCGGCAGCGTATTGTGAAAGTTGCACCAGTAAGCAGTCACGTAGATCACGAGCACCGACACCGACAGGATCAAAGCGCTGAACACGCTTCAGCACCGCTTCAACCTCTTCCAGCGTCAGCTCTTCATCACCAATGCTGTCGCAGATGTCCTGGACGGAAACGGTGAGATAGCCCGTGTCATCAATGGCGTCGACAATTGAAGTGGCAATCGCGCGGTCGGTATCCGTAAACGGCGTGAGCTCCACTTGCCACATCAGGTAGTCCTGCAGTGACTGGGTGGTTTCGCCTTGATAAACCGGCAGCTCATCATCCTGGTAATCGGTACCCGTGCCAGAAGGCGTGCCCGCGGTGTAGATTTCATCCCAGGTGGCGTCGAGTGGAAGCTCCTCGGGCATCTCTTTCTGTTCGAGGGCTTCACGGGTGTCTAACGAGTCGCTCTCCTGATGCTCACGTGAATCGACTTCTTCATGCAGATCGGTTTGCTCAAGCAGCGGATTGCTTTCCAGCGCCAGTTGCAGTTCCTGCTGGAGTTCAAGCGTAGAGAGTTGCAGCAGACGAATGGCCTGCTGCAACTGTGGGGTCATCGCCAGCTGTTGGCTGAGCCTGAGTTGCAAACCTTGCTTCATAATTCTGCTTGAATTTCCTAAGCAAATGTCGTGAATAACGACACCTTATCAGAGTCTGAACTCTTCGCCCAAATAAACCCGTTTAACCTGCTCATCTGCAAGAATTTCATCAGGCGTGCCATGCGCGATCAGATGTCCCTGGCTCACGATGTAAGCACGTTCGCACACCGCAAGCGTTTCACGCACGTTGTGATCGGTGATCAACACGCCAAGACCGCTGTCGCGTAGGTGTTCGATGATTTTTTTGATATCGATGACTGAGATCGGGTCAACACCGGCAAAAGGTTCATCCAGCAGGATAAATTTGGGGTTGGCTGCCAGAGCGCGAGCGATTTCAACACGGCGGCGTTCACCACCGGAAAGCGCCTGGCCCATGCTGTCACGCAGATGCTCAATGTGGAACTCTTCCATCAATTCATTGGCACGATCCTGACGCTGCTCTTCCGTTAAATCATCGCGGATTTGCAACACTGCCATCAAATTGTCGAACACGCTTAGACGGCGGAAGATTGACGCTTCCTGCGGCAGATAGCCAATACCACGGCGCGCCCGCGCATGCAGCGGCAGAATACTGATATCTTCGTCATCGATCACGATGCGGCCTGCATCACGCGGCACAATCCCGACAACCATATAGAATGTGGTGGTCTTGCCGGCACCGTTTGGACCTAGCAGGCCGACAATCTCGCCAGATTTTACCTGCAGGCTGACATCTTCCACCACGCGGCGGCCTTTATAGGCTTTCGCCAGGTTTTCAGCGACTAATGTGGCCATAGCGATCAGTTACTCTTTTTAGGGCTCGTGGACGAGCCGTTTTTGTCCTGCAACTGCGACGGCACCAGTACGGTGGTGACGCGTTTGCTTTCGCCCTGGCTAAACGCCTGCATTTTCTGCTCTTTCACCAGGTAAGTGATGCGATCGCCTTTGATGTTGCTGTCCAGCTGCTGAATGAAGGCATTGCCCGTCAGTTCAACGAAATCGTTCGCCAGCTCATAATGCAGTTTTGAGGCGTGGCCCTGAACGGGTTTGCCGTTATCCTGCATCTGGTAGAAGGTGGCGGGAGCGCCGTAGGCATCCACGATAGTTTTTTTACTGTCGCCACCTGGACGTGTGACCACCACCTTGTCAGCGGTGATTTTGATTGAACCCTGAGTCACGATGACATTGCCGGTAAAGGTCGCCACGTTGCCTTGCAGATCCAGCGCCTGATTCACCGAATCAATATTAACGGGCTTGTCAGAATCGCCCGTCAGGGCCAGCGCGGGCAGGCTGGTCGCCAGTAAGGCGCTCACCAACAACAACTTAAGGCTGTTTTTGTTCATTTTGGATTTCATAGGAAGTTTTGACCTTTTCAAGCAGCTGGGCATTCTTGGTTCGTAAATTGCCGCGCATCTTCATGCCAGTGGAATTAAAACTGCGGCCAAATAGGGTGACTTGATCGTCAGATGTCACATCCTGGGTGACCAGATTAACCTGAGCCGTATCGGTAATAATGCGCTCAAGTTGAGAATCCTGGGTCAGGGTATTCACTTCGACGTGACCATATAGATAAAGCATACGATCTTTGGTCAGCTTTGCCTTATCGGCACGTATTGTCCAGGTGGGCACTTTATTTTCATCATACGTGGTTGCAACCGGATTATCGAACCAGCTCACCTCATCTGCCGCAAAGTAAGTCACTTTATCCGAGATCAGTTTGTACGCCAGCGCGCCCGTGGGGTTGTACACCACAGAATGGGACTTCTCGCTGGTATAGGTTGGCTCCTGGCTATTGGTCGCCACCGGCGCTTCGCTATCGTCCTGGTTGGTGAGATTCCAGCCGATCAGCACCAGGGCGATCAAGGCCAAAATCAGCGTTATCCAACGCCTGCTCTTACTCATACTGATTGCCCTTTGGCATCCTCAAATTTGTTCTGCGCCATCAAAATCAGATCGCAGAGTTCACGTACCGCACCCCGGCCACCGGCAATGCGGGTGACGTAGTGTGCACGAGGTAATAACACGGGGTGGGCATCGGCGACGGCCACACTCAAACCGGCCTCCGCCATCACTGGCCAGTCGATCAAATCATCGCCGATGTAAGCCACTTGCTCAGCAGATAATGACAGTTTATCCAGGAGTTCACGCCACGCCAAAAGCTTATCTGATTGTCCCTGATAAAGATGCGTAATGCCGAGCGTCTGGCAACGATCTTCCAGCAGCTTCGCTTTGCGGCCAGTAATAATAGCCACTTCGATATCAGAGGTCAGCAGGCAGCGAATACCATAGCCGTCACGGACGTTAAAGGCCTTCAATTCTTCGCCGTTGTTGCCCATGTAAATCACGCCGTCAGACATCACACCGTCGACATCGCAAATCAGCAGGCGAATCCGCGCCGCCCGAGCCATTACATCGGCACTCACCGGGCCATAGCAGGTATCGATCATCGTGGTTTCAACACTCATTCTTTGTTCCTGTTCAAACTACGCCCGCGCGCAGCATGTCATGCATATGTACCACACCGAGCAGACGATCGTCATCGGCGACCAACACCGCAGTGATGTTTTTGTTTTGCATCAGATTCAGTGCGTCGACAGCCAGCATATTCGGGCGCACGCGAATACCGCCGCGCGTCATCACATCCTGAATGCTGGCTGACTGGAAATCGATCCCCATATCGAAGATGCGGCGTAAGTCGCCATCAGTGAAAATGCCTTCGATTTTCATCAGGTCGTCAACAATCACCGTCAGGCCGAGGTTTTTGCGCGTAATTTCCAGCAGCGCATCCCGCAGCGACGCATCGCGGCTGACGTGTGGGATCTCGTCACCACTGTGCATAATATCGCTCACGTGCAGCAACAACTTGCGGCCCAGTGCGCCACCGGGATGCGAGAGCGCAAAGTCTTCCTGCGTAAAGCCGCGTGCTTCCAGCAGGGCAACCGCCAGCGCATCGCCCATCACCAGCGTGGCGGTAGTACTGGAGGTCGGTGCCAGACCGAGCGGGCACGCTTCCTGTGGAACCTTCACGCATAAATGCACGTCAGCGGCACGCCCCATGGCACTCTCCGGACGACTGGTGAGGCAAATCAACGGCACTTTCTGTCGCTTGAGGACCGGGATGAGGGCCAGAATTTCGTTCGACTCGCCACTATTAGAAATAGCGATCACCACGTCGTTAGCTGTCACCATACCGAGGTCACCATGGCTGGCTTCACCAGGATGAACAAAGAACGAAGACGTGCCGGTGCTGGCGAAAGTCGCTGCCATTTTTGCACCAATATGACCGGATTTGCCCATGCCCATCACCACCACTTTTCCACGGCAGGCAATGATCATTTCGCAGGCGCGGCTAAAGTCGGCATTAATATACTGATCGAGCTGCTCCAGCCCTTCGCGTTCGATGCGCAGTACCGCTTTACCTGCCTGTTGGTAATCAAAAACCGGTTGCTGATGTGACATGGTCAGTCCGTCCTTAATAACTTGTGATGAGCGCAGGGCTGAGCCACAGCCACAGAACCCACGCAATAAATCCCGATAACAAAAGAGAGCCCGCTACGCGGCCAATCCGGCGTTTGCGTAACAGGCAGAGTAGGGCGAACAGCACGCTGACACCTAACATCACCCAGTAATCTCGTGCAAAAGCGTGTGCATCAACGCTGCCGGGGTGCACCAGCGCGGGCAGGCCCAGCACAATGGCCAGATTAAAGATATTAGCGCCAATCAGGTTACCGATAGCGATATCGTCTTCACCTTTCAATGCACCCGCCAGTACGGTAGCCAGTTCAGGCAGGCTGGTGCCCACGGCAATCAACGTCAGACCCATGACCAGCTCGCTGACACCAAAATAGTCGGCAAACACGGTGGCATTATCGATCACCATCCGCGTCGACATCGGCAGAATAATCAGCGCCACCGCCAGCCACAGAAAGGCCACGGTATTGCCAGCTTCATCGCGCGGCAGTTCAGCCAATTGTTCGCGCGTTAACGTGTCATTGTTATCCCGCTCTGCGCGGCGGGCGATGCGAATGGCGATCAGCAGATAACCTAACGCAATCAGCAGCAGCGCGATGCCATCAAGTCGACTAAGGTGATTATCAAACAACATGATGCCACTCAGCAGTGAGACCAGCAGCATCAGGGGGAGTTCGCGCCGAATCAGATTGGAGTGCACTGTCAATGGGTGCAAAAGTGCGGCACCGCCGAGGATCAGCAGAATATTGGTAATGTTTGAGCCCAGCGCCGTCCCTACAGCTAAATCCATTTGCCCATGCTGCGCTGCAGAAAAAGAAACGATCAGTTCGGGTAACGATGTGCCAATGCTTACCACTGTCATGCCGATGATCAGCGGAGGAATGCCGAAGGATCGACACAGGATCGCGGCACTGAAAACCAGACGGTCAGCACCGTAAGCCAGTAAAATCAATCCAATAAACAGCAGGGCAGTGGCTACGAACATGAAAAATCCTTGATGGATAGGTGTGTCGGCAAACCTTGTCCGACAGGTAAATACATTGCGCGCGCGGAAACAGGCGCTGATTTTGACTGTCTGAGAGGCAAAAGTAAATTTTAAGGCCGTTTTCGCCACACCTGACGGGTAAGTTTCTGTAAAACTATCGTGCATTGTGGTCTACCAGGCTACCATCCACGACTTTGATTACGCCCGATCCGCATAAAGAGGTAACGATGATCCAGCAAAAAACGAATCTGGTTGAGGTTCGTGGCGTCAGCTTCACTCGCGGAGACCGCGTCATCTTTGATGACATTTCGCTTACCGTGCCAGCGGGTAAAGTGACCGCTATTATGGGGCCATCCGGGATTGGAAAAACCACGCTGCTGCGCCTGATTGGTGGTCAGTTGCAACCGGATAATGGGGAAATCTGGTTCCGTGACCAGAATATCCCGACGCTTTCCCGCACTAAATTGTATGAAGTGCGAAAAAAAATGAGCATGTTGTTCCAGTCGGGTGCACTTTTTACCGATCTTAACGTCTTTGATAACGTTGCCTGGCCATTGCGTGAGCACACACAATTACCGCCGGAATTGCTGCACAGCACGGTGATGATGAAGCTGGAAGCAGTCGGCCTGCGCGGTGCAGCCAAACTGATGCCGGCCGAGCTCTCTGGTGGCATGGCGCGCCGTGCCGCACTGGCGCGCGCAATTGCGCTGGAGCCGGACCTGATCATGTTCGATGAGCCCTTTGTCGGCCAGGATCCGATTACCATGGGCGTGCTGGTGAAATTGATCGATGAATTGAACCACTCGTTAGGTGTGACCTGCATTGTGGTTTCACACGATGTGCCAGAGGTCTTGAGCATTGCTGACCATGCCTATATTGTTGCCGGTCAAAAGATTATTGCCCAGGGCAGCGCGCCGGAGTTGCGGGAAAATCCCGATCCGCGCGTGCGCCAGTTTATTGAGGGTCATGCGGACGGTCCTGTGCCATTCCGCTTCGCTGCCGGGGATTACCTCAGCGATCTGACTCGTGCAGGGAGAACGTAAACTGATGTTGCTAAAGGCGCTGGCGTCACTTGGACGTCAGGGAATTAATACTTGCGCGGCGTTTGGCCGTGCAGGCTTGATGCTGTTTCATGCGCTGGTGGGTAAACCCGCTTTCCGCCGCCACGCGCCACTGCTGGTAAAACAGCTGTACAGCGTGGGTGTGCTGTCGCTGCTGATCATCGTGGTCTCGGGTTTATTCATTGGTATGGTGCTGGGCCTGCAGGGTTATCTGGTGCTGACGACCTACAGCGCTGAAACCAGTCTCGGCATGCTGGTGGCCTTATCGCTGCTACGTGAACTGGGCCCCGTGGTCACGGCATTGCTGTTTGCAGGACGTGCGGGTTCAGCCCTGACGGCAGAGATTGGTTTGATGAAAGCCACCGAACAGCTTTCCAGTATGGAAATGATGGCCGTTGATCCGCTGCGTCGCGTGGTTTCGCCGCGCTTCTGGGCAGGGTTTATCAGCATGCCGCTGCTAGCATTAATCTTTACGGCAGTCGGTATTGCCGGAGGGGCGTTGGTGGGCGTGGGCTGGAAAGGCATCGATCCTGGCTTCTTCTGGTCAGCGATGCAAAATGCCGTGGATTTCCGCACCGATGTCATCAACTGCATCATTAAAAGCGCAGTCTTTGCCGTGACGGTAACCTGGATTGCGCTGTTCAATGGCTATGATGCCATCCCGACCTCGGAAGGGATTAGTCGGGCGACAACGCGTACCGTAGTGCATGCTTCACTGGCGGTACTCGGTTTGGACTTTGTGCTGACAGCACTGATGTTTGGGAATTGATGCAATGCAAAGCAAGAAAAACGAAATCTGGGTTGGCGTCTTCATGCTGGCAGCACTGTTGGCACTGTTATTCCTCAGCCTGCGCGTGGCCGATCTCAAGTCACTTGGCACCGAACCGACATGGAAGCTGTATGCCACTTTCGATAATATTGGCGGCCTAAAAGTCAGCTCACCGGTGAAGATTGGTGGTGTGGTGATTGGTCGTGTCACGGATATTTCGCTGGATGATAAAACGCTGTCGCCGCGTGTCACCATGGACATCAGCGATCAATATGCCGACAAAATCCCGGACACCAGCTCGCTGGCTATTCGCACGCAAGGTCTGCTGGGTGAACAGTTCCTCGCACTGAATTTAGGCTTTGATGATCCAGAACTGGGTTCGGCTATGCTGAAAGATGGCGGCACGTTGCGTGACACCAAATCCGCGATGGTGCTGGAAGATTTGATCGGCCAGTTCCTCTACAAGAGCGGCGATAACAAAAACGATAATCAAAAGCAGGGCACCGAGAGTGCGCCTGCTCCGGCAGCACCTGCTACAACGGAATAGAGAGGTAAAACACGATGTTTAAACGTTTCCTGATGATTGCCATGCTGGCGCTTGTGCCGCTGGCGGCCAATGCAGCGGATCAGAGCGATCCTTATAAACTGATGAATGAAGCGGCGGCGAAGACCTTCACCCGCTTGAAAAACGAGCAACCTAAAATCAAGCAGGATCCTAACTATCTGCGTGAGGTAGTGCGTCAGGAGTTGCTGCCGTATGTACAGATCAAGTACGCGGGTGCGCTGGTGCTGGGCCGCTATTATCGTGAAGCAACGCCCGCGCAACGCGACGCTTACTTTGCCGCATTTGGCGATTATCTGGCGCAGGCTTATGGCCAGGCGCTGGCGCTGTACCATGGCCAAACCTACCAGATTCAGCAACCGCAGCCGATTGGCGATGCGAATATCGTGGCGATTCGCGTGACTATTTTGGATCCGAACGGCCGTCCGCCTGTGCGTCTTGATTTCCAGTGGCGCAAGAACAGCCAGACCGGCAACTGGCAGGCCTATGATATGGTGGCTGAAGGCATCAGTATGATCACCACCAAACAAAATGAGTGGAGTGATTTGCTGCGTACCAAGGGCATTGATGGTCTGACCGCGCAGTTGAAAACCTACGCAGCACAGCCTATCACTCTGGATAAACAGTAAGCATGAGCGAACCGTTACGCTGGCAGCGCAATGCCAGCACGCTATCTTTAAGCGGCATGTTGGATCGCGATACCCTGCTGTCATTGTGGCATGACCGTGAAACCGCCATGGTGGATGTCGCGACCATTGATGTCGCGGCGCTGGAGCGCGTGGATTCAGCGGGGCTGGCTTTGTTAGTCCATCTTCGCGAAATCGCGCGAGCACAAGGTAGCACGCCAGTTTTCACCGGTATCAACGACAAACTTCAGTCATTAATTGCGCTGTATAACCTACAGCAGATTATTGTTTCTGCGGAAAAAATCGCCTGATTACGTTGTCATCGCCAAAAGCCCCTGATTTATTCAGGGGCTTTTGCGTATTTAAGAGTCAGGCGCTTTCCTCTAAGATATCCGCCTTATTATTATTAAGTGAAGCAAAGAGCGATGGAAAATAGTGAAGTTCAGGCCGTGCTGATGCAGGCGCTGCCATTAGATGAAGTACATGTTCTCAGCAACGACGGCAGTCATTTTCAGGTGATCGCGGTGGGTGAGATGTTCGGTGAACTGAGCCGTGTGAAAAAACAGCAGGCTGTATATGCGCCGCTGATGGAATACATTGCGGATAACCGTATTCATGCGGTTTCCATTAAAACTTATACCCCAGCCGAGTGGGCGCGCGACCGTAAACTCAACGGTTTCTAAGTATCTCGCCGGTTGATTTGTTGATAGATAATTGAGAGCCGTTAATGGACAAATTTCGTGTGCAAGGCCCCACCCGTTTAAGTGGTGAAGTGACCATTTCCGGGGCGAAGAATGCTGCGCTGCCAATTCTGTTTGCTGCGCTGCTGGCAGAAGAGCCGGTTGAAATTCAGAACGTGCCGAAGCTGCGTGATATCGATACCACCATGAAGCTGCTGAATTTGCTGGGTGCGCGCGTTGAGCGTAATGGTTCGGTTCACGTTGATGCTCGCGAAGTTAATGTCTTCAGCGCGCCGTATGATCTGGTGAAAACCATGCGTGCCTCGATTTGGGCACTGGGTCCGCTGGTGGCGCGTTTTGGTCAGGGTCAGGTTTCATTGCCAGGTGGCTGTGCTATTGGTGCACGTCCGGTTGATCTGCACATCACTGGCCTTGAGCAACTGGGTGCGGAAATTAAACTGGAAGAAGGTTACGTCAAAGCTTCCGTTAATGGCCGCCTGAAAGGCGCGCATATCGTCATGGACAAAGTCAGCGTTGGCGCGACCGTGACCATCATGAGTGCGGCAACGCTTGCCACTGGCACGACCATTATTGAAAACGCCGCTCGTGAGCCGGAAATTGTCGATACGGCAAACTTCCTCAACACGCTGGGCGCAAAAATCAGCGGTGCAGGCACAGATAAAATCACCATCGAGGGCGTAGAACGTCTGGGTGGCGGTGTGTATCGCGTTCTGCCGGATCGTATCGAAACCGGTACCTTCCTGGTCGCTGCTGCGATTTCCCGCGGTAAAGTGGTGTGCCATAAAGCCCAGCCCGATACGCTGGATGCGGTACTCGCAAAACTGCGTGATGCGGGTGCCGAGATTGAAACCGGTGAAGACTGGATCAGCCTCGATATGCACGGTAAGCGCCCTAAGGCGGTTAACGTCCGTACTGCACCACACCCAGGTTTCCCAACCGACATGCAGGCACAGTTCACCTTGCTGAACATGGTGGCGGAAGGCACTGGCGTGATCACCGAAACCATCTTCGAAAACCGTTTCATGCACATCCCTGAGCTGATTCGTATGGGCGGTCACGCGGAAATCGAAAGCAACACTGCGATTTGCCACGGTGTTGAGGCGCTGTCGGGTGCACAAGTGATGGCAACCGACCTGCGCGCTTCTGCGAGCCTGGTACTGGCCGGTTGCATCGCGGAAGGCACTACCATTGTGGACCGTATTTATCATATCGACCGTGGCTATGAGCACATCGAAGATAAACTGAAGGCCATGGGTGCCAATATCGAGCGCGTCAGCGGCGAATAACACAGATCTCGCACGCGAAGAAAACCAGTCACGGCAGCGTGGCTGGTTTTTTTATGCCAAAGTTCTCAGATCTCCTGACGAACCCTGGGGGATCGAATACGTTTTTTGCGATCCAGCAAGCGCGATGTAATAGGATCATAATAGCGAGTTGGCCAGATCTCGGCGGGATGAACACCGATCGCTTCAGCGATCAACCACTCTCCTTTGGGCCAGGGGCGGGAAAGTGCGTTGGAGAGTGTGGACGAGTTCAGCCCCGAATTGCGTGACAATTCAGCCATTGAAGTGCCTTTTTTACGCAGTGCTGCAATCACATCTGCGGGATGCCAATCCTGTTTCCTTGCTTTCATAACGTCCTGCTCCTTGTCCATGTTATTGCGTTGTCTCTGCCGCAGCGAGCGTATCCAATGCAGAGATATTAGGAAAAAACAAAAACCTTATAGCAAATAATTTCCATAAGCTTCCAGTAATTGTTTTGGCCTCGCATTAAACTGAGCTCTCTTTCGCAAAAGCGCTGCAAGGAATGTAATGGGCAGTCAGGTGAAGGGCTGGGAAGTAAAGCAGGGGGAGAAAACGGGTGAGGCAGGAAAGAAAACGGGGCCAGGCTGCCCCGTAATGACAATCAGAAATCACGCTGCACTGACATATGGGCCAATGCTTCGAGTGCGCTCCGCCACGGTGTTTCTGGCAGGGCCTGCAGGGCAGCAATGGCTTTATCCGCCTCTTCTTCAGCGCGTTTGCGCGTCCATTCCAGCGAGCCAGTTTGTTGCATGGCATCCAGTACCGGTTCCAGCAGATGGCGACCGTTACCTTCTTCGATTGCTTTGCGGATCATCTGAGCTTGCTCTGGCGTACCGTTGTGCATGGCATGCAGCAGCGGCAGCGTCGGCTTGCCTTCGCTCAGGTCATCACCGGTATTTTTACCCAGGGTTTCGCCATCCGCACTGTAATCCAGCAAATCGTCAATTAACTGGAAAGCGGTACCCAGATAGCGACCATAATCCTGCAGCGCTTTTTCCTGCGCCGGCGTGGCTTCAGCCAGAATCGCGGAGGCTTGAGAAGCTGCTTCAAACAGGCGCGCGGTCTTACTGTAGATGACGCGCATGTAGCTCTCTTCAGTGATATCGGGATCGTTGCAGTTCATCAGCTGCAGCACTTCACCTTCCGCAATCACGTTTACTGCTTCGGACATCAGCGCGAGGATCTTTAAGGATCCCATGCTGGTCATCATCTGAAACGCGCGGGTGTAGATGAAATCCCCCACTAGCACACTGGCAGCATTGCCGAACGCGGCATTGGCAGTGGCTTTGCCACGGCGCATATCGGATTCATCCACCACATCATCGTGCAGCAGAGTTGCCGTGTGGATAAATTCGATCAGCGCCGCATTGGTGACATGCAGCGATCCCTGATAGTTCAGCGCACGTGCCGAGAGCACCGCGATCATAGGCCGGATACGTTTGCCTCCGCCGCTGATGATGTAATAACCCAACTGATTAATCAGTGAGACATCTGAATTCAGCTGGTCGAGGATGGTCTGGTTGACGGCCGCCATGTCCTGCGCGGTTAATTCATTAATCTGTTCTAAGTTCATTCGTCTGTTCAGCTTTGACTCGTATTTTGCATGGTAAGCGCTTTTACCCAGCGTGAGTTCAGGTAATCTGTTACTGATTGTACTTGAAAAATCGGGCTGAGAAACGTTTGCATTCGTCCTGCGCTTTTTTTCTGCAAGAGAGTGCAAAGTGCACTTGTCTTCTGCTGGAGATTTGCGTAGAATTCGCGCCCTATTGTGAATATTTATCGCGCCGCCTGATGAATAGAAAGGCATGCGCAGAAGCGGAGTTTTATATGTACGCGGTTTTCCAAAGTGGTGGTAAACAACACCGAGTAAGCGAAGGTCAGACCGTTCGCTTGGAAAAGCTGGACATCGCAACCGGCGAAACCATTGAGTTCGACCAGGTTCTGATGATTGCAAATGGCGAAGACGTGCAAATCGGCGCGCCACTGGTATCAGGCGGTGTGATCAAGGCAGAAGTTGTTGCTCACGGTCGTGGCGAGAAAGTTAAGATTGTTAAGTTTCGTCGTCGTAAACACTACCGTAAGCAAGCTGGTCACCGTCAGTGGTTCACTGATGTGAAAATCACTGTGATCGGCGCGTAAGAGGAGATCTGACAAATGGCACATAAAAAGGCTGGTGGCTCGACTCGTAACGGTCGCGACTCCAATGCAAAACGTCTGGGTGTTAAGCGTTTCGGTGGTGAATCTGTTCTGGCAGGTAGCATCATCGTTCGTCAGCGTGGCACCAAATTCCACGCAGGTACCAATGTAGGTTGTGGTCGTGACCACACCCTGTTTGCTACCGCAGACGGTAAAGTACAATTCGAAGTTAAAGGTCCTAACAACCGTAAGTACATCAGCATCGTTGCTGAGTAAGGTTGTTGTGACGCAGACGGTTAACGTCTGAACACACGAATTGAAGGCCCCGCAGCTTTGCGGGGCTTTTTACATTCTGCCGCAGGTTGCGGGATTCCCTCTGACCAAAACGCGCAGTTTGCTGTACAATTTATGTACTCCTGGCATTGCCAGTCTTGTATTATCCGCCGCCGGTCAGCGCAGAAGACCCTGGCGGACCCGTTTGCTGTGCTTTAGTCGCCGCGAACGATAGCGTGACGGAGAAATAAAATGAAGTTTGTAGATGAAGCGACGATCCTTGCGGTCGCAGGCGATGGCGGTAATGGTTGCGTAAGCTTCCGCCGCGAGAAATACATTCCACGCGGTGGCCCGGACGGCGGCGACGGCGGTGACGGCGGTGATGTCTACCTGCTGGCGGATGAAAACCTGAATACCCTGATCGATTATCGCTTCGAGAAATCTTTCCGCGCCGAACGTGGTCAAAATGGCCAGAGCCGTGATTGCACCGGTAAACGCGGCAAAGACATCATTATCAAGGTGCCTGTTGGTACTCGCGTGATTGACCAGGGGACTGGCGAAACGCTGGGTGACATGACGCGCCACGAGCAGAAGCTGATGGTCGCAAAAGGCGGCTGGCACGGTTTGGGCAATACGCGTTTTAAATCCTCCGTTAACCGTTCCCCACGTCAGAAGACCATGGGTACGCCGGGCGAGAAACGCGACCTGCAGCTGGAGCTGATGCTGCTGGCTGATGTCGGTATGCTTGGCCTGCCAAATGCCGGTAAATCGACCTTTATTCGCTCCGTGTCTGCGGCTAAACCGAAAGTGGCGGATTATCCATTTACCACTTTGGTGCCAAGCCTCGGCGTGGTGCGCATGGACAACGAAAAGAGCTTCGTCGTCGCGGATATCCCGGGCCTGATTGAAGGCGCAGCGGATGGTGCCGGTCTGGGCATTCGCTTCCTGAAGCACCTTGAGCGTTGTCGTGTACTGTTGCACCTGATTGACCTTGCGCCGATCGATGAATCCGATCCGGTCGAGAACGCCCGCATCATCCTGGGTGAACTGGAAAAATACAGCGAGAAGCTGTTCCAGAAGCCACGCTGGCTGGTGTTTAACAAATGTGACCTGCTGGACCGTGAAGAAGCGGAAAGCCGCGCTAAAGCGGTTGTGGAAGCATTGGGCTGGGAAGACAAGTACTATCTGATTTCTGCGGCCAGCCATGATGGCGTGAAAGATCTTTGCTGGGACGTGATGACCTTCATCATCGAGAACCCGAAAGAAGCGGAAGAAGAAGCGAAAGAGCCGGAGAAAGTGGCCTTCATGTGGGATGACTATCACCGCGAAGCCATGGAAACCGCTCAGGAAGTGGAAGAAGATGATGATTGGGATGACGACTGGGATGAAGAGGACGACGAAGGCGTCGAAATCATTTACCAGCGTTAATCGCCAAAGAGAAAGCGGCCAATTGGCCGCTTTTTTTATGGCTGCTGCGTGCCCATTTTCATCTCCCGATGAAAGGGCATCGTGTTCAGCAATCCGGCGCGATTTTTCTTACCCCTGGAATAAAGGGGGCCGTCGCGGAAAATTACCCCAGCACCGCCACCGTCAATCGCGATGTGCAGCACAGTTGATCGCGTCCATTGCGAATCTCTATTTCCCAACTCTGGTTGCGTGCGCCAAGGTGCAAAGGACGGCAGATGCCGCGGACTTCACCGCTGCTCACCGCGCGATGGTGGCTGGCACTGACCTCAATCCCCACCACACTTTTGCCTTCTTCCACACTCAGATAACCGGCAATCGATCCCATCGATTCCGCCAGCACCACTGACGCACCGCCGTGCAGCAGGCCAAACGGCTGCTGCGTGCGGGTGTCCACTGGCATAGTGGCCTCAAGGTAATCGTCGCCAATCACCGTGAACACGATGCCGATGTGCGACACCAGCGAGTTATCACCCAGGGTATTTAAGGTTGCCAGATCAACCGATCGTTTCCAGATTGCCATATCAGGATCCCAGCGTTGCGCCACCGTCGACCACAATATCCTGCAGTACTACGTGGCTGGCAAGATCCGAGGCCAGGAACAGGACGTTGTTCACGATCTCTTGCGGTTTCGCGATCTTACGCAGTGGGATCCCCAGCTTATACTGATCCGGGAAGCCGTTGATCATCTCCTGCTCTGCTTCCGGCGTGTGCCACAGACTACGTTGCATGTCGGTATCGGTTGAACCCGGTGAAACGATGTTGCAGCGCACGCCAAACGGTGCCATTTCCAGACCGACGGTCAGGCATAGGCTACGCAATGCCGCTTTGGAAGCGCCATAAGCGGACATCCCCAGGCGTGGCGCATGCGCGGCGTTGGAGGCGATGGTGACAATCGCTCCTGCGCGCTGCTGGCGGAACACCGGCAGCGTCTGCTGGAACATATTGAAGGCGCCGCCAGCGTTCACCGCCAGACACGCCTGCCAGTCTTCGAATGCGAGTGCTTCGGTGCTGCCGACGCGCAGGATCCCGGCGCCGTTGACCAGCACATCCAGACGAGGCTGCTCAGCCAGCAGGCGCTGACAAACTTCTTTCACCTCCGCCGCATTCGCCACATCCAAAACCTGCGTGGCAAACGGGTAGTCGGGCTGATCAAAACGCAGATCGAAGCCGATCACCTGTGCGCCGGCATGATGGAAGGCCAGCGCCGTGTGGTAACCAATGCCTTTGCCCGCACCGGTTACCCAGACGAATTTTCCGTTAAAGTCGAAAGAGGCACTCATTTGGCAGGCGTCCGTGACAGCAGAGCCCACCAGCCATCAATGCTAGGATTTTTCGCCAGGCTAACGAAATCGATATCGTTGTGCACCTGGCGCCAGCGCGCTGCCAGCGCCATCACGCGCACGGAATCCAGACCGTAGTCGATCAGATTCTCATCATCTTCCGGCACATCGTCGTCTTCCAGCAGCGGCAGAATCAGCGCACGCAGATCATCTTTGCTTAGCGGCAGCGGCATGAGATCGGCGGTCATCACCACTTTGCCACTACGGCCAGCAGTGTAAGTCAGCGCCATCATGTGCTCTTCACGGCTAAAATCGGCCAGCGCATCTGCCACCATAAACGGCTGGATATTACGCATAAAGGCGTCAGTGGCGGTGGTCAGACAGCCAATATGGGCATAAACGCCGGTGATGATCAGCTGATCACGGCCCATCTCTTGCAGGATCGATTCCAGCGGCGAACGCACAAAGGCGCTGTAACGCCATTTGGTCAACACCTGATCGTCCTGATCTGGCGCCAGTGCATCCACGATCTTCTGTTGATCCGGATGCTTATTCAGGCCCGGTCCCCACATGTCGTTAAGCAGAGCGCGATCGGCATCGCTCTGTTCGTTGGGCTGCGCGGTGTAGAACACCGGAATGCCTTGCGCTTTGCAGTAGGCGCGCAGGCGGGCAATGTTCTCCACAACCTGATCGATCAGCGGACTGTTCTCGCCCCAGAAACTCAGGAAATAAGCCTGCATATCATGGATCAGCAGGGCAGCACGCTGTGGCTCTACGCTCCATTTCACTTTATTGGTCGGCAGTTCAGTGGCGGCAGGCAGCGCGTAAGAATTTAGTTTTGGAATAGCCATTATTATCTCCGGAACAGGTCAGGCTTGCGCTTGTTGGTCAGCAAGCTGTTGGCGTAAACGTTTTTTATCCACCTTGCCAACCGGGGTCAGCGGCAGGGCATCTACGCAGGTAATACGATCGGGTAATTTAAATTCGGCGACACCGAGATCGCGCAGATGGCGACGCAGTGCTACCGCTTTGATCGGCTGGCTGGCAACGATAAAGGCGCAACTCTTTTCGCCCATCAGTTCATCATTCATCGACACGAGCGCAGCGTGGATCACGTCCGGATGGCGCTGCAGCAGATTCTCGATCTCTTCTGCGGCGATCTTCTCGCCACCCCGGTTGATCTGATCTTTCTCTCGGCCCTGCACGGTGATGTAACCCTGCGGGTTGATCTCAATCAGATCGCCAGAACAGTAAAAACCATTAGCATCGAAGCTGGCCGCGTTGTGCTCCGGGCTTTTATAGTAACCACGGAAGGTGTACGGACCGCGTGTCATCAGGCGGCCTACCGTGCCGTGCGGCAGCGGATTACCCTGTTCGTCGGCCACCCACACTTCGTCATCTTCAGAAATCGGTCGGCCCTGTGTGGTCAGCACGATTTTCTCGTCATCGCCAAAGCGGGTGTAGTTCACCAGACCTTCGGCCATGCCAAACACCTGCTGTAATTGGCAGCCAATTTCGCTCTGGATGCGTGCCGCCAGCGTTTCGCCCAACTTTGCGCCACCCACTTGAATACGCTGCAGCGAAGCCAGCTGCTTATTGCTGCCCCATTCCTGAATCGCCTGCAGCCACAGGCTCACTGCGGGCGGCACCAGGCCGGTATCGGTGACCTGGTGCTTCTCAATCAGCGGGAAGCAGAGCGTGGCGCTTGGGTCAGCGGCAAGAATCACCTGGCCCCCGGCATAAAACACACCGAGTGAACCCGGTGAGCTCATGGCGAAGTTATGCGGTGCGGGCAGGGCGATCAGATAGCGCGTGTCAGCCGTGACTTCGCAGATCTCATCACTGGCGCGAATACTGTAATAGTAATCATTATGCGTGCGTGGGATCAGCTTCGGCGTACCGGTGCTGCCACCGGAGAGCTGGAAAAACGCCACTTCATCGGCAGCAGTTGGCGTTGGCTGGTAATCGCCTGCCGCTTCCGCCATCAAAGCTTCGAGGGTGTTTTCTTTATCACCGTCATTGCACAGAATCACCTGCTGCAGAGAGGGCTGTGCCGCACAGAGCGCACCAATAAAGGTGTCGTCGGCAAACAGTGCGTGACGGCGATCGGCAATTAACAGCTTAGGCTCAATCTGCGTGGCGTAGGCGGTCAGCTCCGTGCGCTGATGGCTATACAGCGCGAAGACGGATGCCACGCCCAGCTTAAACAGCGCAAAGACCGTGACGTAAAATTCCGCCACGTTGCCTAGCTGCACTAACGCAGTATCACCCTGTTGCAGGCCACGGCGCTGCAGGGCCGCCGCGAGGTTATCGGTTAGTTGATTCAGCTCGCGATAGCTGATTTGACGATCGCCGTCGATGACCGCGATGGCATCATTCTCTTGATGGCGCGCCAGGATATCGGTCATTGGCACATCGAGCCAATAGCCTTTTTCGCGATAGCGCGCAGCCAAATCTTCAGGCCAGCGGGTATAGGGAATACTCATGCTCTTTCCTTTATTGCAGTCCAAAAGCGCGCAACATGGTATCCAGCTTCACGCCGGTTTCGCGCCATTCTGATTCAGGTTGGGAATCGGCAACGATGCCTGCGCCCGCAAACAGTCGCACGCGTGCACCGTGCACGGTGCCACAACGAATCGTCACCACCCATTCACCGTTTCCTTCACTGTCACACCATCCCACAATGCCGCCAAACAGCTGACGATCAAAAGGCTCCAACTGCTGAATCAGCTGCTGAGCACGCTGGTGTGGGAAGCCGCTTAATGCGGGGGTCGGATGTAGCAGGCAGGCCAGCGACAAGGCGTTCTCACGATCATCCTGCACCTCACCATCGATTTGGGTCGCGAGGTGCCATAAGGTTGCCGTGGTGATTAACGACGGTACTGTCGGCACCGACAGCAGGCGACTGCGCGGTTGCAGCGTATCGCGCATCGCATCCGTGACCAGCTGGTGTTCATGACGATCTTTGCTGGAGTCCATCAGCGTATTGCCCGCTGCCTGATCCTGTTGGCTATCGTGGTGATCACGACGTGCTGAGCCCGCCAGCGGGCACGAGCTAAAATCGCGGCCCTGCTTACGCAGCATCAGTTCCGGGCTGGCCCCAACCAGTGCACCACCTTGTGGCAGCGGCAGATGGAAGTGATAGCTATTCGGATTCTGTGCAATCACGCGTTGCATCAGCGCCGCGGTATCCACTGGCTGCTCGGTAACAATATCCATCAGGCGCGACAGCACTACTTTATCGAGGTCACCACGTTGCGTTGCTGTCACCGCATCGGCCACCATTTGGGTAAAGACATCGTGATCCGGCACCGCCACGCGACGACGTACCTGCGGCAGTTCACTGGCAGCCGCAGGCAGCGCATTCTGTAGGTCGGCACGATGAAAAGTTTGATACGTCTCAGGGATAAACAGGGCCGCAGGCTGACTCACGTCAAACGGAATCGCACCCACCAGGATCGGATTCTCTATGCCTTGTTGTTTTGCCGCCGCAAAATGTTGATGCAGCTGAAGTTGAAAATCACCCTGCAATGATGCAGCGTCTGCCACAGAGGTGGTTATCGTGGTATAGCAGCCTTGAGTCGCGAGGCTTCGCCACGGCGAGGTAAAGAGGAACCCACGGCATAACGCAGAAAAATCCTCTAATAAGGCATTTTCAAACATGGATGATTCCACCATAATTTTCACCTATAAATGATAAGATTATTAAGAATGATTATCATTTTTATTATGGGCCTGTAACCTACGTCGATTGGACAAAAGAGTCAATCCATTCGCGGGATTTCCCGCATGATTAGGCGTAATCGGAAGGTGACGTCGAGCCGTGCAATAAGCTAAAAGGTGGACCAAAACTTATGAATAAATGCGGTTTATTGGGCCTGACCGCCCTGTTGTTTATTTTCCAGACTTTCACAGGGCTCGCACAGGCAGAACAGGGATGGCCGCGCACGGTGCAAGGGGCAAAGGGTTCGATTACCTTAAACAAAGCTCCGCAGCGCATTGTTTCAACCAGCGTCACATTAACCGGATCGCTGCTGGCGATTGATGCACCGGTGGTGGCGTCCGGTGCGACCGCACCGAACAGTCGTCTGGCCGACGATCAGGGTTTTTTCCGTCAATGGGGTGAGGTGGCAAAACAGCGCCATGTAAAACGTCTCTATATTGGCGAGCCGAGCGCCGAAGCAGTAGCCGCAGAAGCACCCGATCTGATTCTGGTGAGCGCCACAGGTAATGACTCTGCGATCAAACTTGCCAGCCAGCTTTCCGCCATCGCGCCAACGCTGGTGGTCAATTACGATGACAAAAGCTGGCAGGATGTGGTGACGCTGCTCGGGCAGGCAACCGGTCATGAAGCGCAAGCGGCACAGCGAGTGAAAGCTTTTGACGATCGTGAAGCAGCGTTGAAAAAAACCATCACCTTACCGCCGCAACCCGTGTCTGCCATGGTGTGGAACGGCGATGGGCGTGCCGTTAACGTTTGGACCACGGAATCAGCGCAGGGCAAACTGCTGGAGCAGCTTGGCTTTACCCTTGCCATCCCGCCAGCCAGTGTGCAGCAAGGTCACAGCATGGGGCAGCGTAAAGATATCATTCAGCTGTCAGGTGAGAATGTGGGTAGCGGCTTGACGGGTAAAACCTTCCTGCTGTTTGCGGCTGATGACAAAACCACACAGTCAGTGATCGGCAATCCGTTCCTCGCGCAAAACGCGGCGGTTAAGGATAAGCAGGTGTTCCCGCTTGGCGTCGATTCGTTCCGCCTGGATTACTACAGCGCCAGCAATCTGCTGGCGCGTCTGGAGAAACTGTTCGTTAAGTCATGATGCCTGCTCCGCCAGCTCAGGAGCTGGCGGCGCATAACGACGTAAGCGTCCCATAACACACCACATCACAATGCCAAGCAGCGCTGCCGCAAAGCCAAACGCGGCGGCAGCCTGTGGCGGCAATAGCCATGAACCCATAGCACCTATCATCGCCGCACCCATCGCATCCCCGGTGACATTTTGCGCGGTCCACAAGCCGTTGATGCGGCCCAGCAAATGGTCAGGCGTCAGCAGTTGAATCATCGCGTACTGCACCAGACTGTTGATGGCACTGAAATAGCCAAACGCCACCAGGCACAGCAGCGCCAGCGGCAGATTGGGCATCAGGCTGAATAATCCCAGCGCGAAAAAGGCGGCCACCGCGCTGCCCAGCACCAGCTGTCCCGGTCGGGCGGCATGCTTCAATTTGCCGCTGGTGAAAGCGCCGATAGCGGCACCCAGCGGTACGGCGGCGTAAAGCATGCCGAACTGGTTAGCACTCACTGACCAATGTGGCGCCAGGGCGGGATAGAGCACGCGAATCGCGCTGGCCAGTGTGACCAACGCACCAATCAATGCCACCATACCGACAATCGGACTGGCAAACAGGAACTGCACCCCGGCGGCCAGCGACTTCAGCGGATGTTCACGCGGCTGAGGTGGCGGCGGGAGTTGAGGTAATTTCAGCAGCGTCAGTACGGTAATCAGTGTGCCAAACGCGGTTAAGCCGTAGTTCCACACCACGCCGCCGTGTGCAATGACCAGTCCGGCAATGGCCGGCGAGAGGATAGAGCCAAAACGCACCGTCAGCATGGTGATGGCGCCGGCCTGCATAATGTTTTCGCGCCCCACCAGCGCCGGTGTGGCCGCCAGCAGCGCCGTGACGCCAATCGCGCCAAAGAAGCCATCCCAGAATCCCAGCAGATACACCGCAATCAGTGAAGGTTGCGGCAGTGCAGCGTTGATAGCCAGCGCGATAAAGCCCAAGCCGCAGGTGGATCGGGCAAACAAAATCAGTTTCTTACGCTCGTAGCGATCGGCTAACACGCCGCCGGTCAGCAGACCAATAAACATACCGGATGCGGCGAGGGTGACGGCCAATCCTACCAAAAGCGGGGAGTGCGTCATCTGCTGGATCTGCACCGGCACCGCCACGGCGAGCATACCGAGCGCGACAATCGAGATGAAACGGGCAATAAATACTGCGCGAAATGCCGCATGGGTTTTCAGCAGGGAGAGATCGATAAAGTGGGAAGATTTGTTCATTTGTTCGCCTTTTTGCACCAATTTTCCTCATCGTCCGCGAGGCGAGTCATGGTAACATAGGCAAACGCGAGTAATAACGATAACCATTATCAAATTGCGTTGCGCATGCGACGACGTTGAACAGTGAAGGTTTAGAACGATGCGCCAGATCCGTGCATTAGCAGGCTCAGGGATTCTGCTCTTGCTCCTCATCGCGCTCAGCTTGATGCTGGGGGCAAAATCGATACCCATTTCCGATGTATATCATTCACTTACCTCAGGCTGTAACAGCGCTGAGTGCGTGATTGTGCGTGATGCACGCTTGCCTCGCACGCTGGCCGGATTGCTGGCCGGTGTGGCCCTTGGGTTAGCAGGCGCACTGATGCAAAGCCTGACGCGCAATCCGCTGGCCGATCCGGGCATTCTCGGTGTCAATGCGGGTGCCGGATTTGCGGTGGTGATCGGCATTGCGCTGTTTGGCGCCGATTCGCCTCTTGATTGGCTCGGCTTCGCGTTTGCTGGTGCGTTGTTGGCGTCATTGCTGGTGGCGATGACGGGAGCGATTGGCGGTGGGCGAGTCAATCCGGTGCGCCTGACGTTAGCTGGCGTGGCATTGGGCGCCGTGCTGGATGGCCTGACGTCTGGCCTGTCGCTGCTGAATCCCGATATTTATGACCATTTGCGTTTCTGGCACAGCGGATCGTTGGATATCCGCAATTTCACCGTACTGCGCACCCTGTTCCCGGCCGTTGTCATTGGCAGCGGGGTGGCGATTTATCTATCGCAGGCGTTGAACAGTTTAAGCATGGGCGGCGATATGGCGACCGCGCTGGGCACGCGAGTGGCGCGTACACAATTGCTGGGATTGCTGGCGATTGCGTTGCTGTGCGGTGCGGCGACGGCTGCGGTGGGACCGATCGCTTTCATCGGACTGATGACGCCCCATTTTGCACGCTGGATGGTCGGCAACGATCACCGCTGGATGCTGCCCGCCACCGCGATCATTACCCCGATTCTGCTGCTGGCTGCGGATATTCTGGGACGACTGCTGGTGGCGGGTGAACTGCGCGTCTCCATTGTCACGGCGATGTTGGGGGCTCCGGTACTGATTGTGCTGGTGCGCCGTAAACTCGGGCGAGGTGCGCTATGACGCGTCGGGTTGGATTACATACCACGTGGCTGATGCTCGGATGCGCACTGCTGGCGTATCTGGCGATGACGCGAGGCGCATTGCCGATTGGTGCAGAGCAGTTCTGGCAGGTGTTCGCCGGACAGGGTGCCAGCAACGTCAAACTTATCGTTTTAGAGTGGCGGCTGCCGCGTGTGCTGATGGCACTACTGATTGGTGCGGCACTCGGCGTCAGCGGCGCGATTTTCCAGTCACTGCTGCGCAACCCGCTCGGCAGCCCGGATATTCTCGGTTTCAATACCGGTGCCTACAGCGGCGTACTGGTGGCACTGGTGCTGTTCAATCAGGGCATCGCCGCCATGACCGGTGCAGCATTGATTGGCGGTATCAGCACGGCGGCATTGGTGTATCTGTTTGCCTGGCGCAACGGGGTAGAAACCTTCCGCCTGATTATTGTCGGTATCAGCGTGCGCGCGTTGCTGATGGCGCTGAATGCCTGGCTGATTATCAGTGCCTCGCTGGAGTCCGCGCTCAGTGCCGGATTGTGGAGTGCCGGTTCACTTAACGGTATCACCTGGGCGAAAACGCCACCGGTAGTGGGCGTATTGTTGCTGTCGCTGTTGCTGATGGCCTTGCTGACCCGGCGCATGCGTTTGCTGGAAATGGGTGATGACACCGCCTGCGCGCTCGGCGTGCCGGTGGAGCGCAGTCGGCTGCTGCTGATGCTGATTGGTGTGGTGTTGACTGCGGCATCCACCGCATTGGTGGGGCCGATCTCCTTTGTCGCGTTGCTGGCACCGCAGATCGCGCGTCGACTCGGCGGCGGCGAGAAAGGTGCATTGTTGCTGGCGGCACTGTGTGGGGCTCTGCTGTTGATTGCAGCCGATTTTGCCGCACAACATCTTTTCCTGCCTTATCAATTACCGGTTGGCGTGATTACCGTCAGCCTCGGTGGACTTTATCTGATTGCGTTACTGGTGCGGGAGGCGCGACGCCAATGATCGATATCCCTTCACGGCTTTATGGCGAAGACCTGACGCTTGGCTACGACAAGAAAGTGGTGGCAGAAAATCTGTCGGTGGCGATCCCGGAAGGTGAGCTGACGGTGATTATCGGCCCCAACGCCTGCGGTAAATCCACTTTGCTGCGTACCCTGAGCCGTCTTAATGCACCGCTGAAAGGCGAAGTGTATCTGGATGGTGAAGCGATAGCGCGTTACCCGACTAAAGAGGTCGCACGTCGACTTGGGCTGCTGCCGCAGAGTTCCAACGCACCGGCGGGCATCAGCGTGACTGAGCTGGTGGCGCGCGGACGTTATCCCCATCAGCCGCTGTTTGGTCGCTGGCGTAGCGAGGATGAAGAGGCGGTGCAAACGGCGATGCGGGCAACCGGCGTGGCCGATTTGGCTCAGCAGCCAGTGGATACCTTGTCCGGCGGGCAGCGTCAGCGTGTATGGATTGCCATGGTACTGGCGCAGCAAACGCCGCTGTTACTGCTGGATGAGCCGACCACCTGGCTGGATATCACCCATCAGATTGAACTGCTGGAATTGATGCAGGAGTTGAATCAGCAACATGGCCGCACGTTAGTGGTGGTGCTGCACGATCTCAATCACGCCTGCCGTTATGCCACCCATTTGATCGCCATGCGTCACGGCAAGATTTTGGCCGAAGGCAAGCCCGCAGAGATCGTGACGCCCGCGTTGATTGAACAGGTGTACGGTTTACGCTGCGTGATTGTGGAAGACCCGGTGGCGCACACGCCAATGATCGTGCCGCTGGGGCGGGGAAATTAAGCGGCCTGGCTGCAGCAAAACAGGTTATAGCAGGGATCTGAACGCTATAACATGCACCCTGGAGCAGCGTGTCGAGAGGTCTGAGCGAAGAGCCCTGTAAATGGCAGGCAAGCTGATCGCAGTGAGGCTTAATGTCAGCGCCCTGTTCAGGACAGATAATTTTATTGCCAGGAGGCCCCTCGACCTCCCGGCAATCGGCCTGGGTTAGCCTAATATCCGCTGCAGCAACGGGCCAATCTGCTTAAACATCTGCGGAGAGATAATCTCCACGTGTGCACAATCCATTGGCCATACTTCTAACTCACCCACATACGGTGCCCAGGCGCGACGTGCATCCTGACCAGGCTGCTGCGTCTGCTCGGCGAGAAACAGCGTGGCGCGACCGTGGAAGCGGGCGCTGCGCGCGGTGGCTAACAGGCGCACCGAACTGGCGTAGTTGGCTTCAATGGTGTCAAACATCGCGCGCATCTCTTCGCCCGCCTGATGACGCTGCGCAGCGATAAACTGCTCGCGCTCGCGATTCACCTCTTCCAGTACCGCCGGATCCAGCACATTCTCGCCACGCTTCTCATCCCAGTTTTGCGTTTCCGGTGGCCAGGTATCGAGCAGGCCGAGGAAGGCTACCTCTTCACCTGCCGCTTCCAGTCGTGCCGCAATACCTTGCGCCAGCGTGCCGCCGAGCGAATAACCGAGGAAGAAATACGGTCCGTGCGGCTGCACGTCACGTAAGGTTTGCAGATGCGCGTCACACACCTCGTCGAGGTGCGCGCTTTGATTCAGCGGGCTGGCGATATCCGGTGACTGAATGCCCACCAGCGACCAGCGCTGATCGAGATAACGCTGCAGAATGCTGAACTGCCAGGCAAAACCCGACGCCGGATGGAAACAGAACAGCGTGGGTCCGTTGCTCTGACGCAGCGGCAGCACGGCTTCAAAACCTGCCTGCTGATGCGATTGGGTATCGCTCAGCAACCGGGCAAGTTTTTCCACCGTCGAAGCCACCATAATTTGCCCCACCGAAACCGGCTGTTGCAGTTCGCGGCGCAGCTGGGCGGCTAAACGCATCGCCAGCAGCGAGTGACCACCGAGGGCGAAGAAATCATCCTGGGCGCTGATGGTGTCGCGCGCCAGCAGCTGGCAGAAAGCCTGCGCCAATTGTGTTTCCAGACCAGGCTGCGGTTCGCGGCCCACGCTGCCAGCCGCGTTTTGCGGCAGCGGCAGGGCTTTACGATCCAGCTTGCCGTTGCTGCTCAGCGGGAAGGTATCCAGTTGTACAATTGCCACCGGCACCATGTGCGCAGGCAGCCGTTGCGCCAGTGCATCACGCAGCGCGTCACCATCGACAGCGTGCTCCGCAATCACATACCCCACCAGCTGACGCGCATCACCGCCTTGTGCAGCGGCACCGCCGAGTACCACCGCGTGCGTGACCGCCTGCTCAATGCCAGGCTGTGCGCTCATCACATGATCGATTTCGTTGAGTTCGATACGCTGGCCTCGGATCTTCAACTGATCGTCGCTGCGTCCGAGGTATTCCACCGCGCCGTTATCCAGCCAGCGCGCCACGTCACCGGTCAGATACATGCGTTCGCCAGCGGCAAAAGGATCGGCGATAAAGCGGCTGGCGGTCAGATCCGGACGGCCAAGATAGCCATGTGCCAGCTGTACGCCTGTTAAGTAAAGATCGCCTGCCACACCAGGCGGCACCGGCTGCATACGTGCATCAAGAATGCGTAGTCCGGTATTCCACACCGGGAAACCAATCGGCACGCTGGCACCTTCAACGGCTGCCAAAGCTTCGCCAAACGCCGGATACCAGCTAACATCCACCGCCGCTTCGGTCGGACCGTACAGATTGTGAAGCGGCACATGCGTCAGTTTTTCCCATTCACGCGACAGATCGGTCGGCAGCGCTTCACCGCTACAGAAGACGTTGCGTAGGCTGCCACAACAGGCAACGGCCGGCTCACTGTCAAGCGCCGCGACAAAGGCGGCCAGCATCGAAGGAACGAAGTGCGTGGTGGTGACTTTGTGACGCGCAAACAGCTGCTGAAGCGCCTCCGGATCGCGGTGCGCCTCCGGCGGTGCCATGACCAGTTGCGCGCCTACCAGCAGCGGCCAGAAGAATTCCCATACGGATACATCGAAACTGCTCGGAGTTTTCTGCAATACCACGTCGTCGGCGTGCAGCGGATAGCGATCCTGCATCCACAACAGGCGGTTGACGATCGCTTCATGACCGACCAATACGCCTTTCGGACGCCCGGTAGATCCTGAAGTGTAGATGATGTAGGCGCCATCCTGCGGTGTCGGCGCGCTGGCAGGTTGTGACGCGTCTGGCGCAGGGTAAAGCGCATCAAAGTGCAGCTGTTTAACAGAATCGATGGCGCTGAAACGGGCACTGAGTTCTGCTGAGGTGATGAGCGTTTTGGGGGCGGCATCTTCCAGCATCAGCTGCAAACGTTCGTCGGGGTAGCCGGTATCCAGCGGCAGGTATGCCGCGCCAAGTGACACAATCGCCTGCAATGCCAGCGAGAGCTGCACCGAACGTGGCAACGCCACCGCCACAATATCGCCGCGCTGTACGCCCGCAGCGCTGAGATCGGCGGCCAGGGCATACAGCTGCTGCTGCATCTCACGATAGTTCAGTTGATGTGTGGCATCGGCCAGCGCCGGGGCATCAGGCGTACGTGCGGCCTGTTGCGCCAGCAGTGAAGCCAGCGTTTCTGCCGGAACGGGATGCGCAGTCTGGTTGATAGCGGCAATTTGTACGTGCTCTTCTGCGGTTAGCAGATCCAGTTCACCCAACGCACGATGCGGTTGCTCCGCCAACTGATCCAGCAGCAAAGCAAAACGGCTGGCGTGGCGAATCAGCGTCGATTCGCTATAGCGCTCCGCATTCGCCAGCAGTTCCAGCGTCAGCTCACCCTGTTCGCTGATGTAGATAGCGATTTCCAGGTCGCGCACCGGACCGGATGCCAGCTGATGGGTTAGGCCTTCAACGCCCGCGAAATCGAGTTGATAATCAAACATCTTCAGGTTGATCACCGGGCCGTACAGCGGATCGCCATCGCCCAGACGACCGAGATCGCGCTGCACCTGTTCCGCATCATAACGCTGGTGGCGACGCATTTTCTTCACTTCACCGGCCAGCTGCGCAGCAAGCGCGCTCAGTGGCCCGGTGGGATCGTAATGCACGGCCATCGGCAGCACGTTGATCACCGGACCGGTGGCGCACAGCGCGGCGGATCCGATGCGGCGCATAAAGATGAATCCAGCGGCAAAATCATTTTGTCCACTGAGTCGCGCCAGCCACAACGCCACCAGCGCAAAAGCCAGGTCAGCAGCGCTGGATTGTGGATGCTGATTAACCAGCGTCTGAAAGATGTTGCGATCAAGCGTTACGCTGTGGCGCAGCAGATCGGTGGTCGCGCTTTGTCCAGCCAGCGGTATGGGTGATAGCGAAGCCGGTGAAGGCAGGGCAGTCCCTTTTTCGCGCCAGAATTCACGATCGCGGGTGAAAGAAGAGGATGCCTGGTAGCGCTGGTACTCCTCCACCACTTCGCTAAACGGGATAAAGGGCGTCGGCTCGGCATCCTGTTGCTCGACGGCTGCGGTGTAGAGGTTGGCAATACGACGAGTGATGGCGGTAAAGCTGAAGCCATCCACCACTAAATGGTGATAACGCTGATACCAGAACCAGTGCTGATCGCCAATGCGATACAGCGTGTGATGCCATAACGGGGCACCGCTCAGTACGCGTAAATCACCGTTCATGTCTTCACGCATCAACGCGCGAGCTTTGGCGGCCGCATCGGTTTCAGCACGCAAATCAACGATTTTTGGCGCACTGAATGCCTGCGGTTGTTGCCACTGCAGTGCTTCGCCCTCTACTTCGGCAAACGCCATATTCAGGGTGTCGGCTTCCTGCATGCC
Source organism: Pantoea sp. BL1 (assembly GCF_000963985.1). Classification (NCBI taxonomy): domain Bacteria; kingdom Pseudomonadati; phylum Pseudomonadota; class Gammaproteobacteria; order Enterobacterales; family Erwiniaceae; genus Pantoea; species Pantoea sp. BL1. Next base: position 97,608 of record NZ_JZRH01000021.1, on the reverse strand, counting down.
AGCCACGACGGCCTGCGCCAGCAGGTCGCTGTTAATCGCGCCGCGTAATTCGACAAAGTGGGCCACGGCATAGGCATTGTGGTGCTGAGTCAGCTGGTCGGCAATCCAGATGCCGGGCTGGGCTGCCACTAATGGCAAAGTATGTTGGTCAGTCATGGTTTTGTTCATCAGAGATTCAGACATCTGTGCTCCGGTTTGCGTCCTGCGTGATGAAGTTAAGTCGGATTGCGCCACAGGGCTTGCAGACCGTCGAGCAGACCACCGCGCCAGCATAGCGCGTCATGGCCGCCCTCCACCGGCAGGTAATTCACCTGGTAACCGGCAGCGGTAAGTTTTTGTTCTAATTGTTGATTGGCTTGCAGAATCAGGCCTTCACGTTTACCTGCTTCCAGCCAGAAACGCAGCGGCTGTTCGGGTGCCAGGCCGCTATCCAGCGCCTGTAGTAGCCATCCGTAAGGATTGCCGCGTTCGGGCCACCAAAAAGATCCCGAAAGGCTCAGCGCATTGCCAAACGTCTGCGGGAAATGCAGTGCAGCGAAAACGGAAGCCAGGCCACCAAAACTCTGCCCGGCCACCAGCGTGCTGTCTGCCTGTTGGCGATAAGGTGCCCATTGCGCCACCTGCGGCAGTAATTCCTGCTGCACGGCTTGCCAGAACTGGGGGTTACAGGGCAGTTCGCGGCTACGGTGTTCACGGTCGATGATATCGATAAACAAATAGACCGCAGGAGGGAGTTTTCCAGCATCAGTAAGTTGCTGCAATGGCCCGGCAATCGGCATTTGATTTGCCCAGAACTGGCCATCCAGCAGAATGGCCAGTGGGCGTTGTTCCGCATCGGACTCGCCAGTGGCATAAATCCACACTTTGCGACTGTTGCCTAATAGCGCGCTATCCCACTGATACTGCTGCAAAGAAACAGCAGGTGCGTTGCCCTCATCGACAGATTTCCAGACCCGCTGGTCAGGAGCCTGCGGGAGATGCAGCGGCGAGACGCCCATGCCGCGCCCACCGGCCCAGCCACGCAATGGATTCAGGGGATCGGCCTTCGCCGTGGGGAATTTGTCACGCCACCAGTTACGTAACGCGTACATGTCGGCTTCACCGTTAAAGTCGATTGCCTGTTCATCGGGCATCAGGCAGTAACTGCCGCGCCAGGTGGAGGGCAGCGCGGTTTGCCAGTACCACACGTCGGTGCCCGTTACCCGCACCAATGACTGCGGTGGACGCTTCTGATGATGATCGGTCACGCCCGTAATGTTGATCCACACGCGCTGAGTTGCTGAGGTTTTTTCGCTGCCTTGTGGATCGCGCCAGAAGAAAGTCACCAGACAGGTGCCATCCTGCTGAGGGGCAATTCGCGGAATACCTTGAGTGTGTTGCTCCTGCCACCAGGCTTCACTACCGGTTACATCATTTCGCCAGGTCATAGGGGCTGCCAGTCACTGTGTAGGGAAAGATTTACATAAGATTAATAATTAATACTATTGATAACTATTTGCATTTGCAATAGGGTGTTTCCGCTCAAAAGAGCACGCTCGTTCCGCCTGACTCTTTCCTTCCTGGAAGGTTACGCAACGGATGGCACTGCCAGGTCTGGAACTGGGCGCGATAAGGACAGGGATATTCTCACCGGCTCGCCAGTTAAGAATCCAACGGCATTTTTACTGGCCATCCAGGAATGAAAAACAATGACGCGTTACTCACGATTATCATTAGCTATTTTGATTGAACTGGGGCTGAGCGCCTCACTGCTCTCCGGCAGCGCCTGGGCAGCAGACACTTCCAGCAAGACGACCAGCAGCCAATCCACCACTGACGCCGAATCGATGAATGGCGGCACGTTAATGGTGACCGCACAGCAGCAGAACCTGCAGGCACCCGGCGTTTCCACCATCACCGCAGATGAAATTAAAAAGCATCCACCGGCGCGTGATGTCTCTGAAATTATTCGTACCATGCCAGGCGTTAACCTGACCGGTAACTCCACCAGCGGCCAGCGCGGTAACAATCGCCAGATCGATATTCGCGGCATGGGCCCGGAAAACACCCTGATTATGGTCGATGGCATGCCAGTCACCAGCCGCAACTCGGTGCGTTTGGGCTGGCGCGGTGAGCGTGATACGCGCGGTGACACCAACTGGGTACCGCCAGAGATGATCGACCATATCGACGTCATTCGTGGCCCGGCAGCGGTACGTTACGGCAATGGCGCGGCGGGCGGGGTGGTGAATATTATCACCAAAAAGTACACCGACCAGCAGTGGCACGGTTCCTGGAACACCTACTTCAATGCACCGGAACACAAAGCAGAAGGCGCAACCAAACGCACCAACTTCAGCCTTGAAGGGCCGCTGGGTGACGACTTCAACTTCCGGTTGTACGGGGGTTTAGCCAAAACCCAGGCCGATGCTTATGACATCAATGAAGGCCATGCCGCAGCACGTACCGGTACTTATGCGGGCAGCTATCCTTCAGGCCGTGAAGGCTCGGTCAATAAAGATATCAATGCGTTACTGAGCTGGGCGTTTGCTCCGATGCAGACGCTGGAGTTGCAAGCGGGCTACAGCCGTCAAGGAAACCTCTACGCAGGCGATACGCAGAACACCAATACCAGTGCGCTGGTGAAAAGCCTGTATGGCGATGAAACCAACCGCCTGTATCGCCAGAACATCTCGTTGAAATGGACCGGTGCCTGGGATAACGGTGTCAGCACCAATACCTACGCGCGTTATGAGAAAACCCGTAACACCCGTATTAATGAAGGTCTGGCGGGCGGAACGGAAGGTATCTTCTCTAACGATGGTTTCAACACCATTCAGTTAGACGATATTTTGCTGCACAGCGAAGTTAGCATTCCGTTTGAGTGGCTGATTAATCAGACGGCAACGCTGGGCGCCGAATGGAACCAGCAGAGCATGAAGGATCCCTCTTCAACCACTCAGGCTGCTAACTATGGCTCTGTGCCTGGCGTGTCGAATACCGGTCGTAGTCCGTATTCGCAGGCGGAAATCTTCTCGCTGTTCGCTGAAGACAACATGGAGCTGACCGACAGCACCATGCTGACGCCGAGCCTGCGTTTCGATCATCACTCGATTGTAGGCAACAACTGGAGCCCGTCTCTGAACCTGTCGCAAGGTTTGGGTGATGACTTCACGCTGAAGATGGGGGCTGGCCTGGCTTATAAAGCGCCAAGCCTGTACCAGACCAACCCGAACTACCTGCTGTACAGCAACGGTCAGGGCTGTGCTGCCAGCACCGGCGCCTGTTATCTGCAGGGTAACCCAGACCTGAAAGCCGAAAACAGTTTCAACAAAGAGATTGGACTGGAGTGGAAACACGAAGGCTATCAGGCGGGTCTGACCTGGTTCCGTAACGATTACCGCAACAAGATTGAAGCGGGTTACGCAGCCGTCGGTAAAGCCTCAAACGGCACCACGGATATTTACAAGTGGGAAAACGTACCGAAAGCAGTGGTGGAAGGGCTGGAAGGTACGGTTAACGTGCCGTTCTCTGATAGCGTGATGTGGAACAACAACTTCACTTATATGCTGCAGAGTAAGAACAAGGAAACCGGCGATCGTCTGTCAATCATCCCGGAATACACCCTGAACTCAACGCTGAGTTGGCAGGCAACGCAGGATCTGTCGCTGCAAACTACCCTGACCTGGTACGGCACGCAAACCCCGAAAAAGTATGACTATAAAGGTCAGCCGGTGACGGGAAGCGCGGCCGATAAAGTCAGTCCTTACTCTATCGTTGGCCTGAGCGGAACTTATGATGTGAATAAGTACGCCAGCGTCACTCTGGGTATCGACAACCTGTTTGATAAGCGTCACTTTCGCGAAGGTAATGCGCAAACCACCGGGAACGCGACAACAGGCGCCTACCTCTACGGTGCGGGTGCGAATACTTATAACGAGTCAGGCCGTACTTACTACATGAGCCTCAACACTCGCTTCTAAAGCAGCTGATGCGGTAAATAGCAGCGGGCAATCAGCCCGTTGCTATCTTTACGGTTAACCAACTCCAGCCTGCCACGGTGCATCTGCACGATGCGCAGTACGATGTTCAGACCCAATCCGCTGCCACCGTAACGCTGATCGCGACGACGGAAGGCTTGCGTCAGTTCTTCTGCCGCATCGGCCTCAATGCCTGGTCCCTGATCCCACACTTCGATGATCACCTGCTGTTTATCCTGCTGCATTTTCACACTGACTTCACTGCCTTCCGGGCTGTAACGTGAGGCGTTTTCCAGCAGATTACGCAGCATCAGGCGTAGTAACACGGCTTCACCTTGCTGTGGGATATCTTTGCCGTGCGGCCAGTGCAGTGTTTGCTGTCGCTGTGCATAAAGTTCGGCCATTTCCGGCTGCAGCGGCTGCATGATGTCTTTTTGCCACTGCAACTGCTGATAGTGACCGCCTGCCAGCGCCTGGCCAGCTCGCGACAGCATCAGCAGTTGCTCCACGGTGTGCATCAACTGGTCGATACGTTCAATCAGCATCTCACTCTGCGGCACGTTCTGCTGGTGCAGAAGTTCAAGATGCAGACGTAAACCGGCCAAAGGGGTACGCAATTCATGTGCGGCATCGGCGGTGAAGAGGCGTTCCTGTTGGAGCGTGTGGTCGAGCCGCGAAAATAGCTGATTAATGGAAGACGTCACGGCAACGATCTCATCCATTTCTGAATAAACCGGCAGCGGGGTGAGATTATCGGCGGAACGATGGGCGAGGCTATCCTGCAGGGATCGTAATGGACGAATGATCCAGTTAATCGCCCAGAATGACAGCAGCAGCGTCAGAGCGATCATCACCAGTGAAGGCAACAGCAGTGAAGCGATGGCTTCACGGATCTCATTCTCGACGCGGTCGTTGCGCGCCTGAGCAGACAGCGTTTCGTTGACCAGAAAACTGATCTGTTCGCGACTCTCATGCCATAACCAGATGGCGCTCATCACCTGGCAGGTGAGGAGAATCAGCGCCAGCATAATCAGTAACCGCTGACGCATGCTGTTCATTCGCGCACTTCCAGGCGGTAGCCCACGCCACGCACGGTTTTGATACGATCTTTTCCGAGCTTACGGCGCAGATTGTGAATGTGAACTTCCAGCGTATTGGATCCAGGATCGTCATTCCAGCTGTAGAGATCCTGCTGCAGCGTTTCGCGATGGACGTTCTGACCGACGCGCATTAACAAGCGCGTCAGCAGTGCGAACTCTTTTGGGGTGATTTCCAGCGGACGCTCTTCCAGCAATACCTGCTGCGAACTGAGATTGAGGGTGAGATCACCCTGTTGCAGCAAATTGTCGCTGTGACCCTGAAAACGGCGAATCAGTGCACGCACGCGCGCCTGCAGCTCCACCAGCGCAAAGGGTTTGACCAGATAATCGTCGGCACCGGCATCCAGGCCATCCACGCGATCCTCCAGTGCATCACGCGCTGTCAGGATCAACACCGGCACGTTGATGCCATCGCGCCGCCACTGACGCAGCAGCGTGGCGCCATCGCGATCCGGTAAACCGAGATCCAGGACGATCAGGCTGTACTGCCCACTGCGTAAGAAAGCATTACTCTCTGCAGCAGTACTCGCGCAGTCAACCGCATATCCTTGTGCGCTAAGGGCCTGAGCAAGGCCCGATTGCAACAGCGCGTCATCTTCAACGATCAGCAATTTCATCAGTTGTTTTTGTTGATATCCGAGTAGAGGCGGCTTTCAAAGCGTACCAGAGGAATGCGCCGCGTTTTCTGATCTTCAGGCGGCACCGCATAACCAGAAAGATACTGTACAAAGGCGACACGTGCACCGCTGGAAGTGGTAATAAATCCAGCCAGATTATAGACGCCCTGCAGCGAACCGGTTTTTGCCGACACTTTGCCATCCAGTCCGGCTTCATGCAGGCCACCACGATATTGCAACGTGCCATCGTATCCTGCCAGCGGCAGCATGGAGATGTAGTTTAGCGTTGAGTCATTTTTCGCGATGTATTGCAGTACCTGCATCATGGTATCTGGCGCAATCAAATCGTGACGCGACAAGCCTGAACCATCGACCTGAATGCTGTTGCCGAGATCGACGCCCGCTTTTTCACGCAGTATGCGGCGTACCGCATCGGAACCGGCGCGGAACGTGCCTGGTACGTTGAAATAGTGATGGCCGATGGTACGGAACACCGTATCCGCAATCATGTTGTCCGATTTCTTCAGCATGGTGTGCAGCAGATTATGCAGCGGCGCGGATTGCGTCGACGCAAGCACGGTTCCCGGTGAGGTAACCTGCGTCTGGCGCACTAAATGGCCGCTGTAATCGATATCTGCGGCACGCAGTTCGGCCTTGAGGATTTCGCCCGCCCAGGCGGCACCATCCTGCACAGCAAACGCCAGCGGCAAAGGTTCGGCGCGTTGGCGCATGCAGCCGGTCAGCGTGTAGCGGTTTAGTTCGCCTGGCACCACATCCAGTTCGCAATATTGCCCATCACCACTGTTGCGGCCAAGGGTACGCACCTGGCTGAACATATGTGCCGGATAATAGGACGCAATGCGCACAAACGCGTTTTCGCCCGGCGTATTAGCGCTGTAAAGCGAAACGGAGAAACAGTTTTTATCGACAATTGCGGCACCCGGCGGGGCGCTGAAGCACTGCGTCATATCGTTCCAAGGCCAACCTGGCGCAGCGTCGTGGCTGGCAAACACGGACGTATCGATCACCAGATTGCCTTTGATATGCGTGATGCCCTGCTTTTTCAGGGCCGCCACCATATTGCGCAGATCCTGACGGCTCAACGTCGGATCGCCACCAAAACGCGCCACTAAATCGCCATTGAGCGTGCCATCGCTGACTGCACCCTTGGTTTCCATCGTGGTCTGAAAACGGAAGTCCGGACCGAGTTCCAGCAGGGCCGCCAACGCGGTGATCACCTTCATGGTACTGGCCGGCAATGCCATCTGTTTGCCGTGATAGTCGATTATCGGGGTTGATGCGCCCACTTTTTGTACCATCAGCGCCAGGTTTGCGCCGTCTGGCAAATACTGCATGTATTCTTCAACGGGGGCTGCTTGTGCCTGCAGCATAAACGCACAGGTTAATCCGGTAACAAGTCGTGAAAATCGCATAATCTCGCGGTAACTGACGGGTGAAGTCGTCAATACTACGTCCCGAGGCGGTGCAAAGTAAACGATGACCCACAGGGAACTCTGGGGTAAAATACGTATCAAAATGCAAAACCGAACCTGACCCGGAAAGCTTTCCGGGTCAGGCTTCTTTTGCTTGTGAAAAGAGGTAACGTGCCGCAGAAGCTGTTTTCTGCTGTCACCGGTCAGGATGACGCCGTTAACCAGGATAGATGACGAGGAGCCAAAATGAATCAGATTCCGATGACGTTGAAAGGCGCTGAGAGCCTGCGTGAAGAGCTGAACGAACTGAAAACCGTGAAGCGTCCGCGCATCATCGCCTCTATTGCCGAAGCCCGTGAGCACGGCGATCTAAAAGAAAATGCCGAATACCACGCTGCCCGTGAAGAGCAGGGTTTTTGCGAAGGCCGTATTCAGGAGATTGAAGCCAAACTCTCTAACGCTCAGGTGATTGATATCACGACGATGCCGAAAACCGGCCGCGTGATTTTTGGTGCTACCGTGACCATTTTGAATGTGGATACGGACGAAGAATTCACTTACCGCATCGTGGGTGATGATGAAGCTGACTTCAAACAAAACCTGATTTCAGTGAACTCGCCGATGGCGCGTGGTTTGATTGGAAAAGAAGCAGACGACGTTGCGATTGTGAAGACACCGGGCGGCGATGTGGAATATGAAGTGTTAAAGGTGGAATACCTTTAAGATATTGCTACGCTTTGAAATGTGTAGCCGCATATTGTAAAGAAAGGAAAAAGGCCGCATAGCGGCCTTTTATCCCATGCAGGAGCATGGCACTTTCTCTGCCCGTCATGGCAGCCTTTACGGCTTAATTAACGTGGCAGAGTAATTTTGCGCTCTTTTGCAGGGCGATATAGCACCAGCGTGTTGCCGATGACCTGTACGTTACAAGCTTTTGTTTCACGTACGATAGCGTCAACGATCAGCTGCTTGGTTTCACGATCTTCAGAGGCAATTTTCACCTTGATCAATTCGTGATGCTCGAGCGCCAGTTCGATTTCGGCGAGCACGCCTTCGGTCAAGCCATTACCGCCCAGCATAACAACGGGCTTGAGTGGATGGGCTAGGCCTTTCAGGTGCTGTTTTTGTTTGGTACTCAGATTCATCGTATTTTTTACTTACTCAGGGATTGAAAACGGTTCATTCTACCGCCATCTCGGGTATATCGCCAAATCAACGCGACTCATTGCGTACTGATTTATCGCTACGATGAAGATTTAATTGGAAAAATTATGACGGGTAAAAAGCGTTCGGCCAGTTCCAGTCGCTGGCTACAGGAACACTTTAGCGATAAATATGTGTTGCAGGCACAGAAAAAGGGGTTGCGTTCGCGCGCCTGGTTTAAACTGGACGAAATTCAGCAGGGTGACAAGCTTTTCAAACCCGGCATGACAGTGGTAGATCTGGGTGCTGCACCCGGTGGTTGGTCGCAATATGCGGTACAACAGATTGGATCCAACGGTCGTATTATTGCCTGTGACTTGCTCCCCATGGACCCGATTGTCGGTGTCGATTTTTTACAGGGCGACTTTCGTGAAGAGGCAGTGCTGAATGCATTGCTGGAGCGAGTAGGTGACCAAAAGGTGCAAGTTGTCATGTCTGACATGGCGCCGAACATGAGTGGTACACCTGCGGTTGATATTCCACGATCGATGTATTTGGTAGAGTTGGCGCTGGAAATGTGTCGGGATATCCTGGCGCCTGGCGGCAGTTTTGTAGTGAAAGTGTTTCAGGGAGATGGCTTCGAGGAATACCTGCGGGAAATTCGCTCCCTATTTACGAAAGTGAAAATTCGTAAGCCAGACGCTTCTCGTTTACGTTCGCGTGAAGTGTATATTGTGGCGACAGGGCGCAAACTATAGCCCTCGGTACCGGAATCAAAGCAAGGCGAACTGCGTTTACTCTGATGTGTAATTCTGAGTTTCAGTGGAAAGCAGTAAAATCATCAGCGCCGCGATTCCAGGTCTGAAGGATATATAGTACCCTACGCTGTCTGTTAACACCGTTGTAATATGAGGTTAATCCCTTGAGTGACATGGCGAAAAACCTGATTCTCTGGTTAGTCATCGCGGTCGTGCTGATGTCTGTCTTCCAGAGCTTTGGGCCCAGCGAGTCGAATGGCCGTAGGGTTGATTATTCAACCTTCCTGTCGGAAGTGAACCAGGATCAGGTCCGCGAGGCACGTATTAACGGGCGTGAGATTAACGTTGTCAAAAAAGACAGTAATAAATATACGACTTACATTCCTGTCAACGATCCCAAGTTGCTTGATAACCTCTTGACCAAAAACGTCAAAGTGATTGGCGAACCACCAGAAGAGCCAAGCCTGCTGGCTTCCATCTTCATCTCCTGGTTCCCAATGCTGCTGTTGATTGGCGTTTGGATCTTCTTTATGCGGCAGATGCAGGGCGGCGGTGGCAAAGGCGCAATGTCCTTTGGCAAGAGTAAAGCCCGCATGCTGACCGAAGACCAGATCAAGACCACGTTTGCAGATGTCGCAGGTTGCGATGAAGCGAAAGAAGAAGTGGGTGAACTGGTTGAGTATCTGCGCGAGCCAAGCCGCTTCCAGAAACTGGGTGGTAAGATCCCGAAAGGCGTCCTGATGGTCGGCCCTCCGGGTACGGGTAAAACTTTGCTGGCTAAAGCGATTGCTGGCGAAGCAAAAGTACCGTTCTTCACTATCTCCGGTTCTGACTTCGTTGAAATGTTCGTGGGTGTCGGTGCATCTCGTGTGCGTGACATGTTCGAGCAGGCGAAGAAAGCCGCACCGTGCATCATCTTTATCGATGAAATCGATGCCGTTGGCCGTCAACGTGGCGCCGGTTTAGGCGGTGGTCATGATGAACGTGAGCAGACGCTGAACCAGATGCTGGTTGAGATGGATGGCTTCGAAGGTAATGAAGGCATCATTGTTATCGCCGCAACTAACCGTCCAGACGTACTTGACCCCGCGCTGCTGCGCCCAGGTCGTTTTGACCGCCAAGTTGTGGTCGGTCTGCCAGATGTTCGCGGTCGTGAACAGATTCTGAAAGTGCATATGCGTCGTGTGCCGCTGGCCACTGACATTGATGCAGCGATCATCGCACGAGGTACGCCGGGCTTCTCGGGTGCTGACCTCGCTAACCTTGTCAACGAAGCGGCACTGTTTGCTGCACGTGGCAACAAGCGTGTGGTCTCGATGGTTGAGTTCGAGAAAGCGAAAGACAAAATCATGATGGGTGCAGAACGTCGCTCCATGGTGATGACGGAAGCGCAGAAAGAATCCACCGCTTACCACGAAGCGGGCCATGCAATTATTGGTCGTCTGGTACCGGAACACGATCCGGTGCACAAAGTGACGATTATTCCGCGTGGACGTGCGCTGGGTGTGACCTTCTTCCTGCCAGAAGGCGACGCGATTAGCGCCAGCCGCCAGAAACTTGAAAGTCAGATCTCGACGCTGTACGGCGGTCGTCTGGCGGAAGAGATCATCTACGGCGCAGAACACGTTTCTACCGGTGCATCTAACGATATTAAAGTCGCCACTAACCTGGCGCGCAACATGGTGACGCAGTGGGGCTTCAACGAGAAGTTAGGTCCGTTGCTTTATGCTGAAGAAGAAGGCGAAGTGTTCCTCGGCCGCTCTGTGGCCAAGGCTAAACACATGTCAGATGAAACAGCACGCATCATCGACCAGGAAGTTAAACACCTGATCGATAGCAACTACCAACGTGCTCGTGTTCTGCTGGGTGAGAACATGGACATCCTTCACGCGATGAAAGACGCGCTGATGAAGTATGAAACCATTGATGCGCCACAGATTGATGACTTGATGGCTCGCCGTGAAGTTCGCCCACCTGCAGGTTGGGATGATTCAGGCAGCAGCAGTTCATCGGACAACAATGGCACGCCAAAGGCGCCACGTCCGGTTGATGAACCGCGTACGCCAAATCCTGGCAACACCATGTCAGAACAGCTCGACAAATAAGAGGCCACAAACCTCAGCAAAAACCCCGGCCGGTCCGGGGTTTTTTACATTCAGTGATACCGTGATTCCCAAGGAGATTCCCGCCATGAAGTTGTTCGCCCGTGATTCCCATCTCGATCTGTCGTTTCCCCATGTGATGGGTATTTTGAATGTCACGCCGGACTCCTTCTCTGATGGCGGAACACACAACACGTTGGTGGATGCGCTGACCCATACCAATGAGATGGTGAATGCGGGCGCAACCATCATCGATGTCGGCGGGGAATCTACGCGGCCAGGTGCCGATGAAGTCAGCGTAGATGAAGAGTTAGCGCGCGTGATTCCGGTAGTGGAAGCCATTGCTCAGCGTTTTGAAGTGTGGATTTCCGTGGATACTTCAAAGCCAGAAGTGATCCGTGAATCAGCGCGAGTGGGTGCTCACATCATTAATGATATTCGCTCACTGTCAGAACCGGGTGCGTTGGCAGCAGCAGCAGAAACCGGTCTGCCGGTGTGTCTGATGCATATGCAGGGCGAACCTCGTACCATGCAGCAAGCACCTGAATATCAGAATATCGTGGGTGAAGTGGACGCTTACTTCCATGCACAGATTGCACGCTGCGAAGCGGCAGGCATTAAAAAAGAGAATCTGTTGCTCGACCCTGGCTTCGGTTTCGGTAAGAATCTCAACCACAATTATCAACTGCTGGCAGAACTCAGCCATTTCCACCATTTTGGCTTACCGCTACTGGTCGGAATGTCACGTAAATCGATGATTGGCCAGCTGTTAAATGTCGGCCCGACGCAGCGTCTGACCGGCAGCCTGAGCTGTGCGGTGATTGCCGCTATGCAGGGTGCACAAATTATTCGCGTGCATGATGTTAAAGAGACTGTCGAAGCGATGCGTATTGTCGAAGCGACACGGAGAGCAAAAGGATAAAGCATGAGTAATCGTAAATATTTCGGTACAGATGGTATTCGTGGCAAGGTCGGTGAAGCGCCGATCACGCCTGATTTTGTACTGAAGCTGGGCTTTGCTGCGGGTAAGGTCCTGGCGCGTTCGGGTTCGCGTAAAGTATTGATTGGTAAAGACACACGCATTTCTGGCTATATGCTGGAATCGGCACTGGAAGCCGGCCTGGCTGCAGCCGGTTTGTCGGCGGCCTTTACGGGACCCATGCCAACGCCCGCGATTGCCTATCTGACGCGTACCTTCCGCGCAGAAGCCGGTATCGTGATCTCTGCATCGCATAATCCTTTCGACGATAACGGCATCAAATTCTTCTCTGCGGAAGGCACTAAATTACCGGATGAAGTGGAAGAAGCCATCGAGCTTGAGTTAGAGAAGCCGCTGACCTGTGTCGAGTCCGCTGAGCTGGGGCGCGCCAGCCGTATTGTTGACGCTGCCGGCCGCTATATTGAGTTCTGTAAAGGCACATTCCCGAGCGAGTTAAGCCTCAACGGCCTGAAAATTGTGGTGGATTGCGCTAATGGTGCGACCTATCACATCGCGCCTAACGTGCTGCGTGAATTGGGCGCTAAGGTGATTGCGATTGGCGTTCAGCCCGATGGCATGAACATCAACAAAGAGTGCGGCGCAACCGATCTCCGCATGCTGCAGGAGCGCGTGCTGGAAGAGAAGGCCGATTTGGGCCTTGCTTACGATGGCGATGGCGACCGCATCATGATGGTTGATCATCTGGGCATGAAGGTCGATGGTGACCAGATTCTCTACATCATTGCACGTGAAGCGTTGCGTCAGGGGCAACTGCGCGGCGGCGTGGTGGGCACGTTGATGAGTAATATGGGGCTGGAACTGGCGTTGAAACAGTTGGGCATTCCCTTCACGCGTGCCAAAGTGGGTGACCGCTACGTGCTGGAAAAAATGCAGGAGAAGGGCTGGCGCATGGGGGCTGAAAACTCTGGCCATGTCATCCTGCTGGACAAAATCAGTACCGGTGACGGCATCGTGGCAAGTTTGCAAGTGCTCACTGCTATTGTGCGTAATCACATGAGTCTGCATGATTTGTGCAGTGGCATGAAAATGCTGCCGCAGGTTCTGGTCAACGTACGCTTCAGCGGCAGTCATGATCCTCTGGAATCCGAGAGCGTTAAAGCCGTTAGTGCTGAAGTCGAAAAAACGTTAGCAGGGCGTGGTCGTGTACTGTTACGTAAATCCGGTACTGAACCGCTGATTCGCGTGATGGTTGAGGGGGAAGACGAAACTTTAGTCACCGAGTTGGCGCATAAAATTGCTGATGCAGTGAAAGCGGTTTAAAGGTGTTATCAGGCGGCGAGATCTCGACTTTCCGCCTGTTAAATCACCACCCTGGCGTTTTTTTCCGCAATCAATAAAGTTCGTGAAAATTGCGCTTGCAGAGGTATGCCCCATTGGTTAGTATTCACACCCGCTTCTGATGGGTGATGACGATACTCCCCGTCAATATTGGTGAAGCTTTAACTGTGCGGATAACGCGCAAGGAAACAGGTTGATTATGTACGAAGCTCTGTTAGTTGTTTTCCTTATTGTTGCGATTGGCCTTGTAGGTCTGATCATGCTTCAGCAAGGCAAAGGCGCTGATATGGGAGCCTCATTCGGTGCAGGCGCCTCTGGTACACTGTTCGGTTCAAACGGGTCTGGTAACTTCATGACACGTATGACTGCAGTACTGGCGACCCTGTTCTTCATTATCAGCTTGATCCTGGGCAATCTGAACACGAACAAGTCTTCTAAAGGAAGCGAGTGGGAAAACCTCACTGCGCCAGCTCAGTCTGAACAGCAGACTCAGCCAGCTAAACCGGCAACCCCGGGCAATGATATCCCGCAGTAACATCGTCAATGCTTTAGCGGCAACATAACGTCGCAGTCAGTGCAGTACCGAGGTGGTGAAATTGGTAGACACGCTACCTTGAGGTGGTAGTGCTCGAAAGGGCTTACGGGTTCAAGTCCCGTCCTCGGTACCAAATCTCAGTAAAACTTGCTTTTTTAGCAAGGTCGGCGTATTATTCGCCACGTTTTCGGACGCGGGGTGGAGCAGCCTGGTAGCTCGTCGGGCTCATAACCCGAAGGTCGTCGGTTCAAATCCGGCCCCCGCAACCACTTTCCCTTAGAGTTCTTTTTCAAATATACTGTATGCATCGACGGACGCATCCTCAGTGTTTTTTGAAAAAAATTCTTTTGGATTGTGTGCCGAAGCCGCTATGCGGCGTACAGGGTCCAGTCACAAAAAGCCCCGAATTTTCGGGGTTTTTTGTTATCAGGAATCGCAATACTGGGCTATAGGCCCTTTTTTTATGTCTTGGGGGTGGGCTTGTCCACATTAGAGCAAAAATTGACTGATTTGATCACCGCTCCAGTAGAAGCGCTTGGCTACGAATTGGTCGGTATCGAATTCGTTCGCGGTCGCACATCGACTTTGCGCATCTATATTGATAGTGAGAATGGTATCAATGTTGATGATTGTGCCGATGTTAGCCACCAGGTCAGCGCGGTAATGGATGTGGAAGATCCCATTACGGTGGCTTACAACCTTGAAGTCTCCTCGCCAGGTCTCGAGCGTCCTCTTTTCACTGCTGAACACTATGCACGTTTCGCCGGTGATGAGGTGAGCCTGACACTGCGCATGGCCGTACAGAACCGCCGTAAATGGCAGGGGATCATCAAATCCGTGGAAGGTGAGATGATCACGGTAACCGTTGAGGGTAACGATGAGGTGTTCGCGCTGAGTAATATTCAGAAAGCGAACCTGGTCCCCCACTTTTAAAAGTCCGGATTGAGGCTAACCAGGATGAACAAAGAGATCTTAGCTGTAGTAGAAGCCGTTTCTAACGAAAAAGCCCTGCCACGTGAGAAAATCTTCGAAGCGCTTGAGAGCGCTTTGGCCACTGCGACTAAAAAGAAGTATGAGCAAGAGATCGAAGTGCGCGTCAGCATTGACCGTCGCAGCGGTGATTTCGATACTTTCCGTCGCTGGCAGATTGTGGAAGAAGTGACACAGCCGACTCGTGAAATTACGCTGGATGCGGCCCGCTTTGAAGACGAAGCGTTCAATCTGGGCGAATACGTTGAAGACCAGATCGAATCTGTCACCTTCGACCGTATCACCACCCAAACCGCCAAGCAGGTTATCGTGCAGAAAGTACGTGAAGCTGAGCGCGCGATGGTGGTTGATCAGTTCCGTCAACACGAAGGTGAAATCATCACCGGCGTGGTGAAGAAAGTAAACCGCGACAGTATCTCACTCGATCTGGGCAGCAATGCTGAAGCTGTGATCGGACGCGAAGATATGCTGCCACGTGAAAACTTCCGTCCAGGCGACCGTATTCGCGGCGTGTTATATGCCGTTCGCCCGGAAGCGCGTGGTGCACAGCTGTTTGTCACTCGTTCTAAACCAGAAATGCTGATCGAACTGTTCCGCATTGAGGTGCCAGAAATCGGTGAAGAAGTTATCGAGATCAAAGCGGCTGCGCGCGATCCAGGTTCACGCGCTAAAATCGCGGTGAAAACCAACGATAAACGTATTGATCCGGTAGGCGCTTGTGTGGGTATGCGCGGTGCGCGCGTCCAGGCTGTATCAAGCGAGCTGGGTGGCGAGCGTATCGATATCGTGCTGTGGGACGATAACCCGGCGCAGTTCGTGATTAACGCCATGGCGCCAGCCGATGTGGCGTCAATCGTGGTGGATGAAGACAATCACACCATGGATATCGCTGTTGAAGCCGGTAATCTGGCTCAGGCGATCGGCCGTAACGGCCAAAACGTGCGTCTGGCTTCCCAACTGAGCGGTTGGGAACTGAACGTGATGACCGTCGATGATCTGCAGGCTAAGCATCAGGCTGAAGCCCACGCAGCGATCGATATGTTCACCAAACATCTCGACATCGACGAAGAGTTCGCCACCGTACTGGTGGAAGAGGGCTTCTCTTCGCTGGAAGAATTGGCTTACGTGCCAATCAACGAGTTGCTGGAAATCGACGGCCTCGACGAAGAGACCATTGAAGCCCTGCGTGAACGAGCAAAAAATGCGTTGACCACCCTGGCATTAGCGAAAGAAGAGAGCCTTGGTAATCAGGAGCCCGCTGAGGATCTTCTGAATCTTGAGGGCCTGGATCGTGCGCTGGCGTATCGCCTGGCGTCTAAAGGCGTTTGCACGCTGGAAGATCTCGCTGAGCAAGGTGTTGACGATCTGACAGATATTGAAGGGCTGGATGATGAGAAGGCCGGTGCGCTGATTATGGCTGCACGTAATATCTGCTGGTTCGGCGATGACGCGTAATAACAGGAAGGAACAGCATGACAGATGTAACCGTAAAATCGCTGGCCGCCGAAATTCAGACTCCGGTCGATCGCCTGGTACAGCAATTTGCTGACGCAGGGATCCGCAAGTCTGAAAACGATGCGGTGTCCCAGCAAGAGAAAGAAACCTTACTGTCCCATTTGAATCGTGAGCACGGTCAGACCGGTTCAAGTAAACTGACATTACAGCGCAAAACGCGCAGCACCTTGAATATTCCCGTCACCGGGGGTAAAAGTAAGTCGGTGCAAATCGAAGTCCGCAAAAAACGCACATACGTGAAAGGTGATGCTGAGTCTGAGCAAGCTCAGGCAGAAGCTGAAGCCGAGGCGCAGCGTGAAGCGGAAGAGCAGGCGCGTCGCGAGGCGGAAGAACAAGCCCGTCGCGAAGCTGAACAAAAAGCGCAACGTGAAGCCGAAGATAAAGCCAAGCGCGAAGCCGCTGAAAAGGCCAAGCGTGAAGCAGCGGAAAATGAGAAAGTGACTAATCAACCTACCGATGAAGTAACCAAGGCTGCGCAGTCTGATAAGGCGCGTCGTGAAGCCGAAGCGGCTGAACTGAAACGCAAAGCGGAAGAAGAAGCACGCCGTAAGCTGGAAGAAGACGCTCGCCGTGTGGCAGAAGAAGCCCGCCGCCTGGCTGAAGAGAAATCAGCTGAATGGGAAAAACCAGAGGAAGAAGACAAAGGCGACTACCATGTCACCACTTCCACTCATGCCCGTCAGGCTGAAGACGAAAACGACCGCGAAGTTGAAGGCGGACGTGGACGTGCGCGTACCACCAAAGCAGCGCGCCCAGCCAAAAAAGGCAACAAGCATTCTGAAGCGAAAACTGATCGCGAAGAAGCGCGTGCGCAGTTCCGTGGTGGTAAAGGTGGTAAAAACCGTAAGCCAAGCGCACTGCAGCAGGGCTTCAACAAACCCGTTCAGGCTGTTAACCGTGATGTGATCATCGGCGAAACCATTACTGTTGCCGAACTGGCAAACAAAATGGCGGTGAAAGGCTCACTGGTTATCAAAGCGATGATGAAAATGGGCGCAATGGCGACCATTAACCAAGTCATCGACCAGGAAACAGCCCAGTTGGTCGCGGAAGAAATGGGTCACAAAGTGATCCTGCGCCGCGAGAACGAACTGGAAGAAGCGGTGATGGACGATCGTGATACCGATGCAGCGCAGGAGTCACGCGCTCCGGTGGTCACTATCATGGGTCACGTTGACCATGGTAAAACCTCGCTGCTGGACTATATCCGCTCAACCAAAGTCGCCTCAGGCGAGGCTGGCGGTATTACACAGCATATCGGTGCTTACCACGTTGAAACTGACAACGGTATGGTAACCTTCCTGGATACCCCGGGCCACGCCGCGTTTACCGCGATGCGTGCACGTGGTGCGCAGGCAACGGATATCGTTATTCTGGTGGTTGCTGCCGATGACGGCGTGATGCCACAAACTATCGAAGCCATCCAGCACGCCAAAGCGGCCAAAGTGCCGGTTGTGGTTGCGGTGAACAAGATTGATAAGCCAGAAGCAGACCCGGATCGCGTGAAGAATGAACTGACCCAGTACGGAATCATTCCGGAAGAGTGGGGCGGTGAAAACATGTTCGTTAACGTCTCTGCGAAAGCGGGTACCGGTATTGATGACCTGCTGAATGCGATTCTGCTGCAGGCTGAAGTACTGGAACTGACCGCCATTCGTGAAGGTATGGCGAGCGGCGTGGTTATCGAATCCTTCCTCGACAAAGGTCGTGGCCCGGTTGCGACCGTGCTGGTGCGTGAAGGTACGCTGAACAAAGGCGATATCGTACTGTGCGGCTTCGAGTATGGCCGTGTGCGTGCGATGCGTGACGAACTGGGTCGTGAAGTGCTGGAAGCGGGTCCATCGATTCCAGTCGAAATCCTCGGTCTGTCTGGTGTGCCAGCAGCGGGTGATGAAGCGACCGTTGTACGTGATGAGAAGAAAGCACGTGAAGTTGCACTGTATCGTCAGGGCAAGTTCCGCGAAGTGAAGCTGGCACGTCAGCAGAAGTCGAAGTTGGAGAACATGTTCGCCAACATGACCGAAGGCGAAGTGTCCGAGCTGAATATCGTGCTGAAGTCCGACGTACAGGGCTCAGTGGAAGCGATCTCCGACTCGCTGCTGAAACTCTCCACCGACGAAGTGAAGGTGAAGATTATCGGTTCGGGCGTGGGTGGTATCACCGAAACCGACGCGACCCTGGCAGCGGCTTCCAACGCCATCATCCTCGGCTTTAACGTCCGTGCTGACGCTTCTGCGCGTCGCGTGATTGACGCTGAAAATGTGGACCTGCGCTACTACTCCGTTATCTATAATCTGATTGACGAAGTTAAAGCGGCAATGAGCGGCATGCTGGCACCGGAATTCAAACAGCAGATCATCGGTCTGGCCGAAGTGCGTGACGTGTTCAAGTCACCGAAATTTGGCGCCATTGCTGGCTGTATGGTCACCGAAGGCAACATCAAACGTCACAACCCGATTCGCGTACTGCGCGACAACGTGGTGATTTACGAAGGCGAGCTGGAATCTCTGCGTCGCTTTAAAGACGATGTCAACGAAGTGCGTAACGGCATGGAGTGTGGTATCGGCGTGAAGAACTACAACGACGTTCGCGTTGGTGACATGATCGAAGTCTTTGAAGTGATTGAAATTAAACGCACCATCGATTGATCATCACTTGATGTGTTGCAATTTGGGAGGCCTCTGGCCTCCCGAATTATTTGGGAGAAAGAAAAAATGGCAAAAGAATTTGGCCGCCCACAGCGCGTATCTCAGGAACTGCAGAAAGAAATCGCAATTATCCTGCAACGTGAAATTAAAGATCCACGCCTCGGCATGATGGTAACGGTATCCGGCGTGGAAGTGTCGCGTGACCTGGCGTATGCCAAAGTGTTCGTGACCTTTTTGAATGACCAGGATGAAGATGCGGTAAAAAATGGCCTTAAGGCGCTGAAAGAAGCCTCGGGCTATATCCGTATTCTGGTCGGTAAAGCGATGCGTCTGCGTATCGTGCCTGAACTGACCTTCTTCTATGACAACTCGCTGATCGAAGGGATGCGGATGTCAAACCTGGTTAGCAACGTGATCAAGAGTGACGTTGAGCGTCGTGGTGAAAGCCCGGCGGAAGATGACAAGGAGGACTAATGAGTCGTCCTCGTCGTCGCGGTCGCGACGTCCACGGTGTGTTTTTGCTGGATAAGCATCAGGGCGCATCCTCAAACGATGTGCTGCAGAAAGTGAAGCGTCTGTTTCACGCGAACAAAGCGGGCCACACCGGAGCGCTTGATCCGCTGGCGACAGGCATGCTGCCGATCTGCCTCGGTGAAGCGACGAAGTTCTCGCAGTTCCTGCTCGATTCCGATAAACGCTATCGCGTTATTGCACGCCTTGGCGAGCGTACGGATACCTCAGACGCTGATGGCAATATCGTCGAAACGCGCCAGGTGACCTTCAATCAAGCCCAGCTTGATGCGGCGCTGGAGAGCTTCCGTGGTGACACCTTACAGGTACCCACCATGTTCTCTGCGCTGAAGTATCAGGGCCGCAAGTTGTATGAGTACGCGCGTGAAGGCATTACCGTACCGCGTGAAGCGCGTCCGATTACCGTGTATGAACTGCAGTTTATACGCTGGGAAGGCGATGAGCTGGAGCTGGAAATTCACGTTTCCAAAGGTACCTATATTCGTACCATCATCGATGACCTCGGTGAGAAGCTCGGCTGTGGCGCACATGTGATTATGTTGCGTCGTTTGCAGGTGGCGAAGTATCCGATTGAGCGCATGATCACCTTTGAGCAGTTGCAGGCGATGGCGGCGGAAGCCAACGCAGCAGAAACGCCAGACTACAGTGCACTTGATGCGCTGCTGCTGCCGATGGATAGCCCAGCGGAAGCGTTCCCCATCGTGAATTTGTTGCCCTCTGTCGCCGCTTATTTCAAGCAGGGGATGCCAGTGCAGGCGGCGAATGCGCCTGAACAGGGGTTAGTGCGTGTCACTGAAGGTGAAGAGCACAAATTTATCGGCATGGCTGAAATCGCCGAGGATGGGCGCGTGGCGCCGCGTCGTCTGGTGGTTGAGTTTCCCGCCTAATCATTAAGCTCACTTAGACCTAACGGCGCATTTGCGTTGCTATGTGGCGAAGAGTAGAATAGCGCGGCTTTTAAAGCGGGCTGCTGAATTAGAGATCGGCACCCAACCATTCATTTATTATTTCGGAGTTCATTATGTCTCTAAGCGTAGAAGCTAAAGCAGAGATCGTTGCTAAATTCGGTCGTGGTGCTAACGACAGCGGTTCAACTGAAGTTCAGGTTGCTCTGCTGACTGCTCAGATTAACCACCTGCAGGGTCACTTCTCTGAGCACAAAAAAGACCACCACAGCCGTCGCGGTCTGCTGCGCATGGTATCTCAGCGTCGTAAGCTGCTGGACTACCTGAAGCGTAAAGACGTTGCACGTTACACCAGCCTGATCGAAACCCTGGGTCTGCGTCGCTAAGTCTGAAGAATCTGATCAACGATGTAGCACATGCACTATGCAGAAAAGCGCATCTGACGATCAGATTTGTGCGAGTTTCGCGAAAAGGGGGCCTTTATGGCCCCTTTTTTCGAGCAATCCGCAGCATTCCGTACCAAACTCATGTATTGTTGCTGAGAGTGATCTTTGCTTGCAGCGTTTCGCGCGGCTAATGAGAGGCTTTACCGCATGAGCGGTTGAAGATTGTCATTAGTCGCGAGGATGCAACTAAAGATCGGTAAACCCCGGCGAGCCCAAAAGTGCTCAGCCCCTCGAATTTAAGGACTTAAATTTTGCTGAACCCGATCGTACGCAAATTCCAATATGGTCAGCATACCGTCACGCTGGAAACCGGCATGATGGCGCGCCAGGCCACTGCAGCAGTTATGGCGAGCATGGATGACACCGCGGTATTCGTGACTGTTGTTGGCCAGAAAAAAACCAAACCAGGTCAGGATTTCTTCCCGCTGACGGTTAACTATCAGGAGCGTACTTACGCTGCTGGTCGTATCCCGGGTAGCTTCTTCCGTCGTGAAGGCCGTCCAAGCGAAGGCGAAACCCTGATTTCTCGTCTGATTGACCGTCCAGTGCGTCCACTGTTCCCGGAAGGTTTCATCAACGAAGTGCAGGTTATTGCGACCGTTGTTTCTGTCAACCCACAGGTTAACCCGGATATCGTTGCGATGATCGGTGCTTCTGCTGCATTGGCGTTGTCTGGTCTGCCATTCAATGGCCCAATCGGTGCAGCGCGCGTGGGTTACATCAACGACCAGTACGTTCTGAACCCAACTGCTGATGAGATCAAACAATCTCGTCTGGATCTGGTTGTGGCAGGTACGCAGAACGCGGTTCTGATGGTTGAATCAGAAGCTGACATCCTGACTGAAGATCAGATGCTTGGTGCGGTGGTGTTCGGCCACGATCAGCAGCAGGTTGTTATCGAAAACATCAACGCACTGGTTGCTGAAGCGGGCAAACCACGTTGGGACTGGCAGCCAGAGCCAGCTAACGATGCACTGATTGCACGTGTTGCTGCGCTGGCAGAAGCCGGCATCGCTGATGCTTACCGCATCACTGATAAGCAAGAACGTTACACTCAAGTTGGCGCAGTTAAAGACGCGACTATCGCTGCGTTGCAGGCTGAAGACGAAACGCTGGATGCTGGCGAAATCGCTGACATCGTTCACGATCTCGAGAAGAGCGTCGTGCGTAGCCGTATCATCCGTGGTGAGCCACGTATCGATGGCCGCGAAAAAGATATGATTCGTGGTCTGGACGTGCGCACTGGCGTACTGCCGCGTACTCACGGTTCTTCTCTGTTCACCCGTGGTGAAACTCAGGCTCTGGTGACTGCAACTCTGGGTACTGCCCGTGATGCACAGAATCTGGACGAGCTGATGGGCGAGCGTACTGACAGCTTCCTGTTCCACTACAACTTCCCTCCGTACTCTGTGGGCGAAACCGGTATGGTTGGCTCACCGAAGCGTCGTGAAATTGGTCACGGCCGTCTGGCGAAGCGTGGCGTGCTGGCAGTAATGCCTAAGCAAGAAGCCTTCCCGTACACCGTACGTGTAGTGTCAGAAATCACTGAATCTAACGGTTCTTCTTCTATGGCTTCCGTGTGTGGTGCTTCTCTGGCACTGATGGACGCAGGTGTACCGATCAAAGCTGCCGTTGCTGGTATTGCTATGGGTCTGGTTAAAGAAGACGAAAACTTCGTGGTTCTGTCTGATATCCTGGGTGACGAAGACCACCTCGGTGATATGGACTTCAAAGTGGCGGGTAGCCGCGACGGTATCACTGCACTGCAGATGGATATCAAAATTGAAGGTATCACCCGCGAAATCATGCAGGTTGCTCTGAACCAGGCTAAAGGTGCGCGTCTGCACATCCTGAGCGTGATGGAGCAGGCAATCAGCACACCGCGTCAGGAAATCTCTGAGTTCGCACCGCGCATTTACACCATCAAGATCAATTCAGACAAGATCAAAGATGTCATCGGTAAAGGCGGTTCTGTTATCCGTGCGCTGACCGAAGAAACCGGCACCACCATCGAAATCGAAGATGATGGCACGGTGAAAATCGCAGCAACCGACGGCAACAAAGCGAAAGAAGCGATTCGTCGTATCGAAGAGATCACCGCTGAAATCGAAGTGGGTCGTATCTACGCTGGTAAAGTGACGCGTATCGTTGATTTCGGTGCCTTCGTGGCCATCGGCGGCGGTAAAGAAGGTTTGGTACACATCTCTCAGATCGCTGACAAACGTGTTGAGAAAGTGACCGATTACCTGCAGATGGGTCAGGAAGTTCCAGTCAAAGTGATGGAAGTGGACCGTCAGGGCCGCGTACGCCTGAGCATCAAAGAAGCGACAGAGCAGAAACCAGCGGAAGAAGCTACCGCTGCGACGAATGCACCTGACGCCGAGTAAGCGTTTACTGATTGGCTTCTCCCTGCTCTGCGGGGAGAAGTGTTTGGATCATCGCGAGGGCGGGAATCCTTGTGCACAGCAGGCGGATGACAGGATGGTTATCCCAATGTTTGTATTCGGGAGTGGGAAATGAAGCCTTTTTTGCGCTGGTGTTTTGTTGCGACAGCTATCACGCTGGCAGGATGCAGCAACTCCAATTGGCGTAAGAACGAAGTTCTGGCAGTACCTTTGCAGCCCACACTGCAGCAAGAGGTGATCCTGGCGCGAATGGAACAAATTCTTGCCAGTCGTGCCCTGACCGATGATGAACGCGCACAGCTATTATATGAGCGCGGAGTGTTGTATGATAGTTTGGGTCTGAGGGCATTAGCGCGGAACGATTTCTCGCAAGCGCTGTCTATAAGACCGGATATGCCTGAGGTGTTTAACTACCTCGGTATATATTTAACGCAGGCAGGCAATTTTGATGCTGCCTATGAAGCGTTTGATTCTGTACTTGAGCTTGATCCAACTTACAACTATGCGCATTTAAACCGTGGTATCGCCCTCTATTACGGCGGTCGATACAAGTTAGCGCAAGATGATCTGCTGGCGTTTTATCAAGACGATCCTAACGATCCTTTCCGCAGCCTTTGGCTCTATCTCGTTGAAAGCGATATTGACGCCGACAAGGCCAAAGTCACGCTGAGACAGCGACATGACAAAGCGGTCCGGGATCAATGGGGATGGAATATTGTCGAGTTCTACCTTGGCGACATCAGTGAAAAAACGCTGATGGAACGTCTCAAGGCGGACGCAACGGATAACACCTCGCTCGCTGAACATCTCAGTGAAACCAACTTCTATTTAGGTAAGTACTACCTAAGTCTGGGGGAGAAGGACGACGCGAAAGCGTTGTTTAAACTGGCGGTCGCTAACAATGTTAACAACTTTGTTGAGCACCGATACGCATTGTTGGAACTGGCGCAACTCGGCCAGACACAAGACGATTTATCAGAATCTGACCAGCAATAGCTGACGAACTTTTATTGCCTGAATACTTGTAAAGTCATCATCTTCAAGGTGAGGGCTTTTCTGTTCGTCAAAACTTCTAATTTGAGCCGGTTCACACTTTTTGATGAAAATGACTGAAAATTTTCACGACGAGTTATGTAGACTGGCCGCCGCAATCTAAGAGGCACGTGTACTACATGACTGATATTCAAACCACTTTTTCTGACCTTGGCCTGAACGCTGACATCCTCGAATCACTGAACGGCATGGGCTACGAAAAGCCATCCCCAATCCAGGCTGAGTGTATTCCTCACCTGCTGGCGGGCCGTGATGTGCTGGGTATGGCGCAGACCGGGAGTGGTAAAACAGCGGCATTCTCCCTGCCGTTACTGAACAACATTGATCCAACTGTCCGCGCACCACAGATTCTGGTGCTGGCTCCAACCCGCGAACTGGCTGTTCAGGTTGCTGAAGCCATGACGGAATTCTCTAAACACATGCGTGGCGTGAACGTGGTTGCCCTGTACGGCGGCCAGCGTTATGACGTTCAGCTGCGCGCACTGCGCCAGGGGCCACAGGTTGTCGTAGGTACGCCTGGTCGTCTGCTGGACCACCTGAAACGCGGCACGTTAGATCTGTCTAACCTGCGCGGTCTGGTGCTGGACGAAGCTGATGAAATGCTGCGTATGGGCTTCATCGAAGATGTTGAAACCATCATGGCGCAGATCCCAGACGGTCACCAGACCGCACTGTTCTCAGCAACCATGCCAGAAGCGATTCGTCGTATCACCAAACGCTTCATGAAAGATCCACAGGAAGTACGCATTCAGTCAAGCCTGACCACGCGTCCTGACATTTCTCAGTCTTACTGGACCGCTTACGGCCGTAAAACTGACGCGCTGGTGCGTTTCCTGGAAGCGGAAGACTTTGATGCTGCCATCATCTTCGTGCGTACCAAAAACGCCACGCTGGAAGTGGCTGAAGCGCTGGAGCGCAGCGGCTATAACAGCGCAGCACTGAACGGTGACATGAACCAGGCTCTGCGTGAGCAGACACTGGAGCGCCTGAAAGATGGTCGTCTGGATATCCTGATTGCAACCGACGTTGCAGCA
This sequence comes from Pantoea sp. BL1, assembly GCF_000963985.1. Classification (NCBI taxonomy): domain Bacteria; kingdom Pseudomonadati; phylum Pseudomonadota; class Gammaproteobacteria; order Enterobacterales; family Erwiniaceae; genus Pantoea; species Pantoea sp. BL1. The sequence goes on along the minus strand of NZ_JZRH01000021.1, from coordinate 72,156 downwards.
CGTGGTCTGGACGTTGAGCGTATCAGCCTGGTTGTTAACTATGACATCCCAATGGATGCTGAGTCTTACGTTCACCGTATCGGCCGTACTGGTCGTGCAGGTCGTGCGGGCCGTGCGCTGCTGTTCGTTGAGAACCGCGAGCGTCGTCTGCTGCGTAACATCGAACGCACCATGAAGCTGACTATTCCAGAAGTTGAACTGCCAAATGCAGAACTGCTGAGCGAGCGCCGTCTGGCTAAATTCGCCGCCAAAGTACAGCTGCAGCTGGAAAGCAGCGATCTGGATATGTACCGTGCACTGCTGAGCAAAATGCAGCCGGGCGAAGATCTGGATCTCGAAACACTGGCCGCAGCACTGCTGAAAATGGCACAGGGCGAACGTCCACTGATTCTGCCACCAGAAGCACCACGTCCACCACGTCGTGAGTTCCGCGACCGTGATGATCGTCGTGATTCTCGCGACTCACGTGGTCCACGCGAAAGCCGTGGCGATCGCGGTGACCGTGATGGCGCTCCACGTCGTGAACGTCGTGACGTTGGCGAAATGCAGCTGTACCGCATTGAAGTGGGCCGTGATGATGGTGTTGAAGTTCGTCATATCGTGGGCGCGATCGCTAACGAAGGTGACATCAGCAGCCGTTACATCGGTAACATCAAGCTGTTTGGTACCCACTCAACTATCGAGCTGCCAAAAGGTATGCCGGGCGAAGTTCTGCAACACTTCACTCGCACGCGCATTCTGAACAAGCCGATGAACATGCAGTTGATGGGTGATGCTCCTGCGTTCGAACGTAGTGAACGTCGTCCAGGCGGTCGTGATGGTGAGCGTCGTGGTAATGGCGCACCGCGTGGCGAAGGCGCACCGCGTCGCTTCTCTGAGCGTCGTGAAGGTGGTCGTGACTCAGGCCGTGAAGGCGGACGCTTCAGCCGTGAAGGCGGTCGTGGCCCACGTCCAGAAGGTGCTTCTGCACCACGTCGTCGTGACGCTTAAGCGACAAACGCTTAAAAATAAAAAGGGACGCCTCGGCGTCCCTTTTTTTATGTTCGTAAATTAAACGTTACACGCCGCCGGCAATCAACACCCGCTCTCCACTGACGTAGGCTGACTCTTCTGAAGCCAGAAACAGGGCAACCTGCGCCACATCTTCCGGCAGACCAAATCGTCCCAACGGCGTAGCAGCGATCAGTTTCGCTTTGACATCCGGATTCATCTTCTTGGCAGCCAGTAAACCTTCGGTCAGGATGATTCCCGGTGCTAGCGCATTGACGCGGATATTACGCGGCCCGAGCTCACGCGCCAGGCCCTGGGTTAAGGTATCAATCGCCCCTTTGGTCGCTGCCCATAACACCGAGCCGGGCGTGCTGCGTTGGCTGTTAAGGGCGCTCAGGTTAATGATGGTGCCCCCGCGAGCCGGGAAATGTTTCGCCGCATGCTGGCAGACCAGTAACGTGCCCAATACATTTACATTGAGCTGCTGCTGCATTTCACTGAGGCTGAGTTCGGCGAAATCGCCGTGATGGAAAATACCGGCATTGTTGACCACGATATCCGGTGCGCCAAACTGCTCGATGCTGCGCGCGAATAAACGCTGCACATCGGCCTCGCGGGAGATATCTGCTTGTACCGCAATGGCATCGCTGCCTAGCTCGCAGATGTCCGTGACCACATCTGCCGCACCCGCTTCATCCTGGCGGTAATTAACAATGACGCGAGCGCCGGCCGCCGCGAAAGTCATAGCAATGGCGGCGCCAATGCCTTTCGAGGCGCCCGTCACCAGCGCGATTTTGCCTTCAAGTGCTTTCATTGTGTTTCTCCACCTGAGAATTCGGGGAAGGGTAAGCATGCGCTGTCCCTACAATTTTGCGGTAGCGCAATCCTGCAAGCTTTTTGCACAATCCTGCAAATGTGCTGTGCAGGGACTAGGCGTAACGCGAGCGAAAGGCGAGAATGCGGGGACAGTGATCACTCATCACGGAGTGCGCAACGCATGATTCATCAGGAACAGTGGCAGCAGTTGGTGGCGATGATCGCTCGCCATACCCCCGAAGATGGCCGCCACTTCAGCCCCATCGATTTTCTCTCTTTTGGCCGAAGCTCCAAACCCACGAGCCTGTCGCACATTGCCACCTGGGCCAGTTTTGCACTGGTGGCGCAAGGGCAAAAAGCATTGCGCATGGGTGAAGACGTGATGCATTACGGACCGGGCGATCTGCTGTTAGTGACGCTGGATATGCCGGTGCAATCCTGCGTGGTGCAGGCTACGGCGGAAAAACCGAATCTGGGCGTCGGGATCACCATCAACGAAACGCGCCTGATGCACTACCTCGAACATTTCCCGCTACAGCAGATTGGCGCAACGGTAACCAATGAACGTGGGATTACGGTACATAAAGTGGCGCCGCCACTGGTCGATGCCGTGATCCGCCTGATTGAGTTGCTGGATCAGCCCCAGGATATTCCGGCGCTGGCACCGTTAATTGAACAGGAAATTTTCTATCGACTCCTCACCGGTCCGGAAGGGCCGCGCATCCTCAACATGGCGTTGACGGAACGGCCGGGCAACAAAGTGGCGCGCGCGGCACGCTGGCTACGCGAAAACTTTCATCAGCCGCTTAAGATGGATCAGCTGGCCAGCAGCGTGGGCATGAGTATTTCATCGCTGCACCATCACTTCAAATCGGTCACAGCCATGACACCAATGCAGTATCAAAAGCAGCTGCGTCTTAACGAAGCGCGGCGTCTGATGCTGATTGATAAGTTGGATGCGGGAACCGCAGGGTATCGCGTGGGGTATCAGAGTGCTTCACAGTTTAGCCGCGAATACAGCCGCTTTTACGGGCAATCGCCAGCGCGGGATGTGCGCATGGTCGCAGTGGGGCCAGAAGGCCTGTCCCCACCGCAGTAAGCTTTACAGTGAACGAGCGGCTTCCATGGCCAGCGCGAACGAGCGCAGGCGGGCTTGCGGATCGAAAATCTGGCCATTAACCATGATTTCATCGGCCTGCGTTTCACGCATCAGCGCAGCCAGTCCCTGACGCACTTTATCGCTGTCACCGACAATCGACATGCTCAACGCCTGCTGTACACCGTACTGCTCTGATGGCGACCAGAGGTTGTCCATGTTCTCGACCGGTGCAGGCAGCGGGCCGGGTTTGCCACGGCGCAGATTAATAAATTGCTGCTGCATCGAGGTAAACAGGAAGCGCGCATCGCGCTCGCTATCCGCCGCGACCACGTTGACGCACACCATGGCATACGGTTTGGCCAGACGCGCTGAAGGCTTGAATTTCTCACGATAGAGATGCAGTGCCTGGAACAACAGGTCCGGTGCAAAGTGGGAAGCAAAGGCGAACGGCAGGCCGAGCTGCGCGGCCAGCTGTGCGCTGTAAAGGCTGGAACCCAACAGCCAGACAGGAATTTTCAAGCCTAAACCCGGCACTGGCTGCACTGGCGGATGTTCACCCTCTTCGGCATCAAACCAACGAATCAGTTCTGCCACATCTTCCGGGAAGCTATCCGCCTGGGCGCTGGAGAGATGGCGGCGCAGCGCGAGCATGGTGCGCTGGTCAGAACCCGGTGCACGGCCCAGCCCTAAATCAATACGGCCAGGGTATAACGATTCGAGCGTACCAAACTGTTCAGCGATCACCAGCGGTGCGTGGTTGGGCAGCATAATACCGCCAGAACCGAGGCGCAGAGTTTCGGTATTCGCGGCCAGATAGCCAATCAACACGGAGGTGGCCGCACTGGCGATACCGGTCATGTTGTGGTGCTCAGCGAGCCAGTAACGATGGAAACCAAGGGCTTCAGATTGACGCGCCAGCGCCAGCGAATTGTGGAAAGCTTCGCGCGCAGCAGAACCTTGCGGGATAGGTGCAAGATCCAGTACGGACAGGCGAACTGTTTTTTTCTCAGACATGGGCACTCCAGATAAGGATGGCGCAGGTGTTATCAGACCTGCGCCAGTCAGTATTACGCATCATTACCCATATTAAAACTGCTATTAACAGCAGGAATATAGCCGGAATGTGCCTTTAGCGTCCGCCTTCAAGCGCCATACCGGCCAAACGACGCCAGTAACCATTGCAGTCACTGCCGCGCGCCATCATCAGCGGCGCTTCGCCGGCTTCGTTCGCGCGGAAGCGATCGACCTCTGCCAGCGTAGTTTCATCCTGCGGCGAGAGGCGCACGATGTCGATCCAGTTATGCATACCGGCCAAATCGTTACCGAGGTTGTAGCAGTAGCCGCTCATGGTCTGGATGCCATTCAACACAAACACCTGCTGGCCCTCCTGCGACAGCACACGGCGGCCGGTAGGATAGTTAATACAGCAAGTCTGGCAGTCATCTTTGGCGCGATTTTCGGAACGGGCGGTAAAGCAGCGTGCTGACAGCGCCAGTGGCAGATGGCCATAACCGATCACTTCCACTTCAAACTTGTCGCGCAGGCCTGCGGCATTGCACTGCTGCAATAGCTGAATCAGCCAGTCGCGCGACATCTCGACCGGCAAACACCAGCGCGTCATACCTTCTTTCAGCAGCAGCTGCAGTGTTTGTGCGTTGTAGACGTTAAGCGTCGGCCCGGCGACAAACGGCAGCTTACGCTCGGCTGCCATGTTAACGGTGCCGATGTCGTTGGCTTCCAGCAAAAATTCACCATTCTCCACATAGCGCCGCAGCTCTTTGACTTCCGAAGGTGACTGCAACAGCGCCAGCGTGCTGAGCACCACCTGTTTGCCGTGTTGTGCCAGATGACGGCCTAATTCCATCCATTGCTGGAATGGGGTCGCACGACGTTTACTGCATACCGCTTCGCCGAGGTAGATGATGTCAGCAGAGCTGTCGGCTGCCTGCTGATAAAAGTGTTCCAGCGTCTCCGTTGGCCAGTACCACAGCACCGGCCCGATGGCATATTTCATAGCGTCTCCTCACTGCCAGCTGCGGTGATAGGCACCGAGCGTGGTCTGGCTACCTTCAGAAAGTTCGCCCAGCGCGCGCATCCAGGGTTCCTGCACCGCGAATTGCTCGGGCGAGGCCATGCAGCGATCAATCGCCTGGCGCCACACTTTTGCTACTTGCGCCACATAAGCCGGACTGCGCTGGCGGCCTTCAATTTTTACCGAAGCGATATTGGCGCGTAACAACTCTGGCAACAGCGATAAGGTGTTCAGGCTGGTGGGTTCTTCCAGCACGTGATAGCGCTGATCATCCACTTCATAGCGCCCTTTACACAGAGTGGGGTAACCGGCGCTCTCATCGGCGCTGTAACGATCAATCAGCACTTCATTCAGGCGTGATTCCATTCCCTGCGGCGTTTGCTGCCAGCGCACGAATTTTGCCGGCGAGCAGGCACCCGCACTGTTGGGTGATTCCCCCGTCAGCCAGGAGGAGAGATAGCAACGGCCTTCCGCCATAATGCACAGGCTGCCAAAGGCAAACACTTCCAGCGGCACCGGTGTTTCACGCGCCAGCTGTTTCACCTGATGCATCGACAGTACGCGCGGCAACACCACGCGGCTGAGATCGAAATGGCGATGGTAAAAGTGGATGGCCTGCAAGTTTGTGGCCGAAGCTTGCACGGAAAGATGGCGTTCCACCTGCGGATAACGCTGCGCGGCATACTCCAGCGTGGCGATATCGGCGAGAATCAAGGCATCTGCGCCGTTCTGCGCCGCCACATCAATGGCCGTTTGCCAGCGATTCATCCCATCAGGATGGGCAAAGGTATTGATGGCCACGTGCAGCTTGCGGCGGTGCTGATGCAGGAAGCGCGCCGCTTCTGCCAGCTTCTTGTCAGTAAAATTAAGGCCAGCAAAGTGGCGGGCATTGGTGTCATCTTTCAAACCGACATACACTGCATCGGCGCCATGCTCCACCGCCGATTTCAGCGCAGGTAAATTCCCCGCTGGACACAGCAGTTCCATACATTTCCTCCCCCCGAATTCCGAAGCGTTAAAGTGTAGGGAAGGCGACAGGCGTGAATGTTGATTTAAGGCAGTGAAAGCGTCACTCAGCATGCAGAGTGAAGGTTATTTAATCAATTGTTCTGCGATTTCCTTGATCTCAGTGGAGGCGAGGGCGACTGGATGTGGCAATATAGGTAAAATTTTCTGAAGGGATTGTTGATGATGTTTTCGCGCTTACGCGGCCTGATGGTGAAAAAAGGCCCAGAATTCCTTACCTTACCTGTTTCACTCACCCCATTCCCTGTAAAAAAAGTGGTTTTGCAACAACTCTTAAACTGGCAATTTCGTCATGCTTTGTCTGAAGGTGAGTTAGACTTTCTGGAAGGGCGCTTTCTGGGGATTGAGATTGCAGATGTGAATCTGCGCTGGATCACCACCTTGCAGAATGGACGCCTGACCGTTTCACGCGACGCCGAGGCAGATGTCTGGTTCCGCGGTGAAGCCAACGACTTGTTGCTGGTGGCAGCACGCAAAGCAGACCCCGATATGTTGTTCTTCCAACGCCGTCTGGTGATTGAGGGCGACACGGAGCTGGGTTTGGAGGTGAAGAATTTGATGGATGCCATTGAACTGGAGGCCATGCCCACGCCTTTGCGCACGGGGTTGCAGCAGCTGGCTGCCTTTGTTGAGGCAGGAATGAAACAGGACGCGGAGGCCGCTGAGGCGCGCGCGGGGATCTCATGTTAATTCGTACTGAAATTGGTGTAGATGCGGCGGGCATCGACACGTTATTGAAGCGCAGTTTTGCGACCTCCGCCGAGGCTGAACTGGTGCAGCAGCTACGTGAAGATGGTCTGTTAACGCTGGGTGTGGTGGCCACGGACGATGAAGGGCAGGTGTTGGGTTATGCCGCCTTTAGCCCGGTGACCTTGCAAGGTGAAGACCGCAACTGGGTGGCGCTGGCGCCGCTGGCGGTAGATGAATCCGTTCGTAAGCAGGGCATTGCCAAACAGCTGGTGTATGAAGGGCTCGATTCCCTGAACGAGTTCAGCTACAGCGCGGTGGTGGTCTTGGGCGATCCCGAATTCTACAACCCATTGGGCTTCGAACCGGCGGCACGTCATGGCTTGCACTGTCGCTGGCTGGGCAGTGAAGCGGCGTTTCAGGTGTACAAGTTAGCGGATGATGCGTTTACGGGCGCAGAAGGGCTGATCGCATTCGCTGAACCTTTTAATCGTTTCGATTAAACCATGCGTTCAGGCATGCAGGCTGCTGTGCAACCAGCAGCAGCTTTTGCGTGCGGCTGAGCTGCTTCACCTGATATTCCAGGCGCGAAGCGGCCGCGCGATCGCCGGCATCACAGTTAAACACCAGCGTCAGCGGACCCTTGCCACGCAATGCGCGTGCACCTTTTCCGCTCTGATGTTGCTGCAGGCGACGATGCACATCGGTGGTAATGCCGGTGTAAATCATCCCGGCGGCGGTTTGCAGCATGTAAAGCTGCCAGCCCTGTTGCATATATGACTTTTCCTGTTCGATGGCTGTTGGGCAGTGTAGCGCGCTTAGGTTAACCTCGCTATGTGCCGCATGGAGTTGCATTGTGTCTGACCATTCTCATCTTATTCGCTATCTCAAAAAACAGCGTGCCCTGTCATTGTGCGCCAGTCATGGCGACGATCTGTGGTGTGCAAACTGCTTTTACGTCTTCGATGAAACGCGTATGGCATTTTGGTTGATGACCGAACCCGATACGCGACACGGCACCCTTATGCAAGCCCATCCGCGCGTGGCGGGCACGGTTAACGGCCAGCCGAAAACCGTGTTGCTAATCAAAGGTGTGCAGTACAGTGGCCGAATTCAGCGGCTAAATGGCGAGCGTGAAGCCCAGGCACGTCACGCTTACCAGAACCGTTTTCCGATTGCCCGCAAGGTTCAGGCACCATTATGGGAAATCACGCTGGATGAAGTGAAGATGACCGACAACGCGCTGGGTTTCGGCAAAAAAATTGTCTGGCAGCGAGACAATACCGGCGAAAGTTAAATTTCCGCGCCTGATCAAACTTACGCTAACTTTGCGTAGCAGATTCCAATAACCTGAATAACACTATGGATTAACCGCCTCACTCTCCGGTGCGGCATTCGTTATTCTGTAGAATACGGAATCTGCTATGACCCAACTTGCAACATCTGCCCCGGCGACGCGCTTCGCATGGTGGAAACCTTTGCTGTTCCTCGCCGTTGTCGTCATTGGCCTGTGGTACGTCAAATGGCAGCCCTACTACGGCAAAGCCTTCACGGCGGCTGAAACCCACTCGATCGGCAAATCCATTCTGGCGAATGCCGCGGACTCACCGTGGCGCGCGGCGCTGGATTACGCGATGGTTTACTTCCTCGCCGTCTGGAAAGCTGCAGTGTTAGGTGTGATGCTGGGATCGCTGGTACAAGTGCTTATTCCGCGCAACTGGCTGCTTCGCTTAATGGGCAACTCGCGGTTTGGATCGACGCTGATCGGCACCGGTCTGGGTTTGCCGGGCATGATGTGCACCTGTTGTGCCGCGCCAGTGGCGGCGGGGTTGCGTCAGTCGCAGGTATCCAGCGGGGCGGCGATGGCCTTCTGGCTGGCGAACCCGCTGCTGAATCCGGCCACGCTGATCTTTATGGGCTTTGTGCTGGGCTGGCACTTCGCGGCGATTCGGCTGATGGCGGGCTTAATCATGGTGTTGGGGATTGCGTCGCTGGTACAGCGCAGCGTGCCGGAACAAACCATTGCCGCGCCCATGGTGATGGCTGCCGGCAGCGAGCAGCCGTTTCTGACTCGCTGGCTGCGCGTCATGTGGCGACTGTTCTGGAACACCATTCCGTTGTATATCTTTGCCGTGCTGTTGCTGGGTGCGGCACGCGTCTGGCTGTTTCCGCATGCCGATGGCGCAGTGGGCAACACGCTGTTTTGGGTGATGCTGATGGCGATAGCGGGCTGTTTGTTTGTCATCCCGACAGCCGCAGAAATTCCTATTGTACAGACCATGATGATGGCGGGCATGGGGCTCGCGCCTGCGTTAGCGCTGCTGGTGACCTTACCCGCCGTGAGTGTGCCGTCCTTACTGATGCTGCACCGTGCCTTCCCGGCGCGCGCCTTGTGGATCGCCCTGGCTGGCGTGGCGCTGAGCGGCATGCTCCTCGGCACACTCGCCCTGTGGCTGACGTAAATACCAGATCTTCTGATTGCGGCTGCCGCGCCACAGCAGCCGCGCATCTTTCTCCGCTTCCACAAACCGCCCGTCGATCAGCACATCAATTTCATCCACCACTTCACGCTGTGCCGCGCTCAGTTCCGCCATCTCATAGCCGGTCCACAGCCAGATATCTTTATCCGGGCATTCACGCCGCACGCGTTTCACCAGACGGCGGATGTGTGGTACGTTGTGCGGATGCAGGGGATCGCCGCCGCTCAGCGACAGCCCCTGGCGTGGAATGCGCTGATCTTTGAGATCGGCAATCAGCTGCTCTTCCTTCTCTAACGTAAAAGGCACGCCGGAATCCAGCCGCCAGGTACTCTGGTTATAACAGCCGCGACACTGATGCTCGCAGCCCGCGACAAACAGCGTACAGCGTGTACCCGGCCCGTTGACGATATCGACGGGGTAATAGCGGTGAATACGCATCATCCCAGCAGTCCGGTATCCAGATGCTTAACGCGACGCTGCACCTCTTCCTGCTTACCGGCATTGAACGGCCGCGCATCAGGGCTGCCCAGATAGCCACAAACACGGCGCGTGACGGAAACCCGCGCCGGATCGTGGTTACCACAGCACGGACAAGTAAAGCCTTTGCTGGTGCAACTGAATTCACCCGTAAAGCCGCATTCGTAGCACTCATCGATTGGCGTATTGGTGCCGTAATAGGGCACGCGGTGATAGCTGTAATCCCACACATCCTCCAGCGCCTTGAGGTTGTGCTGAATATTGGGGTATTCGCCATAACAGATGAAGCCGCCATTGGCGATGGCAGGATAGGGCGCTTCAAAATCGATCTTGTCGTAGGGATTCACTTTCTTTTCGACGTCGAGGTGGAAGCTGTTGGTGTAATAGCCTTTGTCGGTGACGCCTGGCACCACGCCAAATTCGGCGGCATCGAGTCGGCAGAAGCGATCACACAGGTTTTCGCTCGGCGTGCTGTACAGACTAAAACCGTAGCCTGTCTCGTCTTTCCACGCATCCACGGCGTCGCGCAGACGCTGTACAATCGCCACGCCTTTTTCCCGCAGGTGCTGCGCATCATACGGATGGACTTCATTGCCGCTCAGCGCGTTCAGCGTTTCATGCAGGCCGATGTAGCCGAGCGAGATCGAAGCACGGCCGTTGCGGAAAATCGCGCCGACTTCGTCATCAGCATTCAAACGTACGCCACACGCGCCCTCCATGTAGAGAATCGGCGCGACGCGTGCTTTGGTTTTCTCCAGCCGGGCGATGCGTGTCATTAAAGCGCGCTTAGCCAGTTCTAGCCGCTCATCCAGCAGCAGCCAGAAATGGGCTTCATTGCCTTTGGCTTCCAGCGCGGTGCGCGGCAGGTTCAGGCTAATGACACCAATATTATTTCGCCCTTCGTGGATCTGCTTACCGTTTTCCTCATACGCGCCGAGGAAGCTGCGGCAGCCCATCGGGGTTTTGAACGAGCCGGTGACTTCCACCACTTTGTCGTAATTGAGAATGTCGGGATACATACGTTTGCTGGCACACTCCAGCGCCAGCTGTTTGATGTCGTAGTTAAAATCGCCGGGGCGGCGATTCACACCTTCGCGGATGGCGAACACCAGTTTAGGGAACACCGCGGTTTTGTGGTTTTTACCCAGCCCCGCGATGCGGTTGCGCAGAATCGACTGCTGGATCAGGCGCGCGGCCCAATCGGTGCCGAGTCCAAAGCCAAAGGTGACAAACGGCGTCTGTCCGTTGGCGGTATGCAGTGTGTTGACCTCATATTCCAGGGACTGGAATGCGTCAAAGCACTCTTTCTCGGTGCGCACGCGCGCATAGGCTTCCGCATCCGGAATCTGCCACTGTTGTGCCACGGCGCGATGTTTCTCCAGACTAAGCGTCACAAACGGCGCCAGCACTTCATCAATGCGGTTGATGGTGGTACCACCGTAAATATGGCTGGCGACCTGCGCAATGATTTGTGCTGTCACCGCCGTCGCGGTGGCAATGGATTTTGGCGGCTCGATTTCGGCATTGCCCATCTTGAAGCCGTTGTTCAACATGCCCTGAAGATCGATCAACATGCAGTTAAACATCGGGAAAAATGGCGAATAGTCGAGGTCGTGGTAATGAATCTCGCCGCGCTCATGCGCCAGCACCACATCACGCGGCAGCAGTTGCTGCTGGGCATAATGTTTGGCAACAATGCCCGCCAGTAAATCGCGCTGCGTGGGGATCACTTTACTGTCTTTATTCGCATTCTCATTGAGCAGCGCAGCGTTGGTTTGTTCCACAAGGCCGCGAATGGCGTGGTGCAGTTTGCCACGTTGTTCACGGGCTAAATCACGGTCATGGCGATACTCGATATAGGCGCGCGCCAGCTGCGGCCAGCGTCCGGCCATCAGCGTCTCTTCCACTGCGCACTGAATGTCACGGATATCGACCTCAATGCGATCGGACAATCGCTGGCTCACTTGCTCTGCGACCTGTGTGCACCAACTCGCATCATCAATCTGAGCAGCCTGCGCCGCCGCCTGAACCGCTAGCGCAATACGCTGCGCTTCAAACGGCACTTTACAGCCGTCTCGCTTAATCACCACCGCCGCCATTTTCTCTCCGTGAAACTATATGTAGATATTTGTGCAGAGTGTAATCGCAATATGTGGTGTTTTGGCTGAAATTAATTGCGTTGTTTTTGACCTGCCGCAAAGAAGACATAACGAAGATTGAAAGCCGCACAATGGTAAAGCGGACTAAACTTCAAAAGTTTTAAGCAGGCCAAACTTCGACCTTTTACAACTTGATTTGCGATGCGAAGCAGGTTTAATGATTTATTTTTTGCCTATTTTTGGCCCGTCATTTAATTACAAGGATGCCTTACATGCCTCTGCAACGAACGCTGCTCGCCTGTTGTTTATCCCTGACTTTTTCCGCTGTTGCTGCCCCCGCCTCTGATCTGCCTTTAATGCCCTGGCCGCAAAAAGTGGTACAGCCCGCCAGCGGTGGCGAGCTCACGCTGACGCCGCAATTCACGCTGAATATTACGGGCGATCATCTGGAGGGGGCTGAAGCGCGCTGGCGAGCGCGTATTTCACGTCAAACCGGTTGGCCGCTGCTGCCCACCAGCGCACCGGGCGATCAGGCGACGATCCAGGTGCAAATCGCTCAGGCGGTGGATCCCTTGCCACAGCCGGACAGCGATGAGAGCTATCATCTTGAGGTTAACAGCGGCGGCGTGACGCTAAAAGCCAACACGCGTTTCGGTGCGATGCGCGGCATGGAGACCCTGCTGCAGTTGATTGAGAATAATGAGACGGGAACGCAGATTCCCTATGTCACCATTGACGATAAACCTCGATTCCCGTGGCGCGGGGTGCTAATCGACTCGGCACGCCACTTCCTGCCGATTGAAACCGTGAAAAGGCAAATCGACGGTATCGCCGCTGCGCGTATGAACGTATTCCATTGGCATCTGACCGATGACCAGGGCTGGCGATTTGCCTCCAGCCACTATCCGCAGTTGCAGGAGAAGGCCAGCGACGGCCTTTACTACACGCAGCAGCAAATGCGCGATGTGGTGCGTTATGCCACACAGCGGGGTGTGCGCGTGGTGCCGGAAATTGATGTGCCGGGGCACGCCTCGGCGATCGCGGTGGCGATGCCAGAACTGCTCAGCGCGCCGGGCCCGTACAAGATGGAACGCGGCTGGGGTGTGTTTAAACCGTTGCTTGATCCCAGCAACGAAGCCGTCTTCACCTTTATCGATACGCTGATGGGTGAAGTCACCGCGATCTTCCCGGATCCCTATATCCATATTGGCGGAGATGAAGTGGATCCAACACAGTGGAATGACTCGCCGAAAATACAGCAGTTTATGCGCGACCATGGTCTGAAGGACACGCACGCATTACAGGCGTGGTTCAATCAGCGGGTGGAGAAGATCCTGGAAGCGCATCAACGTCGCATGATTGGCTGGGATGAGGTTTACCATCCGGATCTGCCGAACAGCATTTTGATCCAGTCCTGGCAGGGGCAGGATGCGTTAGGTGAAGTGGCGAAGCACGATTTCCGTGGCATTCTCTCAACCGGTTTCTATCTCGATCAACCGCAAACCGCAGCTTACCACTACCGCAACGAGCCCTGGCCGCAGGGACTCCAGGGGCAGGATCAGATTCAAGCCGGAGAGCAAGCGCAGAGCTGGCAGTTCACCATGCCGCGTTTGAAGGGCAGCCCGGTCAAAGGCAGTTTCACTCTGGTGGAAGCGAAAAACGGCTGGCGTGGCTTTATTGATTTCAGCGGCAAAGCGCGGCGCATGGTGAGTGATATTCGCTGGCTGTCACCCACGCAGCTGACCTTTAGCGTTGATACCTGGATGGGGCCGTTCCAGCCAATGGTCACTCTGACGCAGGACAAACTGACCGGCTACATGCTGGTGGGCAATGTGCGCTATCCCACCGAGGGCAATAAGCTGGCGCAGGTGCCAACCGGCATTCAACCCTCCGTCCCTACGCCACAACAGATGCAAAACAATCTCATTGGCGGCGAGGCTGCGCTGTGGGCGGAAAACGTCAACAGTCGGGTCATTGATACGCGTCTATGGCCGCGTGCCTTTGTGGTGGCTGAGCGCCTGTGGTCGGCGAAGGATGTCACCGACAGCGACAACATGTATCAGCGTTTAAACGCAGTGGACCGCTGGGGCACGGTATCGGTGGGATTACAACAGCATCAGCAGGCGGACGTGCAGATGATGCGATTAGCCAACACCAGCGATATCACGCCGCTGCGCGTGCTGGCGGAGGTGCTGGAACCGGCACAGTATTACACGCGTCAGCACCTGAAGTTCCAGGCAGGGCATTACGATTACTTTGAGCCGCTCAACCGTCTGGCGGATGTGCTGCCTGCCGAGAGCGAAGCGGTGCGCTTACTGGACAAACAGGTGGATGCTCTGATGGCAAATCGCGAGGATCGCGGCGCGGCCAACGCCATTCGCCAGCAATTTCAGCGTTGGCAAAACAACAGTGATGCTGTGATGCCGTTGATATTGAGCAATTACCAATTGAAACCGTTGCAGCAGCAGGTTCAGCAGGTGGCGGAACTGAGCCGCATGGGCATTGATTTGGTCAATGCGATGCAGCGTAATCAGGCGTACGGTGCCAGCGAAGTCGCCGGGATGCATGCCAAACTGGATGCTGCGGCACAGGTGCAGGATGAAACTGTGCTGGCTCTGGTCAGGCCGCTGGAGAAGTTATTGAGGTCGTCTAAATAAACAGATGCGCGATGCATCGTGCCGCTACCGGGGGATGGTACACCATCGAATTATGCCTCTACGAGGAGATGGCACACCTGGAGCCAGGCCGCTACGGGAGTGGAAGAGCAAGCCATGAAATGATGCCGCTAACGTGATGTTCTAACACACTCATTGCGCCGCCACAGTTGAGCAAAAGTTTGTAGCGGCGCAATGTATTGCGCATTACCTTTACTTAACGACGAACGGCAATTGCCTCAATCTCGATCTTCACATCTTTCGGCAGGCGCGCGACTTCCACACAAGAACGTGCCGGGAAGCTGGCGTTGTGCTCGGTGAAGAAGGCTTCGTAAGTGGCATTGACGGTAGCGAAGTCGTTGAGATCTTTCACAAACACGGTGGTTTTCACAATGTCGCCCACTTTCAGGCCAGCGGCTTCCACAATCGCCTTCACATTTTCCAGTGACTGACGCGCCTGCGCAGACACATCATCCGCGACGGCACCAGTCGCCGGATCAACAGGGATCTGGCCTGAAGTGATGATCATGCTGCCGAGATCCACGCCCTGCACATAAGGGCCAATTGCTGCGGGTGCTTTTTCTGTGCTGATTTCGCGAGACATTGCTTCTCCTTAGAAGTGCGCAGCCGACCCTTGTCAGCTGCGTATTGGTTCGCCCCATTATAGGGACGATAGGCACGATTACCAGTGACCGAGCACCACGTGGCGCGCGAACTCTTTCTCGCAATATTTGCACTTCAGGTGCACATCATCGTCGCGCTGTTTCACCGCAAAGCTGCTGCATACCGGCTCACTGCGGCTAATGCAGTTGCTGTTCGGACAGGTAAGCACACGCTCGACACGATCCGGCAAGGTTGGGGCGATTTTCGCCACCACTTCGTATTCATCAATGCGGTTAACGGTGGCGTGAGGCGCATACACCGCCAGCTGATTGATCTGATCGTCGGTCAGGAAGGTATTCTCGATCTTAATCAAATCCTTGCGGCCCATCTCACCCGAAGGCAAATTCAGGCCGATGGTGATGCGCTGGTCGGTCTCGGTCAGGCGAAACAGCGACAGTAATTTAAAACCGACCTGCGCAGGAATATGGTCGATTACCGTGCCACGCTTGATGGCTTCAACCTGCAATTTATTATCGTGAGTCATCGGTTTCTCCTTACAGTGCCAGTTCGCTATTCAATACCAGTGCCAGCAGAGCCTGGCGGGCGAAGATGCCATTGCCCGCCTGCTGGAAATACCAGGCGTGCGGCGTGCTATCGACGTCAGTGGTGATCTCATCAATACGCGGCAGCGGATGCAGCACTTTCATGTTATCGCGTGCACCGGCTAAATCGGCCGCGCGCAGGATGAATTGTGCTTTAACGTTGGCATACTCAGACGGATCGAGACGCTCTTTCTGCACACGGGTCATGTAGAGGATGTCGAGTTCTGGCATCACTTCTTCGATGGTGTCATGACGCGTCCAGACAATGTTCTGCTCATCCAGCATGTCGGTGATGTAGGCCGGCATCGCCAGCGCATCCGGCGCGATAAAGTAGAAACGGTTGCCGGTGAATTTCGCCAGCGCCTGCGTTAGCGAGTGCACGGTGCGGCCATATTTCAGGTCACCGACCATCGCCACGTTGAGATTATCCAGGCGGCTTTGGGTTTCACGGATGGTGAAGAGATCGAGCAGGGTTTGCGTTGGGTGCTGGTTGGCACCGTCACCGGCATTGAGAATCGGAATGCCGCTGGAGAATTCGGTCGCCAGACGCGCGGCGCCTTCCTGTGGGTGACGCATCACAATCGCATCGACATAAGTGCTGATCACCGAAATGGTGTCGGCCAGCGTTTCGCCTTTCTTACCCAGCGAGGTGTTGCTGCCGTCGGCGAAGCCCACCACCGAAGCGCCGAGGCGATGCATGGCGGTTTCAAACGACAAACGGGTACGTGTTGAGGCTTCAAAGAAGCAGCTGGCAATCACGTTATGCTTCAGCAGTTCCGGCTGGGGATGAGCCTTGAGCTGGGCAGCGGTGTGTAACACCAGCTCCAGCTCTTCGCGGTTGAGATCGTTAATGGAAATAATGTGCTTGCGATATAGCGGGTTGGCCATAGCGTTCTCCTCTGCGCTGCCGGATTGCGGACAAAAAAAAGCCCCTGCTTAAGGGGCTTTTTTTACGATAAATGGTTGACGGAAAGAAACAGCTGCATCGCCTGTGGTCAGGCGGGGTAAAGCGGCAAATTGTGCGCTGCGCTGTTGCATGTTTCCTCCGGCAAATTGTGGCGCATTATACGCATTCACTGATTTGCATCAAGCAGAAATTGCCGCAAGGTAAACGTTTGCTTTACTTATTACCCAGCGTGGCGACCATCACCGCTTTGATGGTATGCATACGGTTTTCGGCCTGATCGAAAACGATGCTGTGCGCCGATTCAAACACCTCATTACTCACTTCCATGCCGTCTTTCAGACCATACTGTTCAGCCATCTGACGGCCCAGCGTGGTTTGATCATCATGGAAGGCGGGCAGGCAGTGCAGGAATTTCACCTGTGGATTGCCGGTCAGTGCCAGCATGGCGCTGTTGACCTGATACGGACGCAGCAGGGCGATACGCTCTTCCCATACTGATTTCGCTTCACCCATCGACACCCACACATCAGTGTAGATGAAATCCGCACCTTGCACGCCTTCGCCAATGTCTTCGGTCAGGGTGATTTTGCCACCGGTTTTCTGTGCGGCAACGCGACACTGTTCAACCAACTGCTCTTCCGGCCAGCAACCCTTCGGTGCCACCAGGCGCAGGTCCAGACCCACCAGTGCCGCCGCTTCCAGCATGCTGTTGCCCATGTTGTTACGAGCGTCACCCACATACACCAACGTCATGTCGCTTAATGGTTTACCCGGCAGATGTTCTTGCATGGTGAGCAAATCTGCCAGCAACTGCGTCGGGTGGAATTCGGTCGTCAGGCCGTTCCACACCGGCACACCGGCAAATTCCGCCAGCGTTTCCACCAGTTCCTGACCGAAGCCACGATACTGAATGCCGTCATACATGCGGCCAAGGACGCGCGCAGTGTCTTTCATCGACTCTTTATGGCCGATTTGGCTGCCGCTTGGGCCGAGATAGGTGACGTTAGCGCCCTGATCGTATGCGGCAACTTCGAAAGAGCATCGGGTACGGGTCGAGTCTTTTTCGAAGATGAGCGCGATATTCTTGCCTTTCAGGTACTGCGTTTCCTGGGCATTTTTCTTAGCGTGTTTTAATTCACCTGCCAGACTTAGCAGGTCGGCGATTTCAGCGGGGGTAAAATCCAGCAATCTCAGGAAGTGTCTCGAATACAGCTGACTCATACAGCGCTCCAGATGGGGTCTAATAATGAATTAAAATTCAATCTAACCGTATGAATATGCATTTTCAACCCCAGCGTTAAGAAACTTTCTGTTTTGTGTAGTGGCGCGCGAGGCAGTGTGGGAAAATAATTGCATTCACGTCGAACATTTTGAGGACACGCACATGGCATATGAAGCATTGCTGGAAGAACAGCGCGAAGAAACCCGCCTGATCATTGAAGAGTTGCTGGAAGACGGCAGCGATCCGGATGCGCTTTACACTATCGAGCATCACCTCTCTTGCAACAACTTCGACTCACTGGAGAAAGTGGCGGTTGAGGCTTTCAAACTGGGCTTTGAAGTGAGCGAGCCGGAAGAGCTGGAGCTGGAAGAGGGCGGCACCGTAATGTGCGTGGACATCCTGAGCGAAGGCGCATTAAAGCCAGAGCTGATTGATGCGCAGGTTGAGCAACTGGTGAATCTGGCCGGTAAATTCAACGTCGATTACGACGGATGGGGCACTTATTTCGAAGACCCGGACGCGGAAGATGAAGACGACGATGGCGACTTCATCGACGACGAAGAAGACGACGGTGTGCGTCACTAAGTTTTGATGGGCGGCGTTCGTCGCCCAACTCTCATTCCCCGCCAGAATAAAGAACGCCGATGAATTACGCTCCACTGTTAGAACCCATCTATGAATTCCTGCACTGCCGCACGCCACAAGCGTGGATTGATGAGGCACGCAAGCCAGAAAATCTGACGCTGTTGCTGACCGACCACATGGTGTGCGAGCTGAAAGCGGCTCAAACCGCGGTGTTTATCATTCGTCGCTATGTGGCCGATAAGCCGAGTGGCGATGCCATTCTGGCGTGGCTTAAACCCTATGAAGATTTCATCTATCGCGATGAGCCGGACAGCAACTTTATCAATGCGCACAAGAATCTGACCAAGAGCATCATCGTGCGTAATGAATTGCCGTGGGCGGATGATTTAGTCGAGATGATGATTCTGCTGATCAAAGAAGAGCTGCATCACTTCTATCAGGTGTGGGAAATTATGCAGTCGCGGGGTTTGCCATACCGGAAAATCACTGCCAGCCGTTATGCCAAAGGATTGATACGTGAAATCAGCACCTTTGAACCGGATGCGCTGGTAGATAAGTTGATTTGCGGAGCCTACATTGAAGCGCGATCCTGCGAACGTTTCGCCAGCCTGGCGCCGTATCTGGATGATCAACTGCAGAAGTTCTATATCTCACTGCTGCGTTCTGAAGCGCGCCACTATCAGGACTACCTGAAGCTGGCGGAACAAATTTCAGCGAAGGATATTGCCCCGCGCGTGCAGGCCTTTGGTGCCGCCGAGGCGCGCTTAATCAGCGAGCCAGATGGTGAACTGCGTTTTCATAGCGGTGTGCCCGCATTTTAATGCGAGTGCGCAGTCATGCGCACTCATCACAACACCTTCAGCATCCGCACTTCACAATCGCCGTGTCCGGTACAACCCATCGCGCTATCAATCAGCTCAAATCCCAGTGATTCATACAGCTTAATCGCGCGGGTGAGGGTGCCGGTGGTTTCCAGGTAGCAGCGACGAAAGCCCTGCTGGCGCGCATAATCCATCGCCCGCAATGCGAGCCCGCGTGCCAGTCCTAAACCGCGCACTTGGGGCAGGAAGTACATCTTCTGCAATTCGCAGATGTCCGGCGCGCTACACGCCAAAGGTGCCACGCCGCCGCCGCCCACGACAACACCTTCATGCTCGACGATCCAATACGCACTGTTCTCTTCACTATACAGCTCGAACAAGCGATCCAGATTTGGATCGGACACGGTGTAGCCTTTATCTGCGGTCAGGCCAAACTCTGCGGACACATCACGGATCACCTGGGCAATCAGCGGATTATCGGCCGCAACAATCGGGCGCACCTGTAAATTCAGTGGCGTAGCGGTGGTCATCATTTTCTTCCGGTGTAAAAAAGCCGGGCAGTGCCCGGCCTGGATTAAGCAGTTGGACTGATGCGCTTACAATGCCGCAATCACGCCCTGCTGTTCAATCAGTTTTGCTTTTGATTGTTCCAGCTCAACAATGCGCTCGCGCTCTTTGGCCACGACCGCTTCCGGTGCACGTGCCACAAAGCCTTCGTTCGCTAGTTTGACCTGGATTTTCTCAATCTCGACATCCAGCTTGGTGAGCTCTTTCGCCAGACGCTCCAGCTCGGCTTCTTTGTTGACCAGATCCGCCATCGGGATCAGTAACTCAGCGCCTTCGACGATCTTGGTGACTGAGACCGGACCTTTCTCGCCCGCAGGCAGGATGGTCAGGCTTTCCAGACGCGCCAGGCGCGACAGGAAGCTACGGTTCTCATCAACACGACGCTGCGCGGTTGGCGAGCAGTCACGCAGCAGCACATCCAGCGGTTTACCCGGTGCGATGTTCATCTCAGCACGGATGTTACGCACGGCCACGATCGCCTGTTTGATCCACTCGATATCCGCTTTGGCTTCGGCATCTTCTTTCGCCGCGTCAAACTGCGGGAACGGCTGCAGCATGATGGTATCGTGATCGATGTTGTTCAGACCTTTCACACGCTGCCAAATGGTTTCGGTGATGTAAGGAATGATCGGATGCGCCAGGCGCAGCACTGCTTCCAGCACGGTGACCAGCGTATTACGCGTGCCGCGCAGTTCCGCTTCGCTGCCGTTGCTCATTACCGGCTTGGTCAGTTCCAGATACCAGTCACAGAACTGGTTCCAGGTGAAGTCGTACAGGATGTTGGCAGCGATATCAAAGCGATAGCTGTCCAGCGCTTCACGATAGGCTTTCACGGTGCTGTTAAATTCGGTCAGAATCCAGCGATCCGCCAGTGACAGCTTCAGTTCGCCGCCGTTCTGGCCGCAATCATGCTCTTCGGTGTTCATCAGCACGAAACGGCTGGCGTTCCACAGCTTGTTACAGAAGTTGCGATAGCCTTCAAGGCGCTTCATATCCCAGTTGATGTCACGGCCGGTTGAGGCCAGTGCCGCCAGGGTAAAGCGCAGGGCATCGGTGCCGGAAGCCACAATGCCGTCCGGGAACTGCTTCTCGGTACGTTTGCGGATCTTCTCAGCCAACTGTGGCTGCATCATGTTGCCGGTGCGTTTCTCCAGCAGATCTTCCAGCGAAATGCCGTCGATCATATCCAGTGGATCGATGACGTTGCCTTTCGACTTGGACATCTTCTGGCCTTCTTCATCACGGATCAAACCGGTCATGTACACGGTTTTGAACGGCACCTGTGGCTTGCCGTTTTCATCTTTGATGAAGTGCATGGTCAGCATGATCATGCGCGCAATCCAGAAGAAGATGATGTCGAAGCCGCTCACCAACACGCTGGTTGGGTGGAAGGTACGCAGCGCTTCGGTATTCTCTGGCCAGCCAAGGGTCGAGAAGGTCCACAGACCTGATGAGAACCAGGTATCCAGCACGTCGTCGTCCTGGCGCAGCACCACAACGTCAGCCAGGTTATTTTCCTGACGCACTTCGGCTTCAGTACGACCGACATAGACGTTGCCGTCGTTGTCGTACCAGGCCGGAATGCGATGTCCCCACCACAGCTGACGGGAGATGCACCAATCCTGAATGTCGCGCATCCAGGAGAAGTACATGTTTTCGTACTGCTTAGGCACGAACTGGATGTCACCGTTTTCGACGGCTTCCACCGCAACTTTCGCCAGCGGGGCGGTGCGCACATACCATTGGTCGGTCAGCATTGGCTCGATAACTACGCCGCCACGGTCGCCGTAAGGCACGGTCAGATCGTGTGGTTTGATTTCGTCCAGCAGGCCGAGTTCATCAACCGCAGCCACCATGGCTTTACGCGCAGCGAAACGCTCCATTTTCTGGAACTGCGCTGGGATCTCATCGGCGCATTCGTCACTGACTTCACCGTTGGTGTCGAACACTTCCGCACGCTCGCGGATATCGCCATCAAAGGTCAGGATGTTGATCATTGGCAGCTTGTGACGACGACCCACTTCGTAGTCGTTGAAGTCATGCGCTGGGGTGATCTTCACGCAGCCGGTGCCTTTTTCCATATCGGCGTGATCATCACCCACGATAGGAATACGACGGTTCACCAGCGGCAGGATCAGCTCTTTGCCGATCAGATCTTTGTAACGTGGATCTTCCGGATTCACCGCCACGCCGGTATCGCCCAGCAGGGTTTCCGGACGAGTGGTGGCGACCACCAGGTAATCTTTGCCTTCTGCGGTTTTCACGCCATCGGCCAGCGGGTAGCGGATATGCCACATGCAGCCTTTGCTCTCACGGTTTTCCACTTCCAGATCGGAGATAGCGGTACGCAGTTTTGGATCCCAGTTCACCAGGCGTTTGCCACGGTAAATCAGATTCTCTTTATACAGGCGCACGAAGACTTCACGCACCGCATTGGACAGGCCTTCATCCATGGTGAAGCGCTCGCGCTCCCAATCCACGGAGTTGCCAAGGCGACGCATCTGACGGGTGATGGTGCCGCCGGACTCTGCTTTCCACTGCCAGATTTTATCGATGAAAGCATCACGGCCGTAATCCTGGCGAGTTTTGCCCTCTTCAGCGGCGATCTTGCGCTCAACCACCATCTGCGTCGCGATACCGGCATGGTCAGTACCTGCCTGCCACAGGGTGTTTTTACCCTGCATGCGCTGGTAGCGAATCATGGTATCCATGATGGTCTGCTGGAAAGCGTGACCCATATGCAAGCTGCCGGTGACGTTCGGCGGCGGGATCATGATGCAAAAGCTTTCCTGGCTGGTGTCGCCATTCGGTTTGAAGTAGCCCTGCTGTTCCCAGTGCTCGTAGAGCGGCTGCTCGATATCTTGCGGGTTATATGTCTTTTCCATTTCTACACTGTCGTTTGCGGCGGAGGTGGCGTCGCCGTATTCAATTGGAAACCAACGCTGCGATACGTTTTGTAGCGATCGCGCGCCAGTTGTTTTAGGGATTCTTCGTAAGGAACAAAGTCTATCACTTCATGGAAACCAGTAGCAAAATCTGCGAACTGTGGTAGCAGGCTGATCAGCAGGTCACGCGGTGAACTGCCGCGTCGTTGCGGCCAGGCCAGCTCAACCGGGGCACCGTAGCGTGGGCCTTCACCCGCCAGATTGTGTGGCACAAAGGCGTTGGCGGGGCGCTGCCAGAGCGCTTCATCCAGACGATTGGCCTGCTCTTCATTCTCGCAGGCAATCAGAATGCGTTTGCCGTCACGCCAGCGTGTTTCGGCCAGATCGCACACCAGTGCTTCGATGGCGCTCAGGCCGTCACTGGCGCTTTCCGACTCCATCACATAGAAAGTGGCGTTTTTCATGGCAAGCTTATTTCCATTAATGACAGTGGGGCGCATTTTGCGCCCCATGAGTTCATACGTCTATACACTTCATACTTCAAGGTGCAGATGCGTTGGCTGCTCTCGCCCACCCGAATCACTGACTTGAGTAAGCTCATCGGGACTATGAACCTCCCGAAGGAGGTTCACCCTGCGGGCCAGCGTAAGCGCTGTTCAAATCGACAAGTCGATTTGTCGCTCATTTGCCGCCTTCCTGCACCTCGAATTATTTGTGTATATTTTTTCGCGGCTTTAATCGTCGCCGTTCAGACCCGCGCGGTTCAACAGGAACTGCGACAGCAGCGGAACCGGGCGGCCGGTGGCGCCTTTGGCCTTGCCAGAACGCCATGCGGTACCCGCGATGTCCAGGTGCGCCCAGTTAAACTTACGCGCAAAACGCGCCAGGAAACAGGCTGCCGTGATGGCACCGCCGGGACGGCCGCCAATGTTTGCCATATCGGCAAAATTGGATTCCAGCTGCTCCTGATACTCATCCGCCATCGGCAGACGCCACGCGCGGTCACCTGCTTGTTCTGAGGCGCTGATCAACTCGTGCGCCAGTGGATTATGGTTCGACATCAAACCGCTGACGTGATGGCCCAGCGCAATCACGCAGGCACCGGTCAGGGTCGCAACGTCAATCACCACTTCTGGCTCGAAGCGCTCCACGTAAGTCAGCGCATCGCACAACACCAGACGGCCTTCCGCATCGGTATTCAGCACTTCAACGGTCTGGCCCGACATGGTGGTCAGCACATCGCCTGGACGCATCGAACGACCATCCGGCATGTTCTCACAACCCACCAGTACGCCGACGACGTTCAATGGCAGATTGAGTTCCGCCACCATGCGCATCACGCCGTACACGGACGCCGCGCCGCACATGTCGTACTTCATCTCATCCATCGAATCGGCAGGTTTGATCGAGATACCACCGGAATCGAAGGTCAGGCCTTTACCGACCAGCACAATCGGACGCGCTTCCGGATCGGTACTGCCTTTGTATTCAATCACCGACATTAATGATTCGTTGTGTGAGCCAGCACCGACCGCCAGATACGCGTTCATGCCCAGCTCTTTCATCTGCTGTTCGCCGATGACACGCGTGGTGACATTTTTGCTGTACGCATCAGCCAACTGACGCGCCTGCGACGCCAGATATGCGGCGTTACAAATATTTGGCGGCATATTG
The DNA here is from genome assembly GCF_000963985.1 of Pantoea sp. BL1. Taxonomy (NCBI): domain Bacteria; kingdom Pseudomonadati; phylum Pseudomonadota; class Gammaproteobacteria; order Enterobacterales; family Erwiniaceae; genus Pantoea; species Pantoea sp. BL1. The sequence continues at coordinate 47,930 of NZ_JZRH01000021.1, read as the reverse complement.
CTGAGGTCTTTGGCGGCTCTGACGCCCGCTGCCACCGCTAAACCATGCTGAATCGCACGTTCACCGCTGGTGAGTTCACGACGGGTTGGCACGTTGAACACCAGCTTGCGCAGTGGGCGGCGCGGTTCAACTTTATTGCTTTTCAGCTGGTCGAAGTTGTAGAGCGCTTCTTTTGAGGTTTCAACCGCCTGGCGGACTTTCCAGTAAGTGTTGCGCCCTTTAACATGCAGTTCGGTCAGGAAGCACACCGCTTCCATCGAACCCGTGTCGTTCAGCGTATTGATGGTCTTCTGAATCACCTGCTTGTACTGGCGTTCATCCAGCTCGCGCTCTTTACCGCAGCCGATCAACAGGATACGTTCAGACAGGATGTTAGGCACATGGTGCAGCAGCAAGGTCTGACCGACTTTGCCTTCCAGTTCACCGCGGCGCAGCAGGGCGCTGATGTAGCCGTCGCTGATTTTATCCAGCTGTTCAGCAATGGGTGACAAACGGCGCGGTTCGAAAACGCCTACAACAATGCAGGCGCTACGCTGTTTTTCCGGGCTACCGCTTTTTACACTGAACTCCATGCACTCTCCTGAATCTTAAAGACAACGGCCTTAGCTGTCGTTAGAATGTAGCGCGTTCGTAACCCATTATTTTTAGCGGCGCCATGACAATTTAACGCCGACGGTCATAATGAGATGTGGTGGCAATGTGTTGTTTTTTCACCACCCTAACGCGTTCGTCATACTATTTTAGCTACGATGACGGCCATTGATGAAGAAAAATGGCTGATAAGCGTTGAAACTAGCGATTTTCCTGCAAAAAGACAAGTTATCACAGGCGTACTAAGCGTGATCATCATTAGATATCTGGTTCGGGAAACGCTCAAAAGCCAGCTGGCTATCCTGTTCATCCTGCTACTGATCTTCTTTTGCCAGAAGTTAGTCAGGATTTTGGGTGCAGCGGTGGATGGCGAGATCCCAACAAATCTGGTTCTGACATTGTTAGGACTTGGCGTGCCTGAAATGGCACAACTTATCCTGCCCCTAAGCTTGTTTCTGGCGATTTTAATGACCCTTGGGCGGCTGTACACCGAAAGTGAGATCACGGTGATGCATGCCTGCGGCCTGGGGAAAAGCGTGCTGGTCAAGGCCGCGATGATCCTGATGCTGCTGACTTCAGCGGTCGCAGCGGTCAACGTCCTTTGGTTGGGACCATGGTCATCGCGTTACCAGGATGAAGTCACACAAAATGCCAAAGCCAACCCTGGCGCAGCGGCGCTGGCGGCGGGCCAGTTCCAGACCTCCAGCGACGGTAATACTGTGCTGTTTGTGGAAAATGTGAAGGGTAATCACTTTGGTAGCGTGTTTCTGGCCCAGCTGCGTCCGAAAGGCAATGCACGCCCATCGGTGGTGCTGGCTGACAGCGGTCATATGGAACAACGTAAAGACGGTTCTCAAGTGGTGACGCTGGATAAAGGCACGCGCTTCGAGGGCACGGCGATGCTGCGCGATTTCCGCATCACCGACTTCACCAACTACCAGGCGCTGGTGGGCTATAAAGAAGCCACGCTCGATCCGAATGATGCCGATCAGGCGAGCATTAGCACGCTGTACCAAAACAAAACGCCGCAGTTCCAGGCCGAGTTCCACTGGCGTTTAACGCTGGTGTTTGCGGTGCTGGTGATGGCGTTGATGGTGGTGCCGCTCAGCGTGGTCAACCCTCGTCAGGGGCGTGTGCTGTCAATGCTGCCTGCGATGCTGCTGTATCTGATCTTCTTCCTGTTACAGAGTTCGTTACGTTCTAACGCAGCGAAAGGCAGGTTCGATCCCGCGATTTGGATGTGGGTAGTGAACCTGGCTTATCTGGCGCTGGCCGTGATGTTGAACCTGTGGGATACGGTACCGATGCGACGCATTCGTGGTCGCTTTAGTCGTGGAGGATCGCAGTGATGTTTAAGGTCCTTGACCGCTATATCGGTAAAACCATTTTCAACACCATCATGCTGACATTGTTCATGCTGGTGTCGCTATCGGGCATCATCAAGTTTGTCGATCAGCTACGTAAAACCGGGCAGGGCGCTTACACCGCGCTCGACGCCGGTTACTACACGCTGCTCAGCGTACCGAAAGATATTGAAATCTTCTTCCCGATGGCCGCGCTATTGGGTGCACTGTTGGGCTTGGGAACGCTAGCGCAGCGCAGCGAGCTGGTGGTGATGCAGGCATCGGGCTTTACCCGTATGCAGGTGGCGCTGGCGGTGATGAAAACCGCGATTCCGCTGGTGCTGTTGACCATGGCTATTGGCGAATTTGTGGCACCGCAGGGCGAGCAGATGGCGCGTAACTACCGTGCGCAGCAGCTGTACGGCGGCTCGCTGATGTCGACGCAGAATGGGCTGTGGGCGAAAGATGGTCATGACTTTATCTACATCGAACGCATTAAAGGCGACAGCGAGATTGATGGCGTCAGCATTTACACCTTCACCGATCAGCGCCGCCTTCTCAGCGTGCGTTATGCCGCCAGTGCGACCTGGAACAAAGACAAGAAGTTGTGGCAGCTGTCGCAGGTGGATGAGTCCAACCTGAGTGATGCGAAACAGATTACCGGTTCGCAAAGTCTGGGCGGGGAGTGGAAAACCAACCTGACGCCTGACAAACTCGGCGTGGTCGCGTTGGATCCGGATGCACTGTCCATTAGCGGTCTGTACAACTACAGCAAATACCTTAAGCAGAGTGGCCAGGTATCAGGGCGTTATCTGCTGAACATGTGGGGTAAAATCTTCCAGCCGCTGTCCGTGGCGGTGATGATGCTCATGGCGCTGTCGTTTATTTTTGGTCCGCTGCGAAGTGTGTCGATGGGCGTGCGCGTGGTGACGGGTATCAGCTTCGGCTTCCTGTTCTACGTGCTGGATCAGATCTTCGGACCGCTGAGTCTGGTGTATGGCATCCCGCCGCTTCTGGGGGCGCTATTGCCGAGCGCCGCGTTCTTTGCCATCAGCTTGTATCTGTTGATGAAGCGCAGTTGATAGCTCAGCTATAGCCTGTCGCTATTACGAAAATCCAAAAAGCCGCCAATGTCATGGCGGCTTTTTTGTCACTTCAATATATGAATCCAGCTCGGTAGCTGCGACAACAAGTACAACACCAACCCGATCGTGCCTCCCACCAACGTCCCGTTAATCCGAATAAACTGCAGATCGCGGCCAATGTTCAACTCAATCTGTTGCGACATCTCTCGCGCATCCCAGCTCTTTACGGTATCGCTGATGTGGCGGGTCAGGAATTCGGCGAACTCTGGAGCGATGCTGCGGGCGGCATCTTCCAGGTGTTGATTCATCGAGGTACGCAGCGCTTCATCTGCTGCCAGCGTTTCGCCGAACCATAGCGCGGCAAGACGCACGCGCTCCTGCACGCGAGAATCTTCACTGTTAAGATCGGCCTTCAGCCAGCTACGCAAGTCCTGCCATAGTTCGCCGATGTAGCGATTCAGCGACTCATCCTCTTTCAGCCAGCTTTTGATCACCTCAGCACGTTCAGCCATTTCGGGATCAGTTTTTAGCTTCTCAATCAGTCGCTGCACGGCGCGATTAAAACCGAGGCGGAATTCATGGCCCTGATCCAGTGCCACTTCATCAAGAATCGAGTCCACTGCATTGGCCACCAGGTCAGCACTGTGCTCGCCCAGCCATTCGGTGGGGAGCATTTTGGCTTTGATCGGATGTTCACGCTTCAGCCAGCGCACAATCTGAGCCGCGATAAATTCACGCGTGCCAGGCTTATGCAGCAGACGCAGCAGCTGTTGTACTGCGGCATCGAGCAGTTCCTGATGACGATTGTTTTTGGTCAGGCTGTCGAGCAGCAGTGCGCTGGATTGCGTCAGATCGACCTTATCCAGTGCGCGATGCATGGCACGCCGCAGGAAGCGCTGGATGCGTTCATCATCCGTGAGATCAAGGAAGCCGCGCATCACCTGCAGCAGATGGCGGCCAATGCGATCGGCGTTGCCCGGTGTGTTGAGCCAGTGCGCCAGCATCTGCGAGGGATCGTGGCGGCGTATCAGCGCCAGCAACGAATCGGTATCAAGAAATTTCTCCTGCACAAAGCGGCCAAGATTCTCCCCGATGCGATCCTTGTTGCGCGGAATGATCGCCGTATGACGCGAGATGAAGGGCACCGGCACGCGGCGAAACAGCGCGACCACCGCAAACCAGTCTGCCAGCGCACCGACCATCGCCGCTTCAGCAATGGCCTTGAGACCAAGCACCCAAAAATTGGGTGGCAGAAACAGCGTCACGACAAAAGTCACTGCGGCAACCAGCAGCAATGCGAGCGCCAGACGCTTGCTCCGTTTGAGTTGTTGATATTTATCCATATAACGATCTTAGCAGACCACACCTTATGGTGGCGGTGCGAATCATTGTACCTATTCAATCAGCGTCATTGATGTCGCGGCGCGCAGGTGTCACTGCAGCGTCGCTGATACCCGCGCCATACATAGCGCTGCGGAGGAAGATAAATATTTTCAGTGTGTTATCGACGACGGCCGCCCATCAAACTCCCCAGTACGCCACGAATGATCTGGTTGGTTACCTGGCGCGCCGCGCTTTTTGCCACGCTCTGCACCACGCCATCGCGCTTGCCGCCGCGCGGTCCGGTGGTGCCAAACAGAATGTCTTTCAACCCGCCGAGAATGCCATCATCAACTTCGACATTATTGCCTTTGGCTTCCGGCGCATCGGCCTGCTGTGGCGCGGCTTGCACCCCTTTTTGCAGCATCTCAAACGCGGATTCGCGATCCACTTCGGTATCGTATTTGCCGTACAACGGTGAGTTATTGATCAGGCCGTTGCGCTCATCCTGCGTTATCGGCCCCATGCGCGAGCCAGGCGCAATCACCATGGCGCGCTGCACCATCGATGGACTGCCTTTTTCATCGAGGAACGAAATCAGTGCCTCGCCAGTGCCCAGCGCCTGAATGGCTTCCACGGTATTGAATGCCGGATTGGCGCGCATGGTTTCGGCGGCGCTTTTCACCGCTTTTTGATCTTTTGGTGTGAAGGCGCGCAGGGCGTGTTGCACGCGGTTGCCCAGCTGGCCGAGCACGTTATCAGGGATATCCGCCGGATTCTGCGTGACGAAATAGACGCCGATGCCTTTGGATCGAATCAGACGGATCACTTGCTCCACTTTCTCCAGCAGCACCGGCGGCGCATCGGTAAACAACAGATGTGCCTCATCAAAGAAGAACACCATTTTCGGTTTATCGAGATCGCCCGCTTCGGGCAACTGCTCGTAGAGTTCCGCCAGCAGCCACAGCAGGCTGGTGGCATAGAGTTTCGGCATTTGATACAGCTTCTCGGCGGAAAGGATATTGATGAAACCTTTGCCTTCGTTGTCACAACGCATCCAGTCACGGATATCCAGCATCGGCTCGCCGAAGAAGTGTTCAGCGCCTTGCTGTTCCAGCGCCAGTAAGCCACGTTGAATCGCCCCCACAGAGGCGCTGTTGATGTTGCCGTACTGCGTCTGGAAGGATTTTGCGTTATCGCCGATGTATTGCGTCATGGCGCGCAGATCTTTGAAATCCAGCAGCAACAGGCCCTGATCGTCGGCGATGCGGAAGATGATTTGCAGCACGCCCGATTGCACATCATTGAGGTTGAGCAAGCGCGCCAGCAATAGCGGTCCAAGGTCGGACACGGTGGCGCGCACTGGATGGCCTTTCTCGGCAAAAATGTCCCACACCATCACCGGATTTTTCTGTGCCTGCCAGTCGGTCACGCCAATCTTTTCCAGCCGTGCCAGCAACTTTTCCGAGCCTTCACCGGCGGTGGCTACGCCAGTCAGATCGCCTTTCACATCGGCCATAAACACCGGCACGCCGATATTGGAGAAGGACTCGGCGATTTTTTGCAGCGTCACGGTTTTACCGGTGCCGGTGGCGCCAGTGATTAAGCCGTGGCGGTTCGCCATATTGGAAAGCAGGGATAACTGGATGTCGGGCGTTTGAGCAATCAGCAACGGGGTGGTCATATTTTTTCACTCGCAGGCAACAGGTTATGCCAGAAAGAATAGCAAGCGATGCGAGGAGAAGGATGAAGATTGTACTGAAAGTGTTGAGGGGGGAAGTCATTCCCCCATCAACAGAATTTACTGCTTTTGTACCACATCAAAGAACAGCAAGCTCACCCCAATCCCTTGCTGCACATGATTGACGTTGTTACGCACCGCGACCTGCTGCGCACCTTGTAGCATCACCACAAACGGTGAGTTCTGCTGCACGGTATTTTGCAGATCGGTGTAAAGCGCACGGCGTTGGGTGGCGTCACTTTCACCCGCAGCGGCACGTGTCTTCGCGCTGAGTGCAGGAATCTCCCAGCCGACTCGCCACGCCAGCGTTTTTGAGCCGCCCGGCACGTTGTAAGCAAAAGCGCTAGCATTGGTATTGGGGTCAACGTAATCCGCGCCCCAGTAGATAAAGATCGACTGGAAATCGCGGCCGCGCATTTTGCTCCACAACTCGGATTCTGCCACCGGCTGCAGCTCAATCTGCACATCCGCTTTGGCAAAGCTGGCCTGTAGCGCCTGGGCAACATCAATGTACGGCGGCTGGTTGATCACCGTCAGCGCAAACTTGCTGCCGGGTTTAATGCCCCCTTTGGCCAATATCGCTTTGGCTTTCGCCACATCGTAATGGAAAGGTTGTTCCTCTAGCGCGCCATCAAAGCCCTGTGGCAGGAAACTCTGATGAATGCGGTACTGACCTTTCAGCAAATCTTTTGAGATGGACTGGTAATCCACCAACCAACGCGCCGCTTCCCACAGGGCCGGGTTGCCCAGTGCAGGTTGCGCTTTGTTTTGGGTATTGAAGCCCAGGTAATACACCAGGCTCGAAGGGAACGCCTCGATGCGCAGGTTTTTATCGCTCTTTAGCGCATCGATTTGATCCGGGCCGAGCTGATAAGCGACATCCACATCGCCTTGCTGGATCAACAGGCGACGCGCACCGGCATCGGCCACGCCTTTTAGCAAAATACGCTTCAGATGTGGCTGCGGGTTAGCTTGCGGATTGGCGCTTAGCACCAGCGCCTGCTGCGGCACATACTGTTGAATCGTGAACGCGCCGCTGCCAGCGGTGTGGGTGTGCAGCCAGCCATTACCCAAATCGTTATTTACCGCATGCTGCTGCACGGTTTTACTGTCCACCACCGAGGCGACCGGCGCAGTCAGCAGGCGCAGCGCCAAGTCCTGACCGATCTGTGCAGGCCACTGTATCTCCAGCTGATGGTCACTCAGCACCTTAAACTGGCTGGCGATGTTTTCGCGGGTCCAGCCAAATTCGGCGAGAATGAAAGAGGGTGCCTTGTTTAACTGCACGGCACGCGTCAGTGAGAAAATCACATCCTGCGGTGTCACCGCATTACCGCTGGAGAAGCGAGTACCCGGTTTGAGGTTAAACACCAGGCTGTGTGGCGAACTGCCACTTTGCCAGGATGTGGCCAGCAGCGGTGCCAGTTTCTGTGGCGTATCGCGGTCGGCTTGTACCAGCGTCTGGTAGATGTTGCGCTGTACGCTGTTGCTGACGGTTTCAAAGCTTTCTGCAGGGTCGAAGCTGATAATGCCATCCAGCGGTACGGCGACCACCAGCGTGTCTTTTGGTGTGGCAGCCTGTAAGGCAAATGCACTACTCCATAAAGTGACCAACAAAATCAATGCACGCATTTATTGTTTTCCTGAGTGATAGATTAATCGACTCTATCGCTGCCGCCGCTCAGGCAAAATGCCGGTTTGTTCTGAGCTGTCCCGGAAATTAACAAATGATAACATTCTGCGATTATTTCACTTAAATTGTGCGCCGTCTGTCATTTTCAGGAAATAGATCGTTCATGTACTGGTCAATTAAGTAAATAAGATGTTATTAATGAGAATAATTCTCTTGTATGGAAGTATGATTTATTTTTATCGATTGAATTGAGCGATTATTTCTTTACGCGATCAATTTTGGTCATTTGCCCATCCAGACTTGCTAAAAACACAGCAATTGTACGGTTAAAAGTCCAATTCACCCTCCGAAAGCCCTTTACCTGCCCTTAACCTAAATTCAACATCATGATGGTTTCTCATCAAAACACATCCGAACATTGATTCTTACATTCAGAAATATTTATATCCCTAAGATTGCCAGGTTATTTACCGATTTATAAAGCCATTAACAAAAATAATTATCTTTCTTAGCAAGTGAGAGTCGTCGCGCCATGCTTCTAAATAAACCGACCACCAGACGTAAGTTTTTGCTTGGGTCGTTATTGGCTTTGCCATTAAGCGACCTGGTATTTAAGGGATTAACTGCGGCGCAAGCTGCGGAAATGGCAGCACCGGAACTCGCCGATTACAAACCGATCTTTTTCAGCGCTCAGGAGTGGCAGTTTATTCTGGCCGCGACCGATCGTCTGATTCCGGCCGGTGGTAAGGGCAAGGCGCCAGGTGCACTGGAAACTAACGTGCCGATCTTTATCGATCAGCAACTCCATAGCCCTGAGTTCGGCGGCGAAATTTACATGCAGGGTCCGTTCGACGTGCACGCGCCAGCCACCATGGGTTATCAGATCCCTTACACCCCGCAGGAACTGTATCGCACAGGCATCAAGCTGGTGGAACAGTGGACGCAGAGCACCTACAAAAAATCCTTCCATGAACTGACGCTGGAAGAGAAAGACGCGGTGCTGACCAAGGTCAATAAAAATGACGGTATCGATTTCCCGGCAATGGGTGAACCGAACCTGAAAGCCTCGCAGTTCTTTGGCCAGCTTCTGGCTGATACCAAACACGGTTACCTCGCCGATCCCATGTACGGCGGCAATAAGGGCATGAAAGCCTGGATTGCGATTGGTTTCCCAGGCGCACGCGCCAGCTTCACCGAGTGGGTGAAGCAGCACAACGTGCCGTACCCGCTGGGACCGGTCAGCCTCTTGGGTGAGCGCGCGTAAGCCTCCCCCCCGTATTTGGTATGTGAGACAGGATTAACATGGCACAGATTACAAAGAAAGAAGTCGACGTCGTCGTTTGCGGCCTCGGCTGGGCCGGCTCGTTGATGAGTATCGAACTGGCGATGGCCGGGCTGGAAGTTCGCGCGTTAGAGCGCGGCGGCGAGCGTGATTACCCGGATTTCGCTTACCCGAAACCCGCTGATGAATACGCCTATAACGTGCGTAACAAAGTGTTCGCCACCCCAAAAGAAGTGGCGGTCACCGTGCGTTACAACATGAGCCAGACGGCACTCCCGACGCGTAAATGGGGCGCATTCGCTCCGGGTACCGGTGTGGGCGGCGCAGGTATGCACTGGACGGCGGTACTGATTCGTCCAACCCCAACCGATATCAAACTGAAGACCTACGTCGATCAGGCTTACAAACCCGGCGTATTGCAGGACGATATGCGCGTGATGGATTTCCCGTTCACCTGGGAAGAGATCGAGCCGTATTACTATAAGTTTGAGCTGATCTGCGGTCAGTCGGGCAACACCGGCAACCTGCGTGGTCAGATTCTGGAAGGCGGTGACCCGTTCGAAGGCCCGCGCTCTGAACCGTATCCGCTGCCTGCGCTGGAAGACACGCTGAACAACGTGATGTTTAAAGAAGCGGCGACCAAGCTGGGTTACCACCCGTTCCCGAACCCGTCTGCTTGCGTGTCTCGCGCGTGGAAAAACCCGTACGGCAACCAGATCGCGCCGTGTAACTATTGCGGTTACTGCTCGAAATACCCGTGCCTGAACTACTCCAAAGCCTCACCGCAAACCGCTGTGATGGATGCGCTGAAGCGTATGCCTAACTTCTCTTACGAAGTGCATGCGGAAGTGTACAAAGTGGTGCTGCACGACGATGGTAAAACGGCGAAGGGTGTTCTCTACTTCGATGCAGACGGCAACGAAGTGTTCCAGCCCGCTAAAATCGTGGTGCTCTCCAGCTTCCAGCTGTACAACGTGCGTCTGATGTTGCTGTCAGGTATCGGCAAGCCGTACAACCCAATCACCGAAGAAGGTGTGGTGGGCCGTAACTACGCGTTCCTGTCGAACGGCGGCGCAACCCTGTTCTTTAAAGACAAGAACTTCAACTCCTACGCGACCGCAGGCGCCACTGGTCAGATGTTCAACGACATCTCGCCAGGCAACTTCGACGGTCCAGGCCTCGGCTTCCTCGGCGGCGCGAAGATCCACAGCTCGCAAGCCACCGGTACGCCTATGGCGGCAGCGTTGCCAAAGGGCACGCCAGCCTGGGGTATGGGTTACAAAGAAGGTCTGGAAGAGTGGTACAACCATTCCATGAAGATCAGCATCACTACCACTTGTCAGTCGTATCGCGATATCTATCTGGATCTGGATCCGCATTACACCGACCATCGTGGCCAGCCGCTGCTGCGCATGACCTTTAACTGGAAAGAGAACGAACTCAAGCTGCAACAGCATCTGAAAGGTATCGTCGGCGATATCGCCAAAGAGCTGAACCCAGACAGCATGAGCATGAGCTTCCTGCCAATGGGCGCGGACTTTGACCTGACCAAATACGTTTCTACCCATAACGTGGGTGGTGCGGTGATGGGCGATAACCCGAAAACCTCGGCGCTGAACAAGTATCTGCAGAGCTGGGATGTGCATAACGTGTTTGTACCGGGCGGTAACGCCTTCCCGCAAAACTTCCAGGCGAACCCGACCGATACCATCGGCGCGATTACCCTGATGGCTGCGCAGGCGATCAAAGAACACTATCTGAAAAACCCAGGTCCATTGGTACAGGCATAAGCACATGAAATTAAAATCATTGTTAATCGCTAACGCCGTACTGCTGGGAAGCTTTGCGGTCCAGGCTCACGCGGAAGATGAAGCCGCGCTGATCAAGCAGGGTGAATATCTGTCACGTCTCGGCGACTGTATGGCGTGCCATACCGTCGCGGGCAAGGCCGATTACGCTGGTGGTCTGGCGATTGAGTCGAATCTCGGCACCATCTACTCCACCAACATTACGCCGGATAAAGAACACGGCATCGGCAACTATAGCGAGCAGCAGTTCTCTGATGCCGTGCGTAAAGGTGTGCTGCCGGACGGTTCACGTCTGTATCCGGCAATGCCGTACCCGGATTACGCCAAAATCAGCGATGAAGACATGCACGCGCTGTATGTTTACTTCATGAAGGGCGTGAAGCCGAGCAGCGAGCAGCCGGAAGAGACCAAACTGAGCTTCCCGTTCAGCCAGCGCTGGGGTATGCGCTTCTGGAACTGGGCGTTCACCTCTGATAAGCCGTTCCAGCCGATTGGCGGCGCGTCGGAAGAAGTGAATCGCGGTGCTTATATCGTGGAAAGTCTTGGTCACTGCGGCAGTTGCCATACGCCGCGCGGCTTAGGTATGAACGAGAAGGCGCTGGACAGCGGTGACGACAAATTCCTCGCTGGTGGTAGCCTGAACAACTGGGATGTGCCGTCGCTGCGTGGCTTACCGCGCTGGAGTGAGCAGGAGATTGTCGATTACCTGCAAACCGGTCGTAACGACAAAGCCGCAGTGGGCGGAGAGATGAAGTCAGTGATTGAGCACTCCAGCTCGCACATGACGGATGCCGATCTGAAAGCCATTGCGTCTTATCTGAAGTTCATCGGTGGCAACCCACCGCTGCAGGCGTACAACGTGCAGAAGCAGCAGGCCACGGAAGCCAAACTGACCGCAGCAAAAAACCTGACGGAAGGTGAGCGTCTGTACATCGATAACTGCGGTGCCTGTCACTTCGTGACCGGTAAAGGCGCGCCAGGTATCTTCCCGGAGCTGGATCAGGCCACTATTGTGAATGCCAACGATCCTACCGGCTTGATCCACACCATTCTCGCCGGTGCGCAGCAGCCATCGACCGAGAAGGCGCCGTCAACCCTCGCGATGCCGGGCTTTGGCAAGCGTTTGACGGATGATGAAGTGGCGCAACTGGCGACCTTTATCCGTCAGGGCTGGAGTAACAATGCCCCAGCCGTGACCAAAGATCAGGTCGCGGATGTGCGCAAGACGTTGAAAGCAGAGTAAATCGGGTGCGGCCTTCGGGCCGCACTCTCTTCAATGAAAAGTCCGCACCACTTCTAACACCCCATTAATCACAAACTGTACGCCCATACACACCAGCAAAAAGCCCATCAATCGCGAAATGGCTTCAATTCCGCCTTTACCCACCAGCTTCATGATGGCACCCGAACTGCGCAGCGAAATCCACAAAATCACGGCGACCGATAAGAACGTCAGCACCGGCGCGACGTTCACCACCCAGTCGGGAAAATCGACGCCCGATTTCACCGTGGAGGCCGAGCTGATGATCATCGCGATGGTGCCCGGACCCGCCGTGCTGGGCATCGCCAGCGGCACAAACGCAATATTCACCGATTCACGATTTGCATCCGTGGCGTCGATTTCATCCTGCTTATGCCGGGCTTCGACGGAGTGACCAACGGGTTTCGCCGGAAACAACATGCGAAAACCGATAAAGGCGACGATCAATCCACCTGCCATACGCAGTCCAGGAATCGAGATGCCAAAGGTGTGCAACACCGCATTCCCGGCGTACCACGCCACCATCATAATCAGGAACACGTAGATCGAGGCCTGCATCGCCTGACGGTTGCGTTCCTGGAAATTCATGTCTCCCGCCAGTCCGAGAAACAGCGCCACCGTGGTCAGCGGATTGGCCAGCGGCAACAGCACCACCAATCCCAGCCCGATGGCTTTAAACAGTTCCAGCATGATTTTCCCCGAGTTCCAATGGCAGCGCGACACACCGTCAAGGTGCGTCGCGGCACGATTTAGCGCGCGTGTGCAAAATGCATCAATGTTTTGGCGTTTCTAACGCTTCCAGCAACTCCGGGAAGAAATCTTCCAGCAGCTCGGGCGTCATCAGCTCAGGATAGCTTATCAGGTGCTCGCGAATACGTTCATTGACGTCGGGCAGTAAACGCTCAGCGGCTTGGTTGGCGGTGATTTTCTTCTGCTTCATTAAGCGCAGTACGTCATCCGGCAGGTTGTCCTCATCCTCGACTTCGTCCACGCCTTCCAGATCGTCCAGCTCATCCAGCATATCCATTAAGGCTTCGATCTGCGGAGTGCGAGACTGGTATTCAGACGGGTTTTCGTTTTCCAGATAGCGCAGCAGGGCGCGCACTGGCGAACCATCGGGTTCTGCGGGAGGCTCGCTGGCAAACCAGTTCAGGAGATCGTGCTGCGTCACCTGATGGACGTGATAACCGTTATCCACCAGCTCATCGGCGAGGATGTCGGCAGTATCGTGCTCAATCAGGCAAATGTGGGTGCGATTAGGCGTGAACTGCTCCAGCCACTGGTAGATCTCTTCAATCACACTGTCATCGTAGCTGAAGTTTTGGCTGAGATAGCTGTCATCCTGCTGGTGAACGTTGATGTGAATCAGGTCGGGATCGAAGTAAATCGCAATATTGATGCCTTTCATGCGCGCTGTCCTGTGTGGTGCAAAATCTCACTATAGCCTCAGGCAGCGCAGATGAACATGACAACGCCAGCAGCACAAGCTACTGGCGGTAAAAATTAACGCAAATCAGCACGATCCAGCCCGTAAGCGCTGTCGAGTGCACCCGGTGCCATCTGTGACAAAATCATCAGGCGGTTCCAGGTGTTGATGGCAGCGATCTTAAAGGTCAGCTCACTGATTTCGCTTTCAGAGAAATGTTCACGCACTTCACCGTACAGCGCTTCATCCACGCCGTGTTCACCAATGCGGGTCAGGGCTTCGGTCAGGGCAAAAGCCACTTTCTCGCGAGCGCTGAACAGTGGAGATTCACGCCAGATAGAAACGTGATGCAGACGCAGTTCGCGCTCGCCGTCGATTTTCGCCTGCTTCACATGCATGTCGAGGCAGAAGGCACAGTGATTCAACTGCGAAGCACGGATATCGATCAAGTGTTTCAGTGACTTCTCCAGCGCGGTATTCGCCACGGTGTTAGAGAAATCAGACATGGATTTGGCCAGTGCTGGCGCGGTTTTAAAATGATTAACGCGTGAAGTCATGATGTTTTCCTCATTCAAAATAAGCGGTCAATAGCTTGCAGAGCCAGGGGTAATGCGGTGTCGCGGCTAACGGGATCGTGCGTACCGTCCACGCGGATAAATTCCACATCGGTGATGCCGATGTATTCCAGTGCCACGCGGATGTAAGGGGTGAACTGGTCATCCTGCACAAACGGGCCGTGGGCAAACACACTGCCGCTGGCGACCACGCTGTACACCTTTTTGCCGTTCACCAGACCGACTTTGGCCCCTTCCGGTGTAAACGCGAAGGTGCGTCCGGCGCGAGTGATATGATCGAACCAGGCTTTCAGTACCGACGGCAAACCGAGGTTCCACATCGGCGACGAGATGACCAGGATGTCGCAGGCGAACAGCTGATCCACCATTTTTTCGGAAGTCTGAATGGCGGTACGCTGTGCATCGTTACGATCCTCCGGGCGGGTAAAGAACGCGCCAATGGTAAAGGCATCCAGGTGCGGCAACGGATGTTGCGCCAGATCCAGTACCGTCTCTTCGAGATCGCTATGCTGGGCGCGAAGCTTCTCCACCAAACGCGCCGAGGCGTTACGTGAGGCCGATCCGGCCAGATCCGGACTGACCTGAATATGCAGCAGTTTCATGAATTTTCTCCCTCAGCGAGATCGCGATAAAAATGCAGTCCCAACGCGTGGTAACCGACGCGTTGATAAAATTGTTGTGCCCGTTGATTGCTCAGCGCGGTGTCGAGCACGATGCGGCCACAGCCTTGTTCCCGTGCATGCTGCGCCAGACCGTGCAGCAGTGCGGCACCCAAACCCTGGCTGCGCGTGTTGGTGCAGGTCACCAAATCATCGATGTAGCAAAAACGGCCATGAATAAAGTTTTCCAGCAGGCGATAGCCCGCCAGCGCCACCGGTTGACCATCCTGTTCGATACCCGCCAGTTGGTAGCCCTGTAATTGCTGACGCTGTGCCTGTGCCACAAACGCCGCTTCATCCTTCAGTTTGAAACGCAGTTCGCGCATCAATGCATAGCAGCAGGCCAGCTCCGTGGGCGTTTGGTAATGAACAATCTTCATAGCAGCCTGCAAGCGGTTGTCGGGTTGATGGGGACATCTTAAACTTCTATGTCGAAGGGAAAAGGGTCAATATAGGGGAAAACAGGTAGGACATGGTTATGCTGCTGAATCCTGCGCTCACTCTCCAGAGCGCATTTATGTGCTCCGCATCGTGATGAAGGAAGACAGATGGGTTACAAAGAAATCTACGCTCGCTATCGGCAGCAGATCCTGGAAGGGCGCTTAAAGCCGGGCGACCGGGTGCCGGCGATCCGCGTGTTAGCCAGTGAGCTGCAAGTCGCGCGCAAAACCGTGGAGGCCGCCTACGAAATCCTCATTGGAGAGGGGTACTTTGTCAGCCAGGGCGCGAAGGGCACGCGCGTGAACCCCGCACTGAATCTCGGTGAAGCCACCATGGTCACCACGGCGCCACCTTCCACACCGCTCGAACATCCGGTGATTGAAAGCAAAGGTGAGCTGCGGCTGGGTATTCCGGCACTGGATGAGTTCCCGCACAAGAAGTGGCTGCTGATCTCCGGAAAGGCGGCGCGAACGTTGCGGCCCGATGAAATGATCATGCCCGCCATTATGGGCTACCAGCCATTGCGTGAGGCGATTGCCAGCTATCTCAATATTTCGCGCGGGCTTAACTGCCAGCCGGAGCAGATTTTTATCACCACCGGTTATCGTGCCAACCTGCGCCTCATCCTGGCCGTGCTGGCTCATCCTCACGACAAAGTCCTGTTTGAAGACCCGGGCTATTTCTTTGGGCAGAAACTGTTAAAGCGCATCGCACCGAATCTGCACTATGTGCCGGTGGATCGGGAAGGCCTCGACGTGGATTTCCTCCAGCGTTATCACTCAGACGCACGCTTTGCGGTGGTCACGCCAACCCATCAGAGCCCGCTTGCGGTGACGTTATCACTACCCCGTAAGCATCAATTGCTGGAGTGGGCGCAGCAGAACAGCAGCTGGATCATTGAGGATGATTACGACGGCGAGTTTCACTACACGCGCAAAGTGATCCCGGCGCTAAAAAGCCTTGATGTGCACGATCGGGTGATCTATACCGGCACTTTCAGCAAAACCATGATGCCCGCGATGCGCGTGGGTTATCTGGTGATGCCGCAACAGACCATTGAACGCTTCCGCGAGCTGGGTGAAATCCTCGAAACCGGTATGCCGTTGTTACCGCAGAAAATCCTCGCACAGTTCCTCAGTGAAGGGCACTTCTATCGTCATATCAAGAAGATGCGGGTTCTCTACCAGCAGCGCCGCCGCATGATGCTGGATGCGCTACAGCACTGTTTCCCGCAGCTGTTTGACTTTGAACTCACTGATGGCGGCATGCATATCGTGGCCTTCCTGCGGCGAGGCATTCAGGATGTGGCGCTGGCGGAGATTTGGCAGCGTCATCAGCTGCGCGTGTTGCCGCTTTCAGGCTGGTATACGCAAACCCAGAAACGCTACGGACTGGTGATCGGCTACACCAATATTCGATCGTTTGAACAGGCAGTGGATGTGCTGGGCAGGGTGGTAGAAGAAACTAACGGGTTGATGAGCTGATGGATTAATGGCCCATGGCGGCGCAATTTATTGCGCCCCCCATCAATACTAAATAAGACGCGAGGGACAGCTCGCGTCTTATTCATGGTCACTTCACCCACTATCATTCCGGATGCAGTACGGCGGCTATCGAGAGACGCCCGATGCACTTACTCAGTAAGCGATGCGGGGGAACGAAAGCCGCCAACGCACCTGCAACCCGAAGTAGGGCGTGAATTACATGCCGATATATTTCTTGCCTTGTTTAAGCACCACGTCACAGGCCTTGGTCTTCAGTTTCTCACCCATCGGCGAGTTGCTCAGACTCTGCAGATTCAGCTGCTGACCGTTGCCGGTGTTCAGCAAGCCTTGCAGACCCTGTTGATAATCGGTTTTCTGCTCTTGTGCGGCAGGGCTACTCAAACCAAGCTTGCTCAGTACCTGATCTTTCACCGATGCCACATTGTTATCCACCACGTTGTGCTGCACGCAGTAGGACATAACGCCTGCGGCGTTGGTCATGCTGTTGGAGCTGACCGCTTTGTCACCGCCATTCAGTAAACCGCTCAGCGAAGAGAGCGACAGACCGCCGTTCTGCGTGCTGCTGGTGGTGGTGGTGGTAGAACCGCTGTTTTGCTGAGAAAGCTGCGATGCCGCGCTGCTCAGCTGATCCTGCCAACTCGCTGCCGACGCACTGCCTGTCGCCATTGCCGCCGCAATACCCAATCCCAAAATGATGCGTTGTGCTGCTTTGTTCATCTCAACCTCTTTGTTTTATACATCTGACGTTGTCAGTTTTGGTTAAGAGAGGCGTAAGCACGGAAAGTTCCGAAGTAGAGGGAGTTTGGGAATGTTCTGGAATTTGTACAGGAAAGCGCCGAAAGGGCGCCCGAGCTGCCGCGTTTGCGCCACATAAATGGCGAAGTGCTGGTTTTTTCAACGCTTAGCGCACAGCGCTGTCGATTAGTGTTGCGCACTCTGCGCGTAACGGTATAATCGCCAACGTTTTCCGCATCCTCTTCAGTGCCGAAGTGGCGAAATCGGTAGACGCAGTTGATTCAAAATCAACCGTAGAGATACATGTCGGTTCGAGTCCGACCTTCGGCACCATCGATTGATGCAAAATTAAGTCGCTTACGAGCGGCTTTTTTTGTGCCTGAAATTCAGCAGCAACGCCTTCCTAATCAACAGTAATATTCATTTCGAAAGCATAATCTTTGCCGCACTCAATACCCAATTTCTGCCTGATGACTCAACACCGCCACCGATCGCACGGCGCGCCGATTTTCATCTAATCAGCCAGGCCATACGCACGTTGCGCTAACTACTGAGAATCTGGCCGCAGAATGCCGGCACCTGCTTTCTCTCTGACGTTAGGGGATAGGTATGAAGTTCCTGATGGGCGATACCAGGCTTACCCCTTGCATCACACACTTGTTTGAGCATCTTGCGCCGTTGTCAGAAGCGCTGCGCTAAATTTCTGGCTACCTGATGCAGACATTACGCGCCACGCTCTCTGTGCCGGAGGCCAGCACGCGGCCATTAAAGAGATAAAGCGCAATCACGCTGACATCGCCTGCTTGCCAATGCGGGAAGACATACTTTTGCACGTCCTCGTCGCGGCTTTTGTCACCCAGGCCACGGCTGTGTTGCGTGACGGTGATTTTCAGCAGGTTGTGGTTGAACTCGCCGTTAAACCACACCGCACGATGAATCGGGGTGGCAGGTGCGATAAGTTGCCCATCCATAAAACGAGAAAGCGTGCCGAGATAGGTTAAATGCCCCTCACTGAAGCCATCGTGATAGCTGCGGTAAATCCCCTGCGTCAGCACCCATTCACGCTCACTTTTGATGTCATAAAACGCCAGTGGAAACCGGCACTGGGACTGCTGCGCGCTGGTGGCCAGCCAGCGCCCGATCACGCCGCTAAACGCCAGCACAAAGCCGCCGACAAACAGCCAGAGCCACGGGGATTTAATTGAGGCGAAAATAGAAGGACTCGCATGCATTTTTCGCCTCCTCAAAGGGTTGTTGGCAGGCAATCACGCCCTGATGTTGCGGATTGTTGGCGGAGCTGAGCGTGACGTACAGCACTCTTGCCGCGGGTTTGTCCGGGTTCGCATCCAGCACATAACGGCGATAGGTGCGCAGTGTGGTTTCAATCAATGCGTGTTGCGTATGATGTCCTTTCGGCACCCAGACGCTGCTGCCATCCGGAATCGCCGGGCCATGCCAGCTGACAAAATCGATCGGTTTTGGTGTGAGCAGAAAGAAATGTTGTACCAACAATGCCACCAGATACCCGGCGGTGATACCGGCGGCGGTGATGCCTGTTACGCGTCGCCAGGTCAGCGTGCCACGAGCAGGCGGCGCCAGGGGCATCGCCACTGGCACGGAGTGATCGACGGCTGGTGGGACATTAATGATTAAGCGGTAACCACTGCGCGTGACGGCCAGCAGGTTAATCTGCTGCTCAAGCTCCAGCGACATGAATGCACGGCGTAACTTGTTAATCATCACGCGTACGCTGTTATCGGTTGCGGCATAACCGTCACGGCGCCAGCCAATCTCCATTAACTGTTCATGCGTCAGCACTTCGCCTTGCGCCTCCGCGAGTGCATACAGGCAGCGCGTGGCGCTGGCGGGCAACGTCACGGACATATTATCCAGCGTCCGGCTTAGTATACGAGTACGTCTGTCTAATCTGGCTGCCTGTCCAAGTAGGATTGTGTTGGGCATAAAGAAGTTGTCTATCAATTAGGGTAAAGAGCGGGTCGGTTGTTAATGTTATTTTTGCGGTCACCGTTCCCATTTTTCAGCTAAAGAGTGCCAGATTTTCAGCACTTTCCTGCGATTATTTTCCTGAAAAATGTTGAAAGGCCCCTTAATCATTAAGGTTTTTAATGATAGGTAAACCGCTAAAATTATGTGGTTATTTTTTATCGATAATTAACAATGCTAATAACCGCTACTCGTAAGTTGTTAGCGTAATAATGATTAGTATTTTTCATCAGAAAAAAGGCGAACCAGCCAGGTAGCCCCACAGCGGGAGGTCGAAAATGGCACGCTAAATGTAAGCAAGGTGAGGTACTGATTGATGCCGCAGGCTCAGCCCACTCTGCTACACCTGATTGACTTGAGACAGCACGGAAATGCTCGCTACTGCAGGGTGTTATCGCGGTTCATGGCGGTTTTTTTTCTCGGGAAATCAGCATCCTGAATACGTGAACATGCTTCGCTGATGCTGACAGGAAGCTATCGCCCTTGTGTCTTTGAGGATCTGCATTTCGGTGCCGGATCGTGTTAGGTGAATCAGGACAGGGTGGTGAAGCAGGAAATCGTGAGTGCGGTCGTGCAAGTGAGAGAGCTAATGGGAAAATTATCTCGGCATCAGACGAGCAGAGCATTGGCATCAACGGGATTTTGCTGGTGACAACGAAGGGGGTTGGCTTTATCTAATATCGGTACAAAAGACTCAGTTCAGAGAGATATTTTAACGTGCTATTCATTGACGAATGAAAGAGATTAAATAGCATTGGTAATGAAATCTTATCGCACTATTTAAACAATAGCACTCGCCCGATAATCAGTTTAAAGACTGTTACAGGGTGGTTAATATGGATGTGTTATACACAACATCCGGAATTGATGATAAAAGTGAGTTGTGGTCGACATATCATTTTCTGGTGAGAGAGGAAGTGTTGCGCCTGAAAAAAAGGCTACCAAATAGCGTAGAATTCGATGATCTCATTCAAGCAGGTGCAATGGGATTTATTGCCGCCGTTGACAGCTTTGACGAGAAGAAAGGCGTTGCCCTCAGCGCCTGGGTGACACAATGTGTGCGTTGGGCGTTAATTGATGAACTGCGCGGGCGTGATTGGGTACCGCGTCGTGTCAGAACGCATTCGCGTCAAATTTCTGCAATTATCAAGATTGTTGAACAGGAGAAAGGCTCGAGCGCGAGTGAACGGGATATTGCCGAGCGAATGGGGGTGCCACTGCGGGGTTTCCATCAGATGCTGGAAGATAAATATAATAGCCAGCTTCACTCGATTGATGAACTGCGAGAGCATTATGCCGATTTATGGGAACAGGCCAACGATGAACATGCTTTGTTAAACCCTTTGCATCATTCAATCCAGCAAGATTTGATTCAGCTTATTACGCAATACTTACGTTTTATGCCGAAGCGGGAAAGAATCATCTTACAGTTTTATTATCATCATGATCTCAATATGCGCGAAATCGCTCTGTTTCTCAATATTTCAGAAACACGGGTGAGCCAGCTTCACAGTCTGGCATTAAAACGTTTGCGCAGTCGTCTGGATTATGATGAAGCGATCTAAAGGTTTGAAGCAACTCAGGATCCACTAACGGATGAACTTGATAATTAATAAGAATTAATAATCTTATTATCTTTATTAATCATGATCTTAAAGAGATTTCCTCAGTCAGTCTTTTCTGCGGTATTGTTACGGGAATTTCTGATGGATATCATTTTTTCATTGCTGGGTGCGACTCAATCGTTGGTCAGTGGTTTTCGCGTCGCTGGCAAAAACGTTTAACTCACGATCACACGATGATTAGCATCACATGGGAATAGATATTCCTCTCTTATTGAACCCGTGCTCCGCACGATAAACACAAGGTGTTATCAATGTCTGACTTTGATGAGTATCTTCCGCATATCCACGATTTGAATTTATCTTACCTTTTACTGGCGCAACAATTAATTAGACAGGATAAGTTTGCAGCAGGCTTCCGTCTTGGGTTATCGGAAGCGACCATCGATAATCTTAAAGTTCTGACGTTACCCCAATTGATGAAGTTGGCCTCGACCAATCAATTCATTTGCCGCTTACGCATTGATGATGAATTCTTGATTGAGAATCTCACGAAAGAATCACGAATTGAGGCACTGCAGAACATTCACACGGGCATTATCTTGTCGACGGATTTACTGAATTCGCTCAATAAAGATCTCGTAACAACAGATTGAGGTGATCAGAATGAGTAAGAAGAATTTGTTGCAGGAAGTGCTTGATGATCATATCGCTATGGAGTTGATTTCGCTCGGCGCACGTATGCAGGTTCTAGAATCTGAGACATCTCTAAGCCGCCGAAGATTATTACGCTTATATAAAGCGTTAAGAGGAGCACCTCCGCCAAAAGGTATGCTGCCTTTCTCAGAAGATTGGTTTATGTCATGGGAACAAAATATTCACGCATCGATGTTTTATAACATCTATCTGTATTTAAAATTGACGGAAAAAGGGCCGCCAATTAACGTATTGATGAAATCTTACCGACTCTATCTGGAACAGTGTGCTGCTCAAAGCCATGAAAAGCCAATATTAGGGCTAACACGCGCCTGGACCTTATTACGCTTTATTGATTGCGGTATTATTTCCCGCACAACGTGCAGAATCTGCCAGGGAGGATATGTGGTGATCACCGAGAACATCAAAAAACCCTTTACCTGCAGTTTGTGCAGTCCCCCCTCCCGCGCCTGTAAAAAATCTCCTGTCGATCACGTGAATAAACAACACGTCCTGGCAGCCGCCACCTTTCTTCCGGTGACCGTGTGAGGCTGGTAAATCATCCATGATGACCAGAAAGTTATTAGCCCGCACCGCGCTCAGGTGCAGGCTATCAACATTGAAGGAGTCATTGAATGAATTTTATTGTTTATCTTTATGTAATTTAATGTTTTTTCTGGCGGAAGCCAATTGGCTGCGCGGTTTCAAGCCATGGAACGACTGTTTATTGGCAGCGCATGAAGCAGAGCGGCACAGTGCTATCATTTGCGCTACCTGGCAGATGAGATTGCATGGCAGAATAGCCGCTGGTTTAACAGGAGGGTAGGTGATGACCGACGAAATCGACCAGCGTATCTACGAATTAGTGCGCCGCTACGACGGTGTCTATCTGTTTAAACAAAAAACACTCACGCCGCAGATTGATATCGATACCGATCTGAACTTCGAGCGTGAAGAAGCGCAGGCGTTGATGGACGAGTTCTTCAGCGAATTCGCGGTAGATCGCGGCGGTTTTTTGATTGATACCTACTATCCGGACGAACCGTCACTGGCGCAGATACTGAATCCCTTCAACAAGCGTGAAGTCCCTGTGGTGCCTGATTTTACCCTGAGCATGCTGATTGAATCTGCCAAGGCAGGGCGTTGGCTGTATGAGTAGCGCCAACGCCGTTTAATCATTTCACATGCACAGCAAAACCACTTTTTCCTTCTGCTAACGTATCTTTCAGCGTTAACGCGGGGATTGTATAGTCGCCACTATTCTGCTGACGAAAGGCAATCGGTGCCGTGTCCGCCAGCGTATCCAGCCGCGTGGCCAGAGTATCGCACCAGCCAGCAAAGCGTTCCTGCGCGGATTTCTGTACACGATAAAACACCAGCGGCGGCAACACGCTGAAGCCGGGATAGAACAGCATGCCGTGCTGAATCGGGAACAACAGTTGATCAATCGGCCCATTGATACCGCGCGGGCTATAATGTGATTCCCAGCCACCGGTGGTCACCACCAGCATCGCGCGTTTGCCTGTCATATTGCCTTCGCCGTAACGATCCCCCCAGTGCTGTTCATTGTGTTCGCCGACACCGTAAGCAAATCCATTAGCATAAACCCGGTCAAACCAGCCTTTCATGATGGCGGGCATGCTGAACCACCACAGCGGAAACTGGAAAATCACCGTATCGGCCCAGCGCAGTTTTTCCTGCTCTACGGCAATATCGGCAGCCTGTAGCTGTTGGTCAAAAGCGCAACGGGAATCCAGTGTGGCGTCATAGTGTGCGCCCACCAGTGGCGCCAGTGTATCTGCAGCATCAAGCTGAGCTTTCCACTGCATGGTATAGAGGTCAGATACTTGCACCTGATGGCCTGCTTGCTGGAGGTGATTGACGGCGAAATCTTTCAACGAACCGCTCAGTGAACGCGGTTCTGGATGGGCATACACAATCAGTACATTCATGGCTGAGTCCTGTGAGTTGAAAACAGCTGCAGGTTATGACGCCGCTGGATATAGTAGAAATCAATTGCTCATATCGCAGGTATTGTCACAGTGAATATCAATGCGCTGGATTTGAATCTGCTGCAGACACTGGATGTTCTGCTGCAGGAGTTGAACGTAACGCGCGCGGCGCAGCGGCTGAATTTATCGCAACCCTCGGTGAGTGCGCAGCTGGCCCGGTTGCGCACGGTATTCGATGATCCTCTGCTGTTGCCGGGGCCGCGCGGTATGTTGCCCACTGCGCGCGCTGAAGGTCTGCGTGAACCGCTAAGAAAGGCATTGGAGGGATTAACGCGTGCCGTTGCTCCGCCGGAGGCCTTTAATCCGACCCATGCTGAAGACACCTGGCGTATAGCCGCCACCGATTACATGTCCACAGCCCTGGTGCTGCCCGCGCTCAACAACATTCGCGAGGCCGCGCCACAAAGTCGGATGGCGGTCTTCGCGCTTAACCCGCCGCAGATTGCTCTACAACTGGAGAAAGGAGCGCTGGATGTGGTGTTCCATACCGGTGACAACGCGCCAGCGAACCTGCATCAGCGCAAGTTGTTCAGTGAGCGCTACGTGCTGGCGGGTCGGCGAGACCATCCACAGTTACAGCAGGCACCGACGCTGGATCAGTTCTGTCAGCTGGAATTTGTGCTGATCTCGCCTGATGGTGGCGGGTTCAGTGCCGCAACTGATAACGCGCTGGCAAAATTGGGACGCTCGCGTCGTGTCGTGCTGTCGGTTCCGCATTTCCTGTTTATGCTGGAAGCGCTGGCGAACAGTGATTTGGTCGCTGTGCTACCCGAGCGGCTGGTGCGCAGTGCCGCACATCTTCACGTCTTCACTCCACCACTGGAGATTCCCGGCTTTGATATTTTAATGCTGTGGCATCAACGGCTCCACCGCGATCCTGCCCAACAGTGGTTACGCCAGCAGATTGTAGCGTCACTGTAGACTGGCTATCAGCGCAAAAAATTCACTTCTCCCGCGCCCTAAAAATCATCACACTAGCCACCTTTACCGTTATGGAGTGATGGCATGAAAACCCGATTGCTGCTGGCGTTCGCACTGCTCACCAGTTTGAGCGCACCATTGCTGGCAGATGAAGACGGCGTCTCCTTTAGCCATAAAGACTGGGAACTCGCCTGTGACAATACGTTGACCTGCCGGGCTGCAGGCTACAGCGCTGAAGAGGGCGCAGGGGGCTCAGTACTGCTTACGCGTGAGGGCGGGCCCAATGCACCGACCCACGGCCGTGTGGTGCTGGCTGATACTGGCGATGATGACTCTAAGCAAGTGGATGCACTGGCGCTGTGGATTGATGATCACGCCCAGGGCGAGGTCACCAAAGCGGAGAACGATGAGTGGACGCTAACCGACGCTCAAACGCTGGCGCTGATTAATGCGATCAAAGGCAGTGGCAAAGTGGAGTTTCGCGGGGGCGAGGAGCCGTTCGAACTTTCCAGTAATGGTGCCTTTGCCACGCTGCTGAAGATGGACGATGCGCAGGGCCGTCTGAGTACGCCAGGCGCACTGGTGCGCAAAGGCAATAAGCCTGAAAACAGTGTTCCCGCAGCAGTGGCGATGCCGGTGATCCAGCAGGTCAACGTCGAAAAAGCCGCGCCGCGTCCGTTGAGTGCGGATGAGCTGACGTTGCTCAAGCCGAAGCTGATTGCTTCACTGACCGATGACGACAGCTGCGATAATCTGGACCCTACGGATGATCAACCCGAAGAAGGCGCTGAGCCACTCACATTAACGCCAGTGGATGACGCGCATGTGCTGATTGCCGCGCTATGCTGGCGCGGCGCCTATAACGAAGGCTATGGCTACTGGCTGATGGATCGTGCATTACAGGGTAAACCGCAGCTGATCACCGATTCCGGTTCCGATTACAGCCAGGGTGTGATTTCTGAGGCACAGAAAGGACGCGGTATTGGCGACTGCTGGAGCACAGCGGCCTGGGTATGGGATGGCAAAGATTTCGTCCAGAGTAGTGATGCCACCACCGGCATGTGCCGTGCGATTCGCGCTGGCGGTGCATGGCAATTGCCGACCCTGGTCACTGAGGTGAAGCCTGCCTCTTAATATGTTGGGAGATGTTGCGAAAAGCCCGCACGAGACAGCCTGAGGGCTGTATACGACGTGAGTTGGGTTCAGTGAAATTGCAGCATTGAAAGCAGATTGAGGAGAGGGCGCGATCTGACGCCCTCTTACGGTGATGTGGCGTTATTTACCGCAACACTGCTTGTACTTCTTACCGCTACCACACGGGCAGGGATCGTTACGGCCGGTTTTCTCGCCCGCGAAGTGTGGCAGCTGAGGTTCTGGATCCGGCTGCGCCATGCGCTGTTCCTGCCAGTATTCATGCAGTTCCAGCGCCGCTGGGCGAATGGCGTCAATGCTGGCTTCAAACTCCTCTGGCGAGAACGCTTCGCGCGTTGCCAACTGCGCTTCGCTACCGTGCAGCTTAATGGCTTCCATCGCCGGTTGCAGGCTCTCTGGCAGCTGATCCCAGTCTTGATCTAACGCCACGCCGCGCAGATAGCCATAACACCAGTCTTCCACTACGGTGAACTCCTGACCTTCCATTTCCTGCATGCCAAACAGCGGATCAAACTGATCCGGGAACTCCGCCAGACGTTCGGCAATGTCGTTGAAGTGCTGGAAAATCAGCGCCATAAAACGATCCATTTCACGCTCGTTGGACCATTTTGGAATGTGTTTCTTGTCACCCCACATCGCCACCAGCCACTCGCTCGGTTCGATATCGTTCGGGCCGGAGAGCAGAGCCGTCAGCATGCCATCCAGCTCGGAGGTATCCACCACCGACTGTTCATTGCCGTATTTCTCCAGCATATCTTCCAGCCAGTTCAGTTCTTTCTCGGTTAACGGGCCTTGGTTCATACGGCATCTCCTGTGTGGTGCGGGTAGGCAAAGTTTTGACGGCGCGATTATAGCGGGAAGCGGCACGGATTTACCGCTTTTTGCATATCGATTGCTGAAGCTTTCCTAAAAATCATTCGCCATAACATATTGCGCAACAGTATTGGCTGGAATGGGACGCCAATGGCAGCGTAAACGCAGAATTTTACTGCGTTAAGGAGCAAATTTTATGGCGGAAACATTGCCGGTGCTGGATTTGGCGCTGCTGGAACTCCCGGATGCTGAACAGTCGCCTTATCTCGCTGAACTGCGCACCACGGCGCGTGATGTCGGTTTTTTCTACCTGATCAATCATGGCATCAATCCACAGCTGCTGCAGAACGTGCAAAGCATCACTCAGGCATTTTTTGCCCTGCCGGATGAGGAGAAGCAACGCGTCTCAATGATCCACTCGCCACATTTCCGCGGCTACAACCGGGCTGGTGTGGAATACACCCGTGAACAGCGCGATCAGCGTGAGCAGTTCGATATTGGCGCGGAACGCGTGGCATTAACGTTGCAAGACGGCGATCCCGCCTGGAAGCGTCTGCAGGGACCAAATCTATGGCCAGAGGCGCTGCCGCAGCTAAGGCCGGTGATCCACGCCTGGCAGCAGGCAATGACGGATGTCGCACTGCGCCTGTTGCGCGCGTTCGCCAAATCGCTGTCGCTGCCACCGGATGCGTTTGATGCGCTGTACGGTTCGCATCCCAATGAACATGTGAAGCTGATTCGCTACCCCGGGCAGGCGAGCAATGCCAGCCAACAGGGCGTAGGTGCGCATAAAGATTCTGGCTTCCTGACATTTCTGCTGCAGGATGAACAGCCCGGATTACAGGTGGAAGTGACGCCAGAAAACTGGGTGGATGCGTTGCCAAAACCGGGTGCATTTGTGGTGAACATCGGTGAACTGCTAGAGATTGCGACCAATGGCTATCTGCGCGCAACGATACACCGCGTGCTGTCACCACCTGCACACAAGGAGCGTGTTTCCATCGCCTTTTTCCTGGGGGCGCAGTTGGATGCCGAAGTACCGATTTATCAATTACCCGCGCCGCTCGCGGCTGAAGCGCGTGGGCCGACCAGCGATCCCAATAATCCGCTGCTGCGTGAAGTGGGCTGGAACTATCTCAAAGGGCGTTTGCGATCGCATCGCGACGTGGCAGCGCGCTACTACACCGACGCCCAGAACACGGTTCAAACATCATAAAAGTAAGGAAAACATATGACTAAAAAGGTGATAGCCACGCTGGCACTGTTCTCGATGTTCAGCACCTCTGCTTCGGCAGCGGCTTTGCGTGTGGCGGCCGATCCGGTGCCACACAGTGAAATCCTCAACCACATCAAACAAACCGATAAAAAGCTCGATCTGAAAGTGATTGAGCTCAACGGCAATCTCAACGCCAATGAACTGTTAGCGCGCGGCGATGTTGATGCGAATTATTTCCAGCATGTGCCTTATTTGCGCGATCAGGAAAAAGCCCTGGGGGAGAAATTTTCCGTGGTGGCGACGGTGCATATTGAGCCGTTAGGCATTTACTCGCATAAAGTGAAATCCCTGAAAGATCTGACTGATGGCGCGCAGGTCGCGGTACCCAATAATGTCACTAATCTAAGCCGTGCGCTGTATCTGTTGCAGGACAGCGGTTTGATCAAACTCAAGGGCGGTCAATCCCATTCGCTGGTCACGACAGCGGATATCAGTGACAACCCACACCATCTGAAAATCATTGAAATCGAAGCGCCACAACTGCCGCGTGCACTGGATGATGCACAGCTGGCAATCATCAACGGTAACTACGCGTTGCAGGCAGGGCTAGTGCCATCGAAAGATGCACTAGCCCTGGAACAAGCGAAAAATAATCCGTATGCCAATGTATTGGTGACCACGCCCAAACTGGCACATGACCCGCGGATTCTTGAATTAGCCAAAGATCTGGAGTCAAAGCAAACTGCCGAATTTATCAACCAGCACTATCAAGGATCGGTGATTCCGGTGAATCAATAATTCCCAGCCGCCACCTGTTTCTGGCAGGTGGCGATTACCCCCATCTGTGTTATATTTCGCCACAAACACCCATCGCACGTTTTGCTAAAAATAAAAAATATTATACAAATCAATTGTTATGAAGACTTTTACCAGGATTCCTGAATGATGCGGCGCATCATTCCGCTTTTGCTGCTGTTGTGCTGCAGTCTATTGCTGAGCGCCTGTGGCACGCTGTCACAAACCTCTGCGCCAGTCGGCGATAAAGTCTATCTCTCCCATGCGACCTTCAATGAGAACGTCGATGACATCGTGCGGCATTACATGCAGCAAAAGCAGGTGTCGGGCATCAGCATTGCGATTATCCATCAGCGTCAGCCTGCGCAGTTTTATAGTTTTGGCGTGACTGATGCGGTACACCGTTATCCGATCACACCCGATACGTTGTTTGCGCTTGGATCGCTCAGCAAAGGCATAACGGCGGAGGTGATCATTGAGCTGGTGGATCGCGGCGAGCTGCGCTGGAACGATACGCTTGCTACGTTGCTGCCGCCGGAAGTGCCGCTCAGTGAAGATGCAAAACGCATCACGCTGCTGCAACTGGTCACGCACACCTCTGGTTTGCCGCGTCAGGATATGGATTTGCCGATGTTTATGAAATTTATGGCGTATCTGCGCAGCGGTGAGAATTTTTACGGCAATCTCGATAGCGATGCCGTGCTGAGCTATCTGGCTGATTTTGACGCACCAGCAAAACCCGTGGCGCAGTATTCCAATCTGGGATATGCGCTGCTCGGCTATATTCTGAAGCATCGTCTGCATCAGGGCATCGAAAGCCTGGCGCAACGCAATCTGTTCCAGCCCCTGGGCATGACCAGCAGCAGCTTTAAACCGCAAAGCCTGCGTGGCTATCCGATGCGTGCGCTGGGCCATGCGGGCGATCAGCCAAAGCTGATTCCGCGTGGTGAGTTGACGCCGGATTGGGCATTCAGCAATAACATGGTGGCCGCCGCCAGTTTGTATAGCAACGCACGTGATTTAATCCGCTATCTGGATGCGCATTTACACAATGACGCCAGCGCCCCCATCAATGCCGCTTTTGCTCAGGTTAATCAAGGCTATGAACAGCATGGCAACCAGTCTCAAAATATTGCCTGGGTCACGGACACCTATGGTCAGCAGAAAATCACCTATCAGGTGGGCTATATTGGCGGCTACTCCAGCTTTATCGGTTTTGATAAACAAAATGGCAATGCGATTGTGGTGCTGCAAAATGCCTTTAACTGGAGCAACTATCTGGGCATTGCTCTGTTGATGGATCTGGCGCAGAAGAACCAGGCAGAGTAACGAACATGGTTGCTTGCAATTTTACTGCGCCAAAAGTCGCTTTTGCTGAGGTATGCTGTGCAGCGTAATTTGACGCGCAAAGCGCGCCGGGGGAACCTTCTGCGTGCTGCACTTGTCAGTAAATTGGACAGTTAATAATTAACCAGAGTGGAAATCACCAATGCGCAGGACACACGTCACCCTTCTTTCTGCAGGAATTTTTCTGGGCGCTTTGAGCCTGACTCCAGCCGCACTGGCTGAAGGCGAGCAAACGGATAACGTACCACCGCCACCTCAGGTGCAGCAGACCGCACCCGGCGCACAAACTCAGGCTCCGGCAGTGGATGCCCCGGCCAGCAACGAACCAGCGGAATCCAGCGGCGATGTGGCACCGATTCGCCCATCGCAGAACGGGATGCAAGATGCCCCTGCCGGGCAAAATAATTACGATCTGAATACCATCATTATCGACTACAAAGAATACAAAGTCGGTGATGTAGTACCCGATGAGTATCGTAAAAAGCAGTACACCATTGTGGAGTGGCAGCCACGCCACCTGCCAGCACCGCAGCCTGGTACACACTGGGCTTATATCAATGCCAACTACATCCTGATCACCGACGACAGCGGCAAGATTGTGATGGGTAAATCTGGCGACATCTTCTTCAAGGGTTAATCTCTCCCTTTGTGTGGCGGCCGTCAGGCTGCCACGCTTCCTGCAAATCCCTCCTCCTTCAGATTCATCCTCTCGGGTGCTTTTTAATGCGCCGGAAAAGTGGCACGCTGCTCATTACGCTTTCACTGACAAAGGAACTGAACCATGACGCAACACACCAATGCCTACGGACAACCAGTCGGTGCACCATTGCCAGATTGGCAACCGCGCAACTGGCCCTCTTATGAGACTTTCAACGGCCAGTACTGCCGTTTGGAACCTTTAAGTGCGGAACGCCACGGTCGCGATCTCTACGCCGCCTATGCGCTGGCCATTGATGGCGGTGACTGGACTTATATGTTTGCTGAGCCCTTTACCAGTGAGGCGGAGTATCTGGCTTATGCGCGCAAGATTGAGCAGGGCAAGGATCCGATGCATTTTGCGGTGATTGACCTGCGCAGTCAGCGTGCGGTGGGCACATTGGCATTGATGCGCATCGACACCGCGCACGGCGTGGTGGAAGTGGGGCATGTGGCGTTTTCACCGCTGCTCAAGCAAACCTCTATGGCAACAGAAGCGCACTATCTGCTGATGCGTTATGCCATTGAACAGTTGGGCTATCGTCGATACGAATGGAAATGCGACAGCTGTAATCTACCTTCACGCAAAGCGGCATTGCGGCTGGGATTCCAGTTTGAAGGCCT
Organism: Pantoea sp. BL1; assembly: GCF_000963985.1. Taxonomy (NCBI): domain Bacteria; kingdom Pseudomonadati; phylum Pseudomonadota; class Gammaproteobacteria; order Enterobacterales; family Erwiniaceae; genus Pantoea; species Pantoea sp. BL1. The sequence continues at coordinate 16,687 of NZ_JZRH01000021.1, read as the reverse complement.
ATTTCGCCAGGCGATTGTTTATAAAGGGCGCAGTCGTGATACCTGCTGGTTCTCGATTATTGATGGCGAATGGCCGCCGCTTAAGCAGGCATTCGAACGCTGGCTGGCAGCGGAGAATTTCAATGCAGAAGGGACGCAGCGCATGAAACTGGAAGCGCTGCGTTAAGGCTGTGAAGGGCCGGGCTGCCCGCCTGGCTCAGCTATTTAAGAGATATTTTGTCGTCATGGCAATCAATGCGGTGGCGATAGTGAGCAGAACGCGTCTGATCCAGATGTTGTCTTGTTTTAACTCGGTAAAACCAATCTGCATCCGTTGGTCTAACGCGTTGATTTTAATGTCTTGCTGATTGAACCGTTCGTCGATTTTTTCAAATTTCTCATCGATTTTTGCGAATTTCTCATCAATCTTCTCGAATTTCTCATCAATCTTCTCGAATTTCTCATCGATCTTCGCAAACTTTTTATCAACTTCATCAAACCGCCCATCGATACTTTTTTCGAGCACTTCAAAACGCTGATTCACGCCGTAAAATTGTAATTTAACCTCGTTTTGAAATTGGTCTAAGCGACCTTCGAGAGCATCGAGTCGGTTATTTGTCGCGCTTTGCGCCCGGATCAGGCTTTCTGTCGCCTGTGACAAGTCTAATTTGGTTAAGGCATTTTCCTGCTGCATTTCAGCAAAAATCTCCACCATTACCTCAGCCTGTCTATCGGCGACGCCTGCATCCTGTAACGCTTTATAGGCTTTATGCGTGTTAATCATGGTCAGTATCATCCTTTCATTCCTCTGGTGTCCTTCCGTGAAAATGAAAGCCTATCCAGCAGGTGATAGTTACACAATGTAATGAAATGGATTTTGCGCGGCATCTCGAAAAAAATCAATGCTTACAATAAGTAACGAAAACAACTAATAAAAAAGGCCTGCGCGTTGGCAGGCCTCTATGGGTGGGGGAATGGCTTGATTTTACGGATGTGGAATAATTTTTATCTCCACCATACCAATGCCCAATTTGCGCGGATCCTGCCCGGTAATATTGCCGACGTTCGAGAGTTGCGGCTCAGGTGGCGCAATAATCAGGTTGTGACTGCCGTTGGGGTTGCTGAAGTGCAGTGTGGTGGTCGAGAAATCATCGCCCAGGTTCAGCATCTGTTCTTCATCACCGACGCGGACTGGAATCAGTCGATGCGCATTGGGTCCAAAAGCGCGCGCGGTGATCTGCACATCAAAGCGAGGCGGTAAAGGTTCGACATATTCGATGTTCACTTCAGGTGCCAGATTCGCATTTGACCAACGTCCCCAGCTTTCGGGGCGAGATATTCCAGTGAAACGCTTCACGCTGTCGGGTGCGCCTGGCACAGTCAGCAGGAAGCTGTCGGCGTTATAGCGAATCGCATTATCTTTCACGCGAATCTGCTGCTCGTTGAGTTGATAAGTCGCGGCACTCACTTCGGCTTTCGGGAATTGCGCTTTGCCCTTCCACTGCGGTTTATCGATGCGCGTTACCGTCGGTTTTGCACCCATCTGGCCCATGGCGACACAGAGGTCGCTAGAGAGTGCCAAATCGGGCTGCCATAAACGGCCCATCTTGAAGCAGCGATCGACCCAGACAAATTTATCCGCGGCGGTAAAGTCTGCGAGCTGGTAGCGCAGCGGTGCCGAATATTCGCCTTCTGGCAGTGGCTCGACGCGATCTTGCCCAATGCGAAATAGAATAGGCAATTTAAAGGTAGAGCCGGAGAAGCTGAAGGTATTTTTTTGCTGGTCGACAGTAAACGCATCGAGCTTGCTGGGGAAATTCCACAGCTGGATGATATCGGCTTTCCATGCGGTCACTTTTTGCGCCATGTCTTCAAACTGCGCCGATAAAGACGTCGAAGAGAGGCCGCTGCGGCCGAGTCCAATCGCCTTATCACCACCCAGAATATCCAGCACCGTCGCACCGTTATCCAGGGTACTGCGTTTGCCATCCAGCACTTCTGCTTGTGGCTGGTCACCACGAATCACCATAAACAGATCGCGGCGCGGCTGCTTAATCAGGTACTGATGCGCGGTGTTATTCATGGCCAGATGATCCGAACTGACGACGATGATGGTGTTTTTAAACCAGGGCGACGCTTTGATGCGCGCAATCAAACGCGCGACATGCTCTTGTGAGCAGGCCACCGCACTGAAGGATTGGTTCGGTTTGCCATCGTAGCTGTAGCTTTTGCGCTGACAGCTGCGCGAGATAAATCCGTCAGGGTGATGGGTGTCCACCGTCAGGGTGAACAAGGCAAAACGTTTTTGCTGACGTGAAAGCGCTTCGTATTTCTCAAACACTTCATCCATCACCGTATCATCGTAAAAACCCCAGTTGTTGCGGTAACTGGGATCGGCGACGCGGCTGATGAGCTCTTGCGAGCCGTACATATGTGCGGGCGAAAAGCCGTGTGACAGCAGGAAGGTATCCTTGCCAGCAAAACGTAAGTCTGCGCCCTGGATAAACCAGTTTTCATAACCGGAATTCTTCAGGATATCGCCGAGGCAAATATTCTGCGGGTAAAAGCTGGAAAGCGAGGCCGAAGCGTTGCCATCAAAAGGGGCAAACAGTGGGATACCGCATTGAGAAGCGACCATGCCAGCAATGGTGTAATCGGTGCCGGGTAACTGCTCGGTTTCACTGAAATCGATGCTCTGGTCTTTTTCGCGACTCAGTTCTGGCGCGAGTCCGGGGAAAGCATCTTGATCAAAATAGGTGCGTTCAAGGCTCTCACCGTAGATGTACACCAGGTTGAGTTTGGGATCGGGAATGGTTTTATTGGGCGTCTTATAATAGTTATCGAAATCAGAGTCGGCCAGACGTGAATGTGAGGCAATAAGATCCTTCACCTGGCGAAAAGCAGGTGTGGTTTGCACCGAACCTGCAGCGCAGGCGATAGCCAGTAAACTCCAGCCTAAATGATGCGGCCGCTTACGGCGGCGTAGCAGCCAGGAAAGCAGGCAAAACAGCAAAAACAGGCCAATGATTAATCCAATAGCGGGCACCACATATTTACTGACGCCGGCACCTGTCAGGCTGTTGGTCAGGGTATACAGCACCGCATCGGTGATGCCATCGCCGGTAAAATAGTTGCTGGCGAACAGCGTGGCATTGAGCACGATAAACAGCGTGAGCAGCACTAAGATCAGGATAAACCAGAATTTATTTCGCCCGGCTTTACAGGAGTAAACGGCGATTGCCGCTAAAAAGAGTACAACCGAAACCAACTCGGACAAGGTTTGATCCTCACATAAAATAGTGACGCCATCCCTGCGCCCTCGGCCCTCTTTGGGGGTTATGCGTCAATTTATATGGGCTGTCACAGTGCTGCAACATAACCACACAGAATTGTGCGGCGGGTTCCGATCCGTTTAAGGCAGGTTTAGATTGACTATGGTTTGACCTGGCAGCAACGCACGCGCCGCTGCCAGCGAGGGGCGAGGAGGGATCAGAGCTTGCCAGTCAGATACTGCGCTTCGCCGTCGGCAAAGCTCCAGTCGCCTTTGCTGTTAGTGATAAAACTGATCATCAGATCGTTGCCCTGCACGCCACAATTTTCCTGCAACTCGCGCGCTAACTCTGCCATGAATAGCGTTTTCTGTTCTTCACTTCTTGGGCTGGTGTACACGCGCACCATCACCAGGTTATCGGTCCGCTCGAAACCCAGCCCGGTATCCTGAAACACCATTTGATAGCGTTTATTCTCATGAACAATCTGATAGCGATCCCGCGCGGGTACTTTGAACGCGGTTAATACCGCGCGGTGCGCGGCGTCCAGCAAGGTGCGAATTTCTGATTCAGAACGGCCCTGAATCACATCAAAAGTCAGTAACGGCATAAATAAACCCTCGTTTTTGCTCACAAGATAAGAGTAGGATGTGGCTTTATGCTGCCGCTTGCTGCAGGAAAGAAAAAGCGCGCTGGTTGAAATGATTATTTATTATTTTGAACAATCCATATGAAAGAAATCAAAACTGATGCACTCTGGGTGCATTTGCACTGGCTAACGGTGCTGGCTGAACTGGGCAGTTTTACTCGTGCAGCTGAACGATTAGATGTCAGCAAAGCGGCCATGAGCCAAAAGATTAAAGAGCTCGAAGAGATGGCGGGGGTGTCACTGGTGCAGCGCACCACGCGCAGCGTGCGTCTGACCTCGGCGGGCGAGAAGCTGGTGGATGAGTTGCGCGATCCTTTCGCGCGCATCGCCCAAAGCTTTTTCAGCGTGCGCGATGAGGCCGGGCCAGTCCGCGGCCTGGTGCGTGTCAGCGCGCCGGTGGCGTTTGCACGTCAGCAGCTGGTGCCAATTATCGGTGATTTTTTGCGAGAGTATCCGCAGGTGCGGCTGCAGTTGGATGTTACCGATCGCTTAGTGTCGTTAGGCAGTGAAGGATTTGATCTCGCCATCCGCCATAGCCAGACATTGCCCGAAACCCATGTGGCGTTGCCGCTGTGTGAGACGCGCGCGCTGTTAGTGGCCTCGCCGGCTTATCTGGCGCAAAACGGTGTGCCTCAGGTGCCAGAATCGTTGCAGCAACATAACTGCCTCTACTATCCGCGTGGTCTGGAATCGCCACAATGGCGTTTCCGCCCGGTGAGTGGCGGCAGTGAATCCGTGCAGGTAAAAATTCAGGGTAATTTTGCTACCAATAACAGCGAATCAATCCGCGATGCCGCGCTGCAAGGATTGGGCATTGCCATGCTGCCCGATTTCAGCGCCGCGGCGGCGCTGGCAGCAGGCACGTTGCAACAGGTTCTGCCGCAGTGGCAAACCGTGGATGCTTTTGCCGATCGGCTGTGGGTGGTGCGCCCGTATGCAGCACAAGTGCCACGGGCGGTGACCACCTTTATCCACTGGCTACGCGCGCGCTTTGTTGATGGGTGAAGCCAACGCCATCGCCGCATGCGGCTGCATCATCTCACCCAGCAGGCTGCTGCGGTTGTAATTGCCTAAACGCAGGTTGAAGTCGAGGTGCATCTGTTCGTTACCGCTGAGTTTAATCACCGGTGGTGGCGTCATAGGACGCTGGTTGAACAGGATAGCATGTGCAAACGCCTCGCTTTTCCAGCCGCTCAAACGCTGATAATAGTAAGCGTTGGCTTCACACTTACGCAGATAGAGATTCACCCGACGATATTCCCGCATCGCCGCCTGTTGTGCCAGTGAACCCAACTGCTGCTGCGGTTGGTCAATTTTCTGGGTCAGGAGTGCATAGTCATCGCGCTTGTTGAGCTCGTTGAAATAATTCTGCTCACCCAGATGTTTGATGGGCGCGTACTGCTTCTGCCATTCACGAATAAATGGGTTATTCGGTGCCGCCGCCAGGAACCAGTTTTCAATCACTGGCGCCAGATAATTGACGGTGGAATTTTCGCGATAATAACCAATCACATCCATGCAGCGCTCTTGATGGGCACGATGCACCCATGAGAGATCTTCAAATAACAGCGTGCTGCAATCAATGGCAATACCGCCGTAGCGCAACAGCAGTTCCAGACGAATGACTTCGCTTTTTTGCTGTTCGCTTAATAATGTTGAGGTGAAAATAAAATCAGGTAAAACTTCTTTTACCGTTAATCGATTGAGCAAATAAATATCGTGATCAGGATTATCTTTGCGCAACTTTTGAATATTTAACATCATAGATTTCGGTAAATATTCATTATCCCAATACATCCACACTTTTTTCGGTATTTCTGGCAGCGACTTTTCGCCAGAAAACAACACGATATTGTCCTCTTCGCTAGGATCGTACTCCGGCGCGCAGAGCGCAGTATGCTGTTTTTTCTGCAGTAATGTCTGGCTGGTAAAAGCGATTCTTTTCCAGTTCTGCCAGAGCGCGAGCGCTGGCTGGAGACGTTTTTTATTCATGGTGCACCTGATTATTGTGATTATGGTGGCAAGGATTCCCTGATGCTGGCAGCTTATGCGCTCTTATGTTTCCTCACGGCTGTGTGTAAAAAGTACTCACATCAGCTTAATAAAGCATTCTGGTCTTAGAGGCTATTACTTTTTTTTGCTTTCAGATAAACCGGAAAATGAAGGATCCGTTAAGCGTAAAATTTCCCGGAAATAATTGAATGGCCAACTTATTTTACAATTAATCATCATTAGGACTATTCCTAATAAAATAACTTGGCCTTGGCGCTGGCTGCGGCTTAGATAAAAAATCCCCGCACTCAAATGGTTTAAAGCGGCTACATTTTTCGCTGGCCTGGCAGGGATTTGCCCCTTCCTGATGCAGGTTAACTACGCTTAGACGAGGTGGTTAACACAAAGGAGGCACTATGCAGCCACACAACCGTGGATTACTGGCGGTCGATAAGCAGGGGAATCGGGTGCTGTTTCTCGATCCCGATACCTTTGCCGTGCAACAGGAGCTGAATGCGTTTCCGCCGCGTCCGCATGAGTTACTGATGTTACCTGAGCAAGAGAAAGCCTATGTGTCGATCTATGGTGACGGCATTCATGGCGACAATCCCCATCCTGGTCACAAAGTGGCGGTGATCGATCTACGCAAACGCCAGATCAGCGGTTTTATCGATTTATCTCCGTTGCAGTCGCCCCACAGTGGCCAATTGGGCCGCGATGGCAAAGTCTACCTCTGCTGTGAAAACAGTGCGGCTGTGGCAGTCATCGATCCCGTTACCGATAGGGTGGAGAAAATCATTAAGCTGCCATCGCACAATGCGCATCGTCTGACGCTTTCACCCAGCGGGCGTAAATTGTTCACAGAGAACGAAGAAGACGCCAGCATCACGGTGGTGGATCTGTGCGAGGCAGAAGGGCACATCATTGACAATATTCTGCTGCCGGGGCCGATCTCCGGTATCGCGGCCTCGCCGAAGCATCCTTATCTGGTCGCTAGCGCGGCCGACGCACCGTTACTGTATGTGGTCGATCGCCAAAGCCATCGTATTCGCCAGCGCATTAAACTCACGGCCCATCAACAGCCCTGCCAGGTCGTGCGCTTTAGCGCCAACGGTGAGCGTTTGGTGGCGATTGGCGATCAGGAGCCGCTCATCACACTGTTTGATGATTTACTCAATCCGCTGGGAGATGTTCCGGTCGGCAACAAACCGATGGATGGCTGTTTCAGTGCGGATAATCGAACGCTGCTGATTGCCAATGAAGGCGATGGATCATTGAGCGTGATTGATTTGCTGCAAATGAAAGTGATAGCGACCCCGAACGCCGGAAAAGGCTGTGAGGTGCTGAGTTACTTCCAGTTGAACTGACGGCGGGGTATCTCCTTGTGGCAGCGATCGTCAGGCACTTGCTCGCAATGTTTGATTGGGCGTATCAGGGTTAAATAAACGGGCGATGGTAAATCGCGCTGCTCCAGTGGCGGCTGCTGGCATGTTTTTCCGCCTGCCAGCCGCGTTTACGCAATTCCCGGGCGATCATTTTGTTCATGATGCCGTGCCCCACCAGCAACACCGTTCCCTGTTTTGATAGCGTGACCAACTTATCTGCCGCCTGACACGCCCGTGCTCGGGCATGGGTCAACGATTCCACATGCCCGGCGTAACCGCATAACCATAACAGGCGCAAAAGCGCGAGCCAAACGGTCAGCGGCAGGTGCAGGCGTTCGAACGGCAGCAGCGGCATGGCCACTTCACTGAAGACCTCATCCACCTCATGAGGTTGCAGGCCAAGACGCGTGAGCGAGGAACGCGCGCGGGGTAGCGGGCTGGAGGCGATCACGCGGGCCATTCGCGCGATGGCCATACTGCGCGGCGGCGGTGAGTCGCAAATATCGGCCTGGTCATAGCCCTCACACCAGTCGGCTAGCGCTCGCGCAGTAAAGCGCCCGCTGACCGGATGGTCAGGTTTACCGTGTCGCATGAGGATGATGGTCATAGGCGCCCTGTGTGATTTTTACCCAGTTTAATGCAGGTGGTAGCTGAACCGCACTGGCGAAAGGGTTTTAAGATTAATTCGCAATTGTCATCAAAGCTTAACTGATTTGTGCGAAAAAAAGCGCGATGAAGGATCAGCCACAACTCAGCTAATGATAAGCAACGCTCGTTAATTACATTGAGGTTAATGCGCTGCTGTTGGTTTGAATAAGCTGTAATGTTATGAATTAACGCCATTTTTGCTTTCTAACCCCGAGCTATAGTGAAGATAAATTAATTATTTTCACTTTTATCACTTGATTTATCTACGCGCGTAGATAGACTGTGTCCACAGTGATAACTCACGGTGCCAGAGACAAAGTTGGCCTTGAGATGACGTGGTTACATTTGCCTTACTAATGCGATCGATGAAAAAAACATCGACGAGAACAGGCGAATGAGTGAATTCCAACACCAGGGAGTTCTTTGACTTTCATCCAGGTTTGCCTACTGAACGTCGTCACCGGGGAGTTCCGCTTGTTGCAAGGGAACCGTCCCACGGAAGGGCGTTTGCTGTTTTCACCTATTTCAGGGAAAAGGTCATGACGGTACATCAGTCCGTTTCGCAACAAACTTCACTGAGCACCTCTTCAGCTGCTGACATGCGGCTGGAAACCTCTTCTGGCCGCAAAGATTTCTGGCGCGCCACCTTCTCTTGCTGGCTCGGCACGGCAATGGAGTATGCGGATTTCGCGCTCTATGGCCTGGCGGCAGGCATCATCTTTGGCGATGTGTTTTTCCCCAATGCCACACCCACTATGGCGCTGCTCTCCAGTTTTGCCACCTGGTCCGTCGGGTTTATTGCACGCCCAATTGGTGCGCTGCTGTTTGGCTGGATCGGTGACCGGAAAGGCCGCAAAACCGTGATGATCGCTACCATCATCCTGATGGGCGCATCGACAACCTTGATAGGTCTCATCCCTTCTTACGCCACGATCGGCGTCTGGGCACCCGCTTGTCTGGTGCTGTTGCGCTTTACCCAAGGGTTGGGCGCCGGTGCAGAACTGTCTGGTGGCACCGTGATGCTGGGCGAGTATGCCCCGGTTGCGCGTCGCGGTCTGGTCTCTTCCGTGATCGCCCTCGGCTCGAATAGTGGCACGCTGATCGCCTCGCTGGTGTGGCTTGCCGTGATTCAGATGGATAAACAAACCTTGCTGGATTGGGGATGGCGTATTCCGTTCCTCAGTAGCGTGCTGATTGCCGTGGTCGCGTTATGGCTGCGTCGTCATCTGCGTGAAACCCCGGTGTTTGAACGCCAGCAGGCGCAACTGCAGGCAGAGCGTAGCGCCACATTGCAGCATGCCGCCGCCGAGGTTGATACCCGCAGTTTCTGGCAGCGCAGCCGTGCGTTCTGGACGATGGTCGGCTTACGTATCGGCGAAAACGGTCCTTCCTATCTGGCGCAGGGCTTTATCGTCGGTTATGTCGCGAAAGTGCTGATGCTCGATAAGTCGGTGCCAACGACGGCGGTGTTTATTGCCTCGCTGCTGGGTTTCCTGATCATTCCGTTTGCCGGTTGGATGTCTGACCGCTTTGGCCGCCGTATCACCTATCGTGGTTTCTGTCTGCTGCTGATGATTTATGCCTGGCCGGCATTCAGCCTGATGGACAGTCGTGACCCGGCGATTGTGATTCCGGTGATGATTGTCGGCATGGCGCTGGCCTCGCTCGGTATTTTTGGGGTGCAGGCCGCGTGGGGTGTGGAAATGTTTGGTGTCAAACACCGTTACACCAAGATGGCGGTGGCGAAAGAACTGGGCTCTATCCTTTCTGGAGGGACAGCACCTTTGGTGGCTGCGGCGCTGTTATCGTTCACCGGACACTGGTGGGCGATTGCCGTGTACTTCTCGGCAATGGCGACCATCGGTTTTCTGACCACGTTTGTGGCACCAGAAACGCGTGGGCGCGATCTGAATCTACCGGAAGATGCGATCTGACGCGCAACACGCTGTAAGTGAAACAGTGCCATTGGCCGGTTATGCCGGCCAATAGCATTCATGCAGAGGCAAGAGCATTGGCGAAATCCCCAGGCGGAAATGTAACACGTAGCGATGTGGCGAAAGCCGCCGGCACCTCAGTGGCGGTCGTGAGCTACGTGATTAACAATGGACCGCGCCCGGTGGCGGAAGCCACGCGGTTGCGCGTGCTGGAAGCGATTAAACAGACGGGTTATCGACCGAATGCAGTGGCGCGTGCATTGGCCTCCGGCAGCACCAAAACCTTTGGCCTGGTGGTGCCGAACATCAGTAACCCCTTCGTGGCCTCCATGGCGCATATGCTGCTGCAGGAATCACTGGATCACGGCCACGTGATGCTGCTGGGGGATGCCGGAGATGATCGCAAGCGTGAGTTGGAACTGATTCAGGGCTTGCTGAATCGTCAGGTGGATGGCCTGTTTTATACCAGTGTCGACCGCCACCCATACATAGATGTGATTCAGGCCAGTGGTACACCGCTGGTGATGCTGGATCGTGTTGACCCCCGTCCCGGCGTGAGCATGTTGCGGGTGAATGAGCGCGAGGCCTCGCGTCAGGTGACTGAACATCTGCTCAGCCACGGTTATCAACAGGTTGGCATGATCAGCGGTCCGCTGGAGATGCTGAATGCCCAGGATCGTATTCAGGGCTGGCGCGATGCCATGGCAGAGAAAGGCCTGCAGGTCGATGAAACCCTGATTTTCCCTGCCAGCTACTCGCGACAAGGCGGTTATGACGCCACAAAACGTATGATTGCCCGCGGACAAGTGCCGCGTGCGCTGTTTACCAGCAATGAGGGCCAGGCGATTGGTTGTATCCGCGCGCTCTCTGAACACGGTTTGCGCGTGCCGCAGGATGTCGCCCTGGTGTGCTTTAACGGCACCGATCAATCCGCGTTCCATGTCCCGACATTGACAACCGTACGTCAACCGCTGCGGGAAATGGCACGCAGCGCTATCGCCATGCTGAAAAATGGGGATGGCGAAGCCCAACTGGCAGAGTTCCCTCACTATCTTGAAATCGGTGAGTCCTGCGGCTGCCTGCTTACTCAACAAAAATAAACCTATAACATCATGAAAAGACTGATTATTGATTGTGATCCGGGAAATGGAATTGCAGGGGCGAATACCGATGACGGCCTTGCGCTGGCACTGGCGTTGGCATCACCTTCGCTGTCGGTTGAACTGATCACCACCGTCACTGGCAACACGCCGAGTGCGTTAGGGGCGCAGGTTGCCAAAGACTTACTCCAACGATTAGGACTCAATGTTCCCGTGGTGCAGGGCGCTTTGCAGGCACTCCGCGAAGACCCCGCCCCCTGGCGCGCACGCCTTGATGGCGTCAAGGACGCGAACCTCGCTGAACTATGGCGGGGCGTGTGTAAGCCGCAGTTGCTCGCGGCAGATGGCAATGATGCCGCAGGCGTGATGGGCCAGCTGATTTGCGATAATCCCGGCGAATTTACTCTGGTGGCGATCGGTCCTCTGACCAACGTGGCGCAGGCGCTGCAGCGCTATCCACAGATGGCTGAATCCGTGGCAGAAATTGTGATTATGGGCGGTGTGTTCGCTTTAGATGATTACATCAAAGACACCAACTTTGGTCTGGATCCCGAAGCGGCGCATCAGGTGCTGCACAGCGGCGCAGCCATCACGCTGGTGCCGATGGACGCCACGACACAAACATTGATGACCCATCAGGATCTTAATCGTCTGACGACCAACGACCATCCGTTGCCGCAATTTGTCCGTGAAACGTTGCGCCCGTGGATTGATTACTCGATTCGCACCCGCCATCTGCCAGGCTGCTGGATCCACGATGCGCTGGTGATTGCCTGGCTATTGAATCAGCGCGTGGCGGATGGGGTGGATTACTTTGTCGATATTGAGTTACGCGCCGGCGCAACGCGCGGCAAGAGCTGGCGGTATCGATCGCCACTGCGCCTGGACATTGGCGTGCCGGAGCAGACCGGGGCATTGGTGCATGTGATGCAGAACGTCAACAATCCGTTGCTGCTGGAGATGATTGAGAAGGCGTTTAATCAACTGCAGCGCTGATTGCCCATAAATGCGTGCGGCACACTGAGTCGCACCGGTCTTCCTGCCATACCGCCAGGAATTTGCCCTTTCAGATTGCACTGCTGTACGGCGGTGCAATGTTTCACTCGATGACATGCTTCCTTACACCGCGAATCACTCCCTGACAATTCCCCGCCGCAGCCCTCCTTTCTGACATGCTATATACAAATAGTTAACACAATAATAACCAGCGAAATCATTCGCTGGATAACGTTCCAATAAATTCTGGTCAATGAACCGGAAGCTAATCAGACAGGATAACCCTATGTTCAACTGGACTGCGACCCAGCGAAACGTGGCTTTTGCCAGTTTCGCCAGCTGGACGCTGGATGCGTTCGACTTCTTTATCCTGGTGTTTGTACTCAGCGATCTTGCCCAGTATTTCAACACCAGCGTCTCCGATGTTTCTGTTGCCATTATGCTCACGCTGGCGGTTCGACCGATTGGCGCGCTGATTTTTGGCCGTCTGGCTGAGAAGTATGGCCGCCGCCCGATTCTGATGCTCAATATCGTGATGTTCTCGCTGTTTGAGCTGCTCTCTGCATGGTCACCGAACTTCACCGCCTTCCTCGCCTTCCGCGTGATTTACGGCGTGGCGATGGGCGGCATCTGGGGCGTGGCATCGTCACTGGCAATGGAAACCATTCCGGATCGCTCGCGTGGGCTGATGTCCGGCATCTTCCAGGCGGGCTACCCTTGTGGCTACCTGCTGGCATCGATCATTTTTGGACTGTTTTTCGAGTCGGTAGGCTGGCGCGGCATGTTCCTGATTGGCGCATTGCCGATTCTGTTGCTGCCGTTTATCTATTTTAAAGTGCCGGAATCCCCGGTCTGGCTGGCCGCACGCGAACGTAAAGAGAGCACGGCGCTGCTGCCGATTATTCGTCAGCACTGGAAAATCTGCATTTATATGGTGCTACTGATGGCGTGCTTTAATTTCTTCAGTCATGGCACCCAGGATCTCTATCCTACCTTCCTGAAAGTGCAGCATCAGTTTGATCCGCACACGGTGAGCATCATCGCCATCAGCTATAACATTGCGGCGATGCTGGGTGGGATTACCTTTGGTGCGCTGTCAGAACGCATTGGCCGTAAGAAAGCGATTATCCTTGCTTCCTTCCTTGCGCTGCCGGTGTTGCCGCTGTGGGCGTTCTCCAGCGGATCATGGATGATTGGGATTGGCGCGTTCCTGATGCAGTTTATGGTGCAGGGCGCGTGGGGCGTGGTGCCGACCTATCTCACCGAGCTGGTGCCCGCAAATGCGCGTGCGGTGCTGCCGGGCTTCGTTTATCAGTTGGGTAATCTGATTGCCTCGGTCAATGCGACCTTGCAGTCTCGCATTGCCGAGGCCCACGGCGGCAACTACGGCCTGGGAATGGCGATCGTTGCCGGTACGGTAGCGGTGCTGATTTGCGTGTTTGTCGCCTTTGGACGAGAGACGCGGGGTATTGAAATATCCGGTGCGGTCGCGCGCGAACAGCGTTAAAGCGCCTCGCAGACGTCGATCCATTTCGCCGCAGTCAGTTCAGCCATGCGCTGCGGCGAAATACGCACAGCACTGTGAATCGAACCTGCTGCGGGCAGCACTTCATCAAAACCGCGCAGGGTCACATCACAGTAAACGGTCAGGGGATTTTCCAGGCCAAAAGGGCAGACGCCACCCACCGGATGCCCGGTCCAGTTCACCACCTCATCCACACTCAACATGCGTGCCTTAGCGCCGAGTGCGGCTTTCAGCTTGCGGTTGTCGAGACGGGCATCACCGCGCGTCACAATCAGTACAACGGCATCTTTCACTTTTAACGACAGGGTTTTGGCGATTTGCCCCGGCATCACGCCATGGACGCGTGCGGCCAGTTCTACCGTGGCGGTGCTCTCCGGCATCTCGATGATGTCGATATCCGGTGCATGTTCGGCAAAGAAGTGCCGTACCGACTCCAGGCTCATTTTTTTCTCCGGTAAAAACAGAGCCTAAAAGCTGCCACAAGGAGGGAAAAGTGTAAACGGGATAAAAAGAGAATCTGTAACAGAATGCGCGCAGGTTAAACCACTTTTAACGTGCAGTTACCACAGCGTTCCACGTCCGGAATGCGATAGCGCTGGCAGCAACTGCGACGTTCCATCTCGCCATGACGCGGGATCATGGTGCGATAAAGCGGATTGTCGCTGCCATCCAGCAGCGTCTGGGTGAAGAACAATGCCTGTTCCAGCTGAGTGATGACGGGCGCGGATAACTGGCCTTTCAGTTCACCGAGGAACCAGTAAAACGAATAACCCATGTTGTTCCAGATGAGTTTGGCGTTGATATCACCGTGCTGCGTCATGCCGTTGACAGCCGGGATCAGGCATTGCTGAATCAGGCGGTCAATGCGCTGCTGGGCACTCAGGTAACGCGCCTCTTCATCTTCCTGCACATCTATCCAGAAAGCACAGGGATGGCCGTTTTCATGAAATTCCACATGAATCAGATGGGGGGCGCACTTCAATGCCCGCGGCTCCTGCAGCAACATCAGCATCAGCGGGGCCAACAGTAAGCCAAAATACCATTGTGCCCAAAGTGACTGCAGCGGTTTGGCTTCATGTTGCACATCAGGGTGATTGCGATAGAGATAATCGCTATAGCGTTGTGTCAGGCGGCGATAGTGAAGCGGTGTGGACCACTCGGCCAGCGTCAACGTCCCTGCGGGAGCGGCCTGGCCGAGTTTGACGTTATCCAGCATGTAGCTGCGTTGATCACGCATCAGATCTTCCAGTGCGCTCGCTAAGCTGCGGTCGCTCTGCATAAAGATCAGAGGATGGTCGCTAAAGCGATGATCCTGACGCGTGAGAATGGTCATGCCGGTCCTGAGTGATAACGGGAATCGTGAGACAAATGATAATCGTTACTGTCAATGCGAACAAGATGTCATCAAGCGAAGAAAAGGGACGGAGCCACTTATCAGCAGGCGATGCCGCTTTGTGATGAATGGCTTCGCTCATCTACCGGTTAAATCAGGTCATTAGTGACTTGCGTCAGCTTCGGCAAATCTTCCCAGGCGAGTATGGTGTTACGCCCCTGATTTTTCGCGACGTATAACGCGCGGTCAGCATTTGCCACCGCCTGGTCAAACTCATCGCCAAAAATAGGTGCGATTCCGGCACTGATGGTGACGTGGGTGGAGACCTTTTCATTAAAGCGATGCGGGATTTCGAGGTCCACTACGTACTGACGAATGCGCTCGGCCAGCTTCATCGCAATCGATGCGTTAACGTTGGTCATCAGCACCAGAAACTCCTCACCGCCATAACGCGTGACGACATCGCGTGAACGCACGGCATCGCGAATGGCAACCGACACCCGCGCCAGCGCCTGATCGCCCATCGCATGACCGTAGTTGTCGTTGTAGGCTTTGAAGTGGTCAATATCCAGCAGCAGTACGTAATGGCTGCCCGCGTGGTTTTCCAGAATGGCGTCAAGGCGATTTTTCAGGCCGCGGCGGTTATACAAACCGGTGAGCGGATCCAGCATACTCAAATCGCTAAAACTCTCTTTTTCCTCATACAGCTGGCTAACCAGTCGTCGGGTAAAAGTATCAAAACGGCGGCGCATTAAATGATGCAGCGAGAAACCAATCAACGGCAGCGTAATCGTAAAAATGATCATCATTAAATGCTGGCCATCATCTAATAACAATACGGTTAATACGGGGGGCGTAATGTGTAAACAAAATGCGATCAAATAATCACTGAGCGCAATGGCACTGATAAAAAATACGCTTAACAAGCTGATTATTAAAAAGCTGCCATCAAAATAAAAAACCTGATGGTATCTGTGGTTAATGTGCCATGCCCAGAGCGCACCTAATATCATGGCAACAGGATTTAATAGCGGTAATTTCCGTTTCGGCATCATCAGGCAAACGGTCAGTAACGTCAGGCTGAAAGCCGCGACAATGCCTACTGGCAGCGAGCTTACCGGGCTGTCTGTGCCTAAAAAAGGCATCAGGCAAAAAAGCGAAACGGCGACATTTAAAAACAAAAAGAGCATCAGCGAAAGCCGATATTTGCTGTGTTTCAACTCATCATAAGATTGTAATTTCATTATTATTACTCTTCACAGCCCTGAAATATCAAAGCGCTACCCGTGGGAAATACTCCCGCAAATCGGATAGTGAGCACGTTATTGACGTGTTATCGAAATAGTTATCGGCGGCAATTTAGCATTTTCCAGTAAATCTGTCATCCAACGCATCCCGCGATAAAAAATTCGCTGCAAGATGAGAAATATTGGCATATGATAATACGAATATTTATCATTTGAGGGTTGCGCGATGATCATGGCGATGATGGCTGCCTGCGGCTTATGGGGCGTGAGCTGGATGATGGGTAAGCGGCTGGACAGCGGTTGGGGAGTCTTGTTGCCCTGTGCTGCTTTACCGATTTTCGCGCTGTGGGAGCCGAGTTTCAGCCAGTGGCGCGTGGTGATGATTGTGGCACTGTTGCTGACGGTAGTGATGCTGTTCCATCATCGTCTGCGTCACTATCTGCTGCTGCCTTCTTGCCTGGCATTGGCCGGGGGCGCTGCGGCCGTCACGGTGAACTTCCACATTATCTGATGCCGTTTACGAACGGCAGAAACGACAAAACACGCTTAGCGCGTGATTTTTTCGTTTAATTCAACGTTGGGAATGTACTGCCAGGAAAATAAGACAACGTGGTGCGAAGGGAGGGACTT
>NZ_JZRH01000020.1:0-83401 GCF_000963985.1 Pantoea sp. BL1 | reverse complement strand
GCCCGCCTCACTGTGGCGGGAGAGCAGTTTTTGTCCGGTGCGCGGGATATCGTGGAGCGTCATGCGCAGTTTTGTGCCTCGATAGCGGAACGGCAGCAGGGCCAGACGGGAACGTTGACCATTGGATTTGGTATCTCGTCCTTTCGCATGGCACCTGAAAGGGTAGCGGCGTTCCGCACTGCGTATCCTGGCGTGCAGGTTTTATTAAACGACATGCCTTCTGCGGTGCAATGCCAGCAACTTTTGGAAGGGCGACTGCAAATTGGATTTGTGCGCTTGCCGGTAACCGAAACATTGCAAAGTCTTGTGCTGGATGAGGAGCGCTTAGTGCTGGCGATGACGACAGACCAGCCTTACGATCTGGCGGAAGCAAAAGTGTTTATTGAAACTCACCAACTGCTCCAGCTTTCACCCGATCGCGGCAATGGCTTAACGGCTCAGACGCAGCGTTATCTGTGCGGGCAAGGTTTTCCGCCTTGTAGGATTGCAGCCGCTGATGATATCCAGACATTGCTGGCACGAGTGGCGGCAGGGGATGGTGTCGCGTTATTGCCGGCGAGTGTGAAACACATCCTTCCTGCTGGCGTCAGGCTATTGCCGCTGGAGGGTGAACATACGCATTGGCAAACAGGTTTGGCCTGGAACGCACAGATCAAAGACCCACTCAGAGACAAGTTCCTGGCGATGGTAATCGGGGATGGCCAGGTAAGTTAATGATGTGGCTGATCTGAAGACAAAAAAAAGCCTGAACTTTCGTTCAGGCTCTTCTTCAAAATGATGGCGGTGAGAGGGGGATTCGAACCCCCGATACGTTGCCGTATACACACTTTCCAGGCGTGCTCCTTCAGCCACTCGGACATCTCACCACATTTTTTCTGCCAACCGCACTGGGTCAACGGGGCGCTACTATAGGGAGTTACCTGAATACGGTCAAGCCCTATTTTCTCCTTTTGTTCTATCCGCTTAAGCTCTGTGCAGCTTGCTGCATTTCTCGCCGAACTGCGTGTTCTGTCATCAAATTATTCCTTCTCTGCCACAAAAGTGTCACCAGACTGTCGCAGACTTGTCTGCGGAAACATTTGGTTATATTTACTGATAAGGATGCTTATAAATGAAACACATACCTCTTTTCACGGTTTCTCTGCTGGCTTCACTCATCGCAACGTCAGCAGTGGCAGATTCAACAACGTATAGCCGCGCCGCCACCGGTGATATCACCGAACACGGTGGCGCGCGTCGACTCAGCAGTGACCAGACGGAAGCGCTGAAAGCCTCACTCATCAATACCACGGCCAAAAACGTCATCTTGTTGATCGGCGATGGCATGGGCGACTCGGAAATCACCGCCGCACGAAATCAGGCGATGGGCGCAGGTGGTTTTTTCCCAGGCATTGATGCGCTGCCGTTAACCGGCCAGTACACCCACTACTCGTTAGACAAGAAAACCCACAAACCGAATTACGTGACAGATTCCGCTGCCTCCGCTACCGCCTGGGCAACGGGCACCAAATCTTATAACGGTGCCATCGGCGTAGACGTCAATGGCAAGGATCAGGTCACCATTCTGGAGTTGGCGAAAGCTGTCGGCAAAGCCACTGGCAACGTCTCAACCGCAGAATTGCAGGATGCCACGCCCGCGGCTTTGATGGCGCATGTCACGTCGCGTAAATGTTATGGCCCGGAGAAAACCAGCGAACTCTGTCCAACCAATGCGCTGGAGCAGGGCGGTAAAGGGTCGATCAGCGAGCAGATGCTGAAGACTCGTCCAGATGTCACGCTCGGCGGCGGGGCGAAATCGTTCACAGAAAGCGCCAAAGCTGGTGAGTATCAGGGAAAAACTCTGCGCGAGCAGGCTCAGGCGCTAGGCTTCCAGCTGGTCGATAACCTGGATGGCATGAATGCCATCCAACAGGCCGACCAAAGCAAACCGGTATTGGGTCTGTTCTCCGACGGCAACATGCCGGTTCGCTGGCAGGGGCCGAAAGCCAGTTATCACGGCAACATTGATAAACCCGTTGTTACCTGTGAAGTGAATAAAGATCGCCCGGCATCAACACCGACACTGGCGCAGATGACCAAAAAGGCGATTGATTTGCTGAGCACCAATGAGAAAGGTTTCTTCCTGCAGGTGGAAGGCGCGTCGATTGATAAACAGGATCACGCAGCAAACCCATGTGGTCAGATTGGTGAAACCGTAGATCTGGATGAGGCCGTGCAGCAGGCGCTGGCCTTTGCGCGTGAACACGGCGATACCCTGGTGGTGGTGACGGCTGACCATGCGCACAGCAGCCAGATTATTGAAAATGGCAGCAAAGCGCCGGGGCTCACCCAGGCCGTGAATACCAAAGATGGCGCAGTGATGACGATCAGCTACGGTAACTCGGAAGAGGATTCGCAAGGCCATACCGGCACGCAGATTCGCATTGCAGCCTATGGTCCGCATGCGGCTAATGTTGTTGGCCTGACTGACCAAACCGATCTGTTCTTCACGCTGAAGGACGCGATGGGTATTCAGTAATCGCGCATAAGATAAAACACAGAGCCCGCTACTAACTGCGGGGTCTGTGTCATGTGCATTCAGTGCAGCCAACATTAACGGGAGCGAATGCCGAAATAAATCACGCTACCGCCCACCACTAACCCTGCCGCAGCCAACAACAGCGCCGGTTGCAGGGAACCCAGAAAATGCACGCTCAGCGAGGACATCAAAGGTCCAATCAGCTGCCCGGTCGCATAACCGGA
The DNA here is from genome assembly GCF_000963985.1 of Pantoea sp. BL1. NCBI lineage: Bacteria > Pseudomonadati > Pseudomonadota > Gammaproteobacteria > Enterobacterales > Erwiniaceae > Pantoea > Pantoea sp. BL1. Next base: position 80,659 of record NZ_JZRH01000020.1, on the reverse strand, counting down.
AGTCAGCAACGCCACGGTTTTGGCTAGATTTCCCTGGCTCATTTCTCGTGCCATTTTCATGGAAAGCTGCATGATCGATAGAAACGCCAACCCGGTGATCACGGTGGAAATCAACAAACCATGCGCATTTGGCATCAGCACCACTGTCGCGACCCCCAATCCCTGCACCAGTAAGGTCAATGCAAGGCTGATACGCGTATTCAATCGTGCAGCAAAAGCGATCACCAATAGCACGCCAGCCACGGCTGAAAATCCAAACAGCGGCCAGAAGAACGCGGCGAGTTGTCCTTGAGCAAAGAGGCTGTGCGCCATCTGTGACAGGAAGGTCGCCGGTAGAATGTAGCCAAATCCTGCCAGCGTATAGGCAGCCAATAAGCACTTGAGATCGCGACTGACAGGTTCGCGTTGTTGGGTTTGCTGACGCGTAGGCAAACTCTGTGGCAATGATTTCCATACCAGCAGAGCACCAGCGAAGGCGACGAAGCCATAAACTAACCATGCCTGATTGGCGTGGAAATGGGTTTCGGTCATCAACCACGCCAGTATGCCGGTGAGCGTAATACCAATACCGGGGCCGCTAAACACCGCTGCGGACATGCGTGGTGCCTGATGACGGGTTAAGACCATCTGTGTCCAGGAGGTCACAATAATCAGTGCCCATGCGCCGCCAATGCCCGCGATAAAGCGGAACAGGCACTGCAGAGCAAAAGCGTTGGTGAAGCCAGAGAGTAGCGTGACCAGCGCGGTCGCCAGTAAACCAACTTTAAGATAGCGCGCATGCTGTGTACGAATACGACTCACATGCAGGGCACCAAACAAATAACCGATGTAGTTCATGGCCGCCAGCACGCCCGCACTGGATAAACTAAGATGGCCGTCCGCAATCATCAACGGAATTTGAGGCGTGAGTGAGAAACGTCCCATGCCCATCACCACGATGAGGGTGATCATCCCGGCCAGCATGGTGACGACACTGACTTTTTTCTCCCCGGCCACAGGCTGGCCCGGTGCGATCTGTTGAATTGACATACTTTTGCTAATCTCCGATAAGATGTCGTAATCTTGCCAACGATAGTAATCGTCAATCAGTCAGTGAAAAATAGGGTGGTTTATCCTATGACTGTAGGTCATACCCAGGAGCCGCAATGTCGCGCAATCAGGACGTAAAAAATTTCCTCACCCAGCAGCGGGCAAGGGTTGATCCACAACAGCACGGATTCAGTCCTCACAACCGCAGAGTACCAGGCTTACGCCGCGAAGAGGTGGCGCAACTGGCGGCGGTTAGCGTCAGTTGGTATACGTGGCTGGAACAGGGCCGGGAAATCAATATCTCACTGGCGGCTATTCAGCGGATCGGTAAAGTGCTGCAGCTTTCGCATACTGAGCAGGCCTACCTTGAAGCATTAATTTTTGGTAATGCGCATAGCGAAGCAAGCCGGGCTGAACTGTCACAGGAAGTGAAAGCGATGGTGGATGCGTTGGATCCGCATCCGGTTTTTGTACGCCGAGCCAATATGGATATTCTTTACTGGAATCAGGCAGCGCAGTCATTGATTGTCGACTGGGCGGCGATGCCGCAGGAGGATCGCAACTCGCTCAAGCTGATGTTCGTTAGCGATGACTATCGCCAGCGTATTCACGGTTGGGAAGAGGCCGCACGTCATACGTTATCTGCTTTCCGCGCCAACTATGCGGCCAGCAATCAGGCGCAGGAATTTGAAGTGGTGATACAGGATTTACTGGCGCGCAGTGTGGAATTTCGCAACATTTGGCATGTACCGGATGTCAGCAAAATGGGCGCAGGCAATAAGACGATTATTGATGTGGACGGTAAGGTAAATAGCTTCACCTACACCTCCTTACAGGTAGATAACGCGCCAGGTATCTATCTGATTTTCTACCTGGCGCGTGAAAGCTAACCGATTACAATCCGCGCTGTGCCATGAGACGTGCTAAATCCACCAGACGGTTCGAGAAGCCCCACTCGTTATCGTACCAGGCAAGAATTTTCACCAGGTTGCCGCCAATCACCAGCGTGGAAAGGCCGTCGATGATGGATGAACGGGGATCGCCCTGATAATCACTGGAAACCAGTGGTTCATCGCTGTAACCGAGAATCCCTTTCAGCGGACCTTCTGCTGCTGCGGCTTTAAAGGCATCATTGACCTCTCCGGCGGTGACATCACGTTTAAGCGTCACGGTTAAGTCGACAATCGACACCACCGGCACCGGTACGCGCAGTGAATAGCCCGTCAAACGTCCATCCAACTCGGGGATAACACGCCCCAACGCTTTAGCCGCACCGCTGGAGTAAGGCACGATTGACAGCGCCGCCGCGCGCGCGCCGCGCAGATCTTTCTCCGGCTGATCGTGCAGCACCTGGCTATTGGTATAAGCATGAGTGGTGTTCATCAGACCATGCTCAATACCGAAGGCCTGATGGAGAACCTGTGCAGCCGGGGCTAAGCCGTTGGTGGTGCAGCTGCCGTTGCTCACGACGAAATGCTGTTGAGGGTCGTAGCGCTGATCGTTCACGCCCAACACTATCGTCAAATCATCGTTTTTACCCGGCGCGGAGATAATGACGCGTTTCGCGCCACCGCTGGTGATATGCACCGCTGCTTTGTCACGTTCAGTGAAGAATCCGGTGGCTTCGATAACAATATCGACACCCACATCGCTCCAGCGAATATTGGCTGGATCTCGTTCGCTGAACACGCGTACTGGCTTGCCATCAATGCGTAGTTCACCTTCACCTGCTTCCACTTCTGCAGGCAGTCGGCCCAGCAGAGAGTCGTGTTTCAGCAGATGCGCCAGGGTTTTACTGTCGGTGAGATCGTTAATCGCCACAATCTCAATATCATCACTGCCCAGTGCGGCGCGGAATACGTTACGTCCGATACGGCCAAAACCGTTAATGCCTACCTTGATCATCATTGACTCCTTATCCGAAGTGGTTGCAGTCAATGTAGGACGATGTGTGATTGGCGTAAACGACAAAAAAGGATCACTTTACGCCATTTTACGGCAGTGAAAGCGTTGGCGATATTCACCAGGTGTGAGATGCAGCTGGCGCTCAAAGCTGCGGCGCAAATTGATGCTGCTGCCAAATCCGGTGTCGAGGGCGATGCGTTCCAGCGTCGCGCGGCTCTGCTCCAACAGTTCGCGTGCGGCAGCCAGTCGCGCCTCTGCGACATAGCGCGCCGGTGACGCACCGGTTTCACGGGTGAATACGCGGGTGAAATTGCGTGGACTCATCGCGACACGTTCGGCCAGCTTCTCAACCGACAGATCTTCCGCCAGGTTGGCGCGTATCCAGCTTTGCAGATCGTGGATCGGGCCGGTGCTGGTTTGTTGTAGCTGGTAGCGGCTGAACTGCATCTGTCCGCCGGGGCGACGCAAATACATCACCATATCCTGAGCGATATCGCGTGCCACGCTGAAACCGAAGTCTTCCTCAACCAGCGCCAGCGTGAGATCAAAGCCGGAACTCACGCCACCGGACGTCCAGATTGGGCCATCCTGGATGTACAGCGGGCCACCTTCCACCTGGACGCGGGGAAAGCGGGTTTGCAGCGTTTCCAGCAGACGCCAGTGTGACGTGGCACGGCGTCCATCCAGCAAACCCGCTTCAGCGAGCAGCATCGCGCCACCACAAATTGACACCACACGCCGGGCCTGCGGAGCCGCCAGCCTGATGAAATCCACCACCATGTTGCCCTCTTCGACGCTGTCACCGCGTCCGGTAATCATGATGGTATCCCACGCGGCGCGGGGATCCACTTCGGCCAGCTTCAGGTCAGCCAGCAGGTTGAGGCCTGACTGGCCGTGGATCACCTGATGTGACTGCGTGGTGGCGATACTGACACGATAACGTGGCTGATCAACGCCAACGGGCAGGTGCAGGTTGGCATGCATCAGGATGTCGGCAATACCGGCGGCTTCAAACAGCATGCCGCCATCGGGGACGATAACGAGAAAGTGCTTCATGGCGCAAAATGCTCATCGTGGCAAAATAAGCCAGATTATCGCACGGTAGCGTTATTTTTGCTGGTAATACGGTCCCTGGGTGATCGAATTACGCAGCACCAGTCGGCCCGGCATCAGTGGCTGCGCCGTCACGCTTTCACCATCCAGCATTTTAGACAGTTGCGTTAACGCGCTCGACACCATCTCAGCAACCGGAACATGCACCGTGGTTAACGCCGGCAGGAGATAGGGCGCAACCGGGATATCATCAAAGCCCAGCAAGGAGACGTCCTGCGGGATGCGCAGACCCGCGTTGTGCAAGGCGCAGGCGGCGCCAATCGCCATATCATCATTGCTGGCGACAATCGCGGAAAATCTCACTTTACGACGTAACAGTGCTTCCACCGCCAGTTGCCCACTGGCGCTGGTCCAGCAGCCGTCCAGCATCAGGTTTTCGTCGTATTCAATGCCATTTTCTATCAAAGATGAAATATAGCCTTTCAGGCGACTTAATCCGGTGTGAGAGCTGCCCATCCCTTTGATAAAAGCGATCTCGCGGTGGCCCTGAGCAATTAAATGATTCACAGCGTTGAGGGTGTCATTTTCGTGGTCAGCACACACCGAATATTGCGGATGCTGCTTCAAACGGCGGTTTAACACGATTAACGGCTTACTCATACCAGGAATAAGTGCATCAATATCTTCCACGCTTAAATAGCGCGGATAGATGATCACGGCATCGCAATAGCTATCGATCAAAAAGTTTATGGCTTCACGCTCTTGCTGCGCATTGTGTTTACCATCGCCCAGCACCAGTTGTGAACCGAGTTTTTCCGTCATGGTCGCGGCCTGGAATAACAGCTCGGTGAAAAAAGGACCATTGTATAGCGTGTTGGGCACCATCAGACCAATACTGTGCGAACGGTTGGTCGCAAGACTTCGTGCCAGCAGATTAGGACGGTAATCCATCTCATCTATGGCCAGCATCACCCGATCCCGCACCGTTTTAGACACATAAGCATGGCCAGCCAGCACCCGTGACACCGTGGCTTTTGACACACCTGCGCGTTTTGCGACATCAAGCATTGTCGTCATTTATCTTCCTTCTCAGCGTTCTCGCGCATTGTAGCGCAAAAGCTCAATCTGAAAACCGCAGAGTGAGGCTCTTCTAACCGATAACGTTTTTTCTCATTATCATCCGATTTCATCACATATTTAAAAGGCTAACATAAAAATAATATGAAACCGGTCTCAGATTAATCATATTTTCACTCTTTAAATAAGGTTTAACGGTTTGAGTTATGGATCACAAAAAGAACAAATTGAATCTGTAACCGGTTGCAGAAACGGTTCTCGGCGCGTAATTATTTAAAAAAACGGAGGGTATCATGGTGAAAATTCTATTGTGTTGTTCCGCAGGTATGTCAACCAGCATGGTAGTACAAAGAATGCAGAAAGCCGCTACGCAGCTGGGTTTAGAAGCCAAAATTGATGCCGTTGGCATGGAAGAGTTCAATGAAAAAATCGCGGAGTATGACTGTTGTCTGTTAGGTCCGCAGATCAAATATAAGCTGGCAGATTTCGAACGTCAGGCGCAGGAATATCACAAACCGGTCACCGTCATTAACACCATGGATTACGGGATGTTAAATGGCGAAAAAATCCTGAAGTCGGCGCTCGCCCTGATTGATGCCAATAAGGGGGCATGATGAGCACACTGGCTGATTCTTTATTTGGCGTGATTGAGAACCGCATCAGTCCGATTGCAGCACGACTCTCCTCGCAACGGCATGTGGTGGCCATCAAGGACGGATTTATTGCCTCGATGCCGTTCCTGATTGTCGGCTCATTTATGCTGCTGTTCTCACATCCTCCCTTCAGTCAGGACAGCCAGTGGGGCTTTGCCCAGTGGTGGCTGGGCATGGTGAAGCAGTACAACGACCAGCTGATGATGCCCTACAACATGACGATGGGCATCATGGCGGTGTTTATCACCGGCGCAATTGCCTACAACCTGGCGCAAAGCTACAAACTGAATGGCCTGATGGCCGCGTTGCTGTCGCTGATGACCTTTCTGGTGGTGGCTGCACCGGAAAAGAACGGCGCATTGTCCGTCGCCTCGCTGGGCGGGGAAGGCATATTCACCGCCATCCTGATCAGCCTGTACTGCACGGAAGTGATGCACTGGCTGGTGAAATACAACATTGGCTTTAAACTGCCAGAACAGGTGCCGCCAAAGATTCGTCAGTCATTTGACCTGCTGATCCCTATCATGGTGATTTTCCTGACGCTCTATCCGCTGAACCTGTTTATGGAGAGCCACTTTGGCTTACTCATTCCTCAGGCCATTATGTCGGTGTTTGCGCCAATCATCTCCGCAGCCGATTCACTGCCCGCCGTGCTTATCGCCGTCTTGCTCTGTCATCTGCTGTGGTTTGCCGGTATTCACGGTGCGGCGATTGTCGGCGGGATTTTACAGGCATTCTGGCTGAGTAATCTGGGGCTGAACCAGGAAGCGCTAAATGCCGGCCAGGGTATTCCTAAGATCTTTATCGAGCCGTTTTGGCAATTCTTCATCACCGTGGGCGGTTCGGGCGCCACCATGGGCCTGGTGATTCTCTATCTGCGCAGCCGCTCCGCGCATCTGCGCGCCATTGGCCGCCTCGGCTTTGTACCCGGTATGTTTAACATCAATGAGCCGATTATTTTCGGTTCGCCGGTGGTGATGAATCCGCTGCTGTTTATTCCTTTTATCACTACGCCTTTGATCAACGCGGTTATCGCCTGGACCGCCACCCGCACCAACCTGATCAACCACGTCATTTCGCTGGCACCCTGGACCACGCCGGGACCGATTGGTGCCGCATGGTCAACCGGCTGGGACTGGCGTGCAGTGGTGTTAGTGGCATTCCTGATTTGTTTATCCACGCTGATTTATTACCCGTTCTTCAAAATGTATGAACGCCAACTGCTTGCGCAGGAAGAAGAGATGGCGCAGGAACAACTGGCAGAGGAGATGAAGTAATGCAAGAGATGCAGGAAATGGAAAGCACGGTGATGGAGCTGATTATTCATGCCGGAGAAGCCCGTTCATCATCGATGCAGGCACTGCTAGCGGCCCGAAAACACAACTGGCAGGAAGCCGATGCGCTGCTGGCCAGTGCCCGAGATGCCGCACGCGAAGCCCATAAAATTCAAACCGCCTTAATCGGTGCGGATGAAGGCTGCGGCAAGATTCCGGTCAACCTGATTATGGTGCATGCGCAGGATCATCTGATGAACGCCATGCTGTGCCGTGATTTAGTCGAAGAGTTGATTTATCTGCATCGTCAGGTGCAGGCGTTGTCGAAAACCCACGTGCAGTAAGACGCTGTTAATCACATAAAAGGATGGATTATGTCTCAGTTACCGGCTGATTTTTTATGGGGCGGCGCCGTTGCCGCGCATCAGGTTGAAGGTGGATGGAACGAAGGAGGTAAAGGACCCAGCATCGTCGATGTGTTAACGGGCGGTGCGCATGGGGTTGAACGTGAAATTACCGATGGGATTGTCGAAGGGAAACACTATCCCAACCATCAGGCCACTGATTTTTATCATCACTACAAAGACGATATCGCGCTGTTTGCCGAAATGGGTTTTAAGTGCTTCCGTACGTCGATTGCCTGGACACGCATCTTCCCGAAAGGCGATGAGCAACAACCTAACGAAGCGGGCCTGCAGTTTTACGACGACATGTTTGATGAGCTGCTCAAATATGGTATCGAACCGGTGATCACGCTGTCGCACTTCGAGATGCCACTGCATCTGGTGAAGGAGTATGGCGGCTGGCTCAATCGTGAGTTGATCGATCTCTTTGTGCGCTATAGCGAAGTGGTGATGAAGCGTTACAAAGGCAAAGTGAAATACTGGATGACCTTTAACGAGATCAACAACCAGCGTAACTGGCGCCGCCCGCTGTTCGGTTACAGCAACTCAGGGGTGATTTTCACCGATCATGAGAAGCCGGAAGAGGTGATGTATCAGGTACTGCATCATCAGTTTGTGGCCAGTGCCAAAGTGGTGAAGCTGGGGCATCAAATCAATCCTGAATTTAAGATCGGATGCATGCTGGCAATGGTGCCGCTGTATCCGTGGTCATGCCATCCTGATGACGTAATGTACGCGCAAAAATCGATGCAGGAACGCTATCTGTTTGGCGATGTGCACATGCGCGGCGCCTATCCGTCGTACATCTTGAAAGAGTGGGAACTGCGCGGTTTCCACATTGAGATGGCAGCGGAAGATGCACAAACGCTGCGAGAAGGCTGCACCGACTATCTCGGCTTTAGTTATTACATGAGTAATGCCGTGGAGTACACAAGCGCGACGCGCATGGACAGCGCGCTCGAGGCTTTCCCCGGCAGCCGAAAAAATCCACACGTGCAGGCGTCAGATTGGGGATGGCAGATCGATCCGGTCGGTCTGCGCTACACGCTGAACGCGCTGTATGAGCGTTATCAGAAGCCGCTGTTTATTGTCGAAAATGGCTTTGGCGCCGTTGATCAACGTGAGGCCAACGGCGAGGTGAATGATGACTATCGTATCGCCTATCTGCGTGAACACATCGAGCAAATGAAAAAAGCTGTACTGGAAGATGGCGTGGACCTGATGGGCTTTACGCCCTGGGGCTGCCTCGATTGCGTCTCTTTTGGTACCGGCCAATACAGCAAGCGCTACGGTTTTATTTACGTGGACCGCAATGACGATCAAACCGGCGATTTTTCGCGCTCGAAGAAGAAGAGTTTTTCCTGGTATAAAAAGGTCATCGCCTCGCAAGGTGAAGCGCTTTAAGTCGCATTGCCCGGGCAGGAGGCCCGGGTAAAACAGATGTGTCATCTCTTCGTCAGTGAATATCCTTTCCAGCCTGCACAGGCAGGCTGAATAAATAACATGAACCTGAGCCAGGAAAAATATCATCCATGCGGTGAGGCGTAACGCTGCCTGAAACGGCGCTGTTGACTCACCTGATTGCAACCAAACGGAGTTATATCCTATGCCAAATAAGATCAAGATTGTCACTATCGGTGGGGGTTCCAGCTACACGCCAGAGTTGATTGAAGGGCTTATCCTGCGTCAGGCGCAGTTGCCGATTGCCGAGTTGTGGCTGGTGGATATTGAGGACGGCGCAGAGAAGATGGAAATTGTTGGCAGTATGGCAAAGCGCATGATTGCGGCCGCCAAACTCGACTGGCAGGTTCATCTTTCTCTCGATCGTAAGGAAGCGTTAAAGGATGCGGATTACGTGACCACGCAGTTCCGTGTGGGGTTGCTGGATGCGCGCTTAAAAGATGAAGTGATTCCGTTGGCCAATGGTTTACTGGGTCAAGAAACCAACGGTCCGGGCGGAATATTTAAGGCGTTTCGTACGATTCCGGTGATTCTCGATATTATCGAGGATATGCGTCAATTGTGCCCTCATGCCTGGCTGGTGGATTTCACTAATCCGGCAGGCATGGTGACCGAAGCGGCGATTAAATATGGCAAGTGGGAAAAAACCGTCGGTCTGTGCAATGTGCCGTTCGGTCATATCACGCAGGCCAGCAGCGTACTCGGTGTGGAAGAGAAAGATCTCTATTTCAAATTTGCCGGTCTTAACCATTTCCACTGGCATCGCGTCTGGGATCAGCAGGGCAATGAACGCACCGCCGAACTGATTGATAAAATCTACTCGCCAGAGCAGCAGGAAAAAAGCGATGAAGGGCTGAAAAATATTCATCAGATTCCGTTCAACTATGACCAGGTGAAACATCTCGGCCTGCTGCCCTGCGGCTATCACCGCTATTACTATTTGCAGGAACCGATGCTGGCCCATGCCATCGAGGAGTTCGAACAGTATGAAACTCGCGCTGAAGTGGTGAAGAAAACCGAAGCGCGGCTGTTCGAGTTATATAAAGACGTCAATCTTAACTATAAGCCTGAAGAGTTAAGTCAGCGGGGCGGGGCGCATTACAGCGATGCGGCTTGCGATCTGATTGCTTCGATTCAAAATAACAGCGGAAAATTAATGGTAGTCTCAACGCGCAATAACGGCGCGATTGCCGATTTGCCGTTTGATTGCGTGGTGGAGGTCACCGCTGCCATCACTTCTCATGGCGCAGAACCGCTGCGTTGGGGAGCGTTACCGCCTGCGGCGCGGGGCATGATTCAGTTAATGAAAGCCATGGAAGAAACGGTGATTGAAGCGGCCGTTAGTGGCGATTACGGCGCAGCATTACACGCCTTCACGATTAATCCGCTGATTCCGGCGGGCGAAACGGCGATAAAAGTGCTGGATCAATTGTTGTATGCCCATAAAGACTATCTGCCGAAGTTCGCCAGTAAAATTGCCGAGATTGAGAAAACCAAACCGGAAATCGTCGCTTTCGTCGATCAGTTACTGGCCGACAGACATGCGCACAGGGCGTGATGAGGTTTTTTCTGGATTGGATGATGCAGGCAGGAGACGGAAGAGGGTGCCCGGATGAACATCGCTGGGCACCGAAGTAAAGTACTCACCGTCCTGCTGGGCGGTGAGTCGAACAGCATTACGCGGTGAGTTCGTTACGGACGATTGCTGCACCCGCGCTCAAGGCTTCCAGCTTGCCTCTGGCCACGCGGCGCGACAGTGGCGTCATACCGCAGTTGGTCGAAGGATAAAGCTTATCGGCATCCACAAACTGCAGCGCTTTACGCAAGGTGTTAGCCACTTCTTCCGCGGTTTCAATGGTGTTAGTCGCCACATCAATGGCACCGACCATCACTTTTTTACCACGGATCAGCTCAATCAGATCCATTGGCACGCGCGAATTCTGGGCTTCCAGCGAAATGATATCGATAGAAGACTTTTGCAGTTTAGGGAACACTTCTTCATATTGACGCCACTCGGTGCCGAGGGTCTTTTTCCAGTCGGTGTTCGCTTTAATGCCATAGCCATAGCAAATATGCACGGCGGTTTCGCACTTCAGACCTTCAACGGCTCTTTCCAGTGCGGCAATGCCCCAGTCATTCACTTCATCGAAGAACACGTTAAATGCAGGTTCATCAAACTGAATAATATCGACACCGGCTGCTTCTAGCTCTTTCGCTTCCTGGTTAAGAATTTTGGCAAATTCCCAGGCGAGTTTTTCACGGCTTTTGTAGTGACCATCATAGAGGGTATCGATCATGGTCATTGGGCCTGGCAAAGCCCACTTAATCTGTTGTTTGGTTTGCTGGCGCAAGAATTTAGCATCTTCAACAAACACCGGCTTTTTACGCACCACTTCGCCAATGACACTTGGCACGCTGGCGTCATAGCGATTGCGGATCTTCACAATCTCACGCTTTTCAAAATCAACGCCGCTGAGATGTTCAATAAAGGTGGTGACGAAGTGCTGGCGCGTTTGCTCGCCATCACTGACGATATCAATGCCCGCTAATTGCTGATCCTGCAGGGATAACAGCAGAGCATCTCTTTTGCCCTCGATTAATTCATCACCCTGCAGTTTCCATGGCGACCACAGCGTTTCAGGTTGAGCAAGCCAGGCCGGTTTCGGTAAGCTTCCTGCAGTTGAAGTAGGCAATAACAATTTCATAATCAATAACCTTTTATATTGGCTTAATCAAAGAACGTATTGTGCAGACCACTGCTCAAGAATTTCTTGATAGGGTTTGATGAAGTGCTCTTCCGTAAACTTCCCCTGCTCAATTGCCAACTGGCTGCGTTCTTCTCGATCGTAAACAATGCGCGTTAATGAATGGTCGCCATGCGTCAGGCTTGGCTGATAGCACTGGCCTGCGGCAGAGTTGGCATTGTAAATCTCTGGGCGGTAAATCTTCTGGAACGTCTCCATGGTGCTGATGGTGCCGATCAGTTCCAGATCCGTGTAATCATTCAGCAAGTCACCGGTGAAATAGAAGGCTAATGGCGCGACGCTGTTTTCAGGCATGAAATAGCGCGCCTGCAAGCCCATTTTGCCGAAATAGTGGTCGGTGAGGGACAGTTCATCTTGCTGATATTCAAAGCCCAACACCGGATGCTGATAGTCAGTGCGGTGATAGGTATTTTTGCTCGACACGCTCAGGCAGATCACCGGCTTTTTATTAAAGCGCTCCTGATAAGCCGCCGAGTTAACGAAGCTTTTAAAGATATTGCCGTGCAGATCGCCGAAACCTTCCGGCAGGCTGAAACCGGATTGGTTGTTATTGGCCGCCAGCAGACGCACGCTAAAATCGTAATCACGCACGTAAGAGGAGAAGTTATTACCTACGATACCGTCGGTACGCTGCTGAGTTTTGCGATCAACAATATTGGTTTTCAGTATCTCAATAACCGGGAAGGTTTTACCATTGCCTTCAATATCAATTTCCGCAGAAATGATTTCCAGCTCAACGGCATAACGATCGCCTTTTGGGTTATCCGCGTGCGCCAGAGAGTTGAAACGGTTGTTCATCATCATTAAGGCATTGCGCAAATTCTGCTGGCGGTTGGTTCCTCGTGCCAGGTTAGCGAAGTTCGTGGTGATACGCGTATTCTCAGAGGGGTTGTAGTGCTCATCGAAAACGCTGCTCTTAATTGAAAATGCAAAATCGTTGCTCATGATGCTCGGGTATCCTGATTTCTGCTGCAAAACCTCCCCGATTTCAGACGGGTTGCCTTGATGCCTGGCCTACCACCTGCGGGAGAATTCACATTGTCTTAAGTCAATAACAATGCGAATTTTATGCCAGAGTCCCTCAGCGATTGATAGTGATTAAATTTCAAAGCTGCATGAGCCAATTTCATGAGCGGGCTCACACTCTGGATCAAGGCTGTCAGAAGGGGGGATTGATGCGGAAAAGCGAGCGGTGACGGTGGAATAGGTCAGCGAGGTAAGCAAAGTGAGAGTGACGGTACGCGAGCGCGATGCGGAAGAATTTACTTAATGAGAAATAAAAAATCCACGCCAGGCGTGGATTTTTTTTTCTGATTTTAATTCAACATGATCAAATCATAGACTTAAATATAGACGTTGAACCGTGAGATTTATCGTATCTTATTGAAATTTGTTTTTTTAATTAAAGGTTAACATTAAGAATACTCATTTTGGAGTTGGTTTGCTTTCGTAATGCGAAGGTCATAGGTTTGACTCCTCTTATCGCACCAATCAAGCATCTCTCAGAGTCTCCTTCAGTTCATTTAAACCCTTTATAATCAGCACATTCAAGTTCAAGCTTGTATTCAGGTGTCTATTGACACACCCCAAAATATACATGCATATGGGGGGACATTTGGGGTATGTGCTGTTCGGTCTTATGGAGATAGCAGAGTCAATTCTGACAGCAAATAGATAAGGATAATTGCCGCCAGCTCTGCATCCATGTAACAGCTACTCGTATGTTTATGCAGAACCAATTCAACTTCATTCTGATGCGAATGACTCACAAGCATTCGCATACCTTCAAAATTTCTGCTTGAAAAGCATGCTTAATCAATAATTATTTTCCTTTAAATCAATAAATTAATTTTGATTGCATTTTGGTTTGAACCCTTACGATTTAGACGTATTATTTTGAGATTAATCCACTTGCTCAACCTTCATTGCTGCTTATGAGTGTGCGTGAGGAATGATTTTAAGGTTATATATCATGGAGTTATTGAAGTTTCTGGCGGCGATTTTAGTCATTTACTTGTTGTTTTTTAGAAAGAAAAAACGTAAATCTCCAAAGTCTTATGCTTCAAGCCCTGTGAAAGCACCGCCAAAAGAATGGCTCGCTGACATCAAGAAAAAAGAGGCGGTTGTGCGAAACAATGATAGTGAAGACGATAACCTTGCAACTTTTACATTGAGCGATGGCCGGGGTGTTGAAGTTCGGGTGACAACCAATCATTACCGGAACACCTCCAAATCAGCAGGTGCACTAGCTCGATGGGTACTTCCGGGTGAGATGATAACTGTAGCCGGTGTAGCAATTAGCGGTGGCCACATTTACGCGGGGCAACGTATGAAGCCCTCCGGTCAAGAATCAGGTGGCTATTATGACGATGGAAGTGAGGCATCATTAATTGATGACACATGTAAGATAAAACCTACTTCTTATCTTTACGAGGACAGTTCATTAGGATACTGGCCCAGTTTTTCCTCTCTTTCCCCAGAAGCACGCGGTGCGTATGTCAGTTGGCTCGCCAGCGATAGGTCTGATCCATCGTGTCCTATCGGCTATGTTTTTATCTACCTCTACGGCCTGGAAAGAAAAGCGCTTGTAGATTCCACTGACCAAAAATGCCCTGATGCTGAGTTCAGCAACCTGTTCAATGAAGTTGCTCGGTTAAGAGCGGTATTCAATGAGAACCGCTCCTTCCGTGTATATTCGACCCAATTGCTCGAAGCCATGTCTATTCTGCGCCCGGACTTGGGTTTAACCACTGTGCTCGATAGCGATTCTGGTTTCAGCAACGGCATGCAATTTAAGCTGACTCTGGCAAAAACTGTACATGAAGGAGTTCCTGTATCAGCTGAACTGGCGTTGAACTGGGTAATAAACCATACCGAGTATTCACTGCGTACCCCGGCTCGCCGCTGTGCTAAAGAGTTTGCTGCGCTTTTCAAACGGCGTTACACCCTCAAATATGGTGAAGGGATGGTCGTTAAGGCGAATAAAACGCGCCTACGTTTAGATTACACACCAGCAAGTCCTAGTTTGCGAGGTGTCCGACTTCCTGTTCCTGACCTGCCTGATCCAAGTGCATTGAAGGGGCCTGTCCAAAAAATTGTGGCTCTTGCTGACATATGTACAGATGAACTTGATGCTTACAGTCGCTACCTTGGCCGGAAAGGTACGTCAGTCAATGATACGGCTGCAATTATGTTGCTCCCTTCAGAGATCGTTAATGAAAGCGCAGAAAAAATATTAAGCTCATTCAAACGCTGGGCTGATGAGGCGATCCTCGAAAAAGAGGGGCGAGTATCAGTTGCTGACTTTTGGGCACATATGAATGCCGGCTGTCCAACTAAAATCAATAAAAAAGAGGCCGACTTGATGCAGGCCTTTGCTCTGAAGATGGGTTACGGTCTGGCACCTGACCCGTGTTATCACCATGTGAAGGCGGATGTTGATGGGACACTTGTTCTATTCCCTGCCGCCGAAGGTGGACGCTTCTCACCTTCTCCTGAATTTATCTCAGCAGTAATGACGCTCAGATTAGGGGCGATGGTCGCCTTGATTGACGATTCTCTTGATCAAGCTGAACAGAAAGTGCTTGAGAATGCCATCAACAACAATCCTGTCTTCACCGATGATGAAAAGCGTTCTCTACATGCGTACTTAACGTGGCAGCTTCATACCCCAGCCAATATGACGGGAATGAAAAGCAGGATTGAGTTGATGGGGACCGCGGAAAAAGTTGCTGTGGGTAAAATAATCGTTAGTGTTGCCTGTTCGGATGGGACAATAGCGCCTGCCGAAATCAAACAGCTTGAGAAGATTTATTCAAGTTTGGGGCTGGACCCCTCATCTGTCTCGAGCAATATCCATCAGCATTCCGCAACTGAACATGGTCTCGTCTCGTCTTTACCAACGGATCAGCCAGCAGCAGGGTTCACACTGGATGCTAATGTACTTGCCCGCCACGAATCTGCCACGGATGATGTTCGTAAATTGCTGAACACAATTTTCACCGAAGAAGAACTGGAAGAGCCAGAAAGCGCTCCAGCCTCATTAACGGAGGCGGGGGGTCTTGACTCCGCACATAGCCAGCTTTATCGCAGTTTGCTGGAGAAAGAACAGTGGTCCCGAAAAGAGGCTACAGAATTGTGCGGAAATTTGAATTTGATGCTCGGCGGTGCGCTTGAGGTGATCAATGACTGGTCCTATGCGGTGGTTGATGCTCCAGTACTGGACGATGCCGATGATGATATCTGGGTTGACCTGGAAATTGCCAAAGAATTAGAGGGATAGTGAATGTCTGTAACACGTATAAGAGTGAAAGAACGCGACGCTATTATTCAGTCACTTAAATCAGGTGTAACGCCAAGGATAGGTATTCAGCATATCCAGGTTGGCCGTGTGAATGAGATCACCGCTCTCCATCAGGATATTGAGAGGATTGCTGACGGTGGGGCAAGCTTCAGACTTATCATCGGTGAATATGGTTCTGGTAAAACGTTCTTTCTGAGTGTTGTGCGCTCTATTGCGCTAGAGAAGAAGCTGGTGTCAGTCAGTGCTGACCTTTCTCCTGATAGACGTATTCACTCATCGGGAGGTCAGGCTCGTAACCTCTATTCAGAGCTTATGAAAAACATGTCCACCAGAAATAAGCCGGATGGTAATGCGTTACTTAGCGTTGTTGAAAGATTCGTTACGGAGGCAAGAAAGGAAGCGGACACGGACGGCTTCGAGGTTTCATCAGTTATTCATAAACGCCTGGCAGCTCTGTCAGATATGGTCGGTGGATATGACTTTGCGAAGGTCATTGATGCATTCTGGCGCGGGCATGAGCAAGATAACGAAACGCTAAAATCCAATGCTATTCGCTGGTTGCGGGGAGAGTACACCACCAAAACTGATGCCCGTAACGATCTCGACGTTCGGACTGTTATCTCAGAGGCTTCATTCTATGATTCATTGAAGCTGATGAGCCTTTTTGTCCGCCAGGCAGGCTATGCCGGTCTTTTGGTCAGCCTCGACGAAATGGTGAACCTCTTTAAGCTGAATAATACGCAAGCAAGAACAGCGAACTACGAACAGATTTTGCGGATCCTGAATGACTGCCTGCAAGGCTCAGCCGAGAACATTGGTTTTATCCTCGGGGGTACGCCAGAGTTTCTTTTCGATCCGCGTAAAGGTCTTTACAGCTATGAGGCGCTCCAGTCGCGTCTGGCGGAAAACCGGTTCGCGCAAAAAGCAGGAGTGATTGACTACTCATCCCCCACTTTGCATCTTGCCAGCCTCACCCCTGAGGAACTGTATATTTTGCTGAGAAATCTTCGTCATGTTTATGCAGGTGGAGATCCAGAGAATTATCTGGTACCAGATGAGGCACTGACTGGATTTCTGCATCACTGTAGTAAAACCATTGGAGACGCTTACTTCCGTACCCCTCGTAATACCATAAAAGGTTTTCTGGATATGCTTGCCGTGCTGGAACAAAACAGAACGATTAACTGGCAAACACTAATCGAGGGTGTGGCGATTGAAGAGGACAGGCCCAGCGATATGGATGACGCCACTACGGAGGAAAGCGATGACGACGACGGACTGGCGAACTTCAAACTATGAGCAGTGCCTACGATAGCCTCGATCCCCGCGTTCGTAAGTGGGTTTACAAGCAGGGGTGGTCTACATTAAGGCCCTTGCAGGAGAGTTCTATCCCGGTAATTTTAGCCCGTGATCGAGACGTGCTAATCAGTGCAGGTACAGCAGCGGGTAAAACAGAGGCTTTCTTTCTTCCTGCCTGTTCGGCAGTTGCAGATCTCACGAATGGATTTGGCATCGTCTATATCAGTCCGTTGAAGGCATTGATTAACGATCAATACCGTCGTCTTGAGAGCCTTGGAGATGCATTGGAAATGCCAGTGACTCCCTGGCACGGGGATGTACCACAAAGCGAAAAGAAGAAGGCTCGGACGAACCCTGCTGGCATTTTACTGATTACACCTGAGTCACTTGAGTCTTTGCTCATAAATTCAATGGGCTGGCTCAAACAGGCGTTTTCTTCAGTCGCATACATCGTTATTGATGAGTTTCATGCTTTTATTGGCTCAGAGCGTGGTGTACAGCTGCTTTCTCTGCTCAATAGAATTGACCATGTGCTAGGTCGCCAGGTAAATCCAATTCCCCGCGTTGCGTTGAGTGCCACGCTGGGGGAACTGGAGAAAGTGCCCGAAATGTTGCGCCCGGACAAACGACTCCCCTGCGTAACTGTTACAGATAGTAATAGCACGGCCACTCTTCAGGTACAGGTCAAAGGGTACCTGGAGCGAGTGATCCAAAAAGAGGAAGAACTTCAGATTTCAGCTGAACATGACGTTTGCGCTGACATTTTTAGACTTTGCCGTGGCGATTCTCATTTAGTCTTTGCAAACAGCCGAAAGCGCACTGAAAGCATTGCGGCAACGCTGAGCGACATGTGTGAGGAACAAATTGTTCCGAATGAATTTTTCCCCCACCATGGTTCCCTTGCCAAAGAATTACGTGAGGCGCTTGAATCTCGTCTTCAGAAAGGAAATTTGCCCACAACAGCTGTTTGTACAATGACGCTCGAGTTGGGAATTGATATCGGTAAGGTTAAGTCGGTTGTACAAGTTACGCCTCCGCATTCTGTTTCCAGTCTACGTCAGCGTATGGGACGTTCTGGGCGACGCGACTCCCCATCAGTACTCAGAATGCTAATTACAGAAAATGAGCTTACTGTGAGTAGTAGTATCGTTGATCACCTACGACTCCAGTTGGTGCAGTCGATGGCAATGATCAGATTGATGATCTCTAAACAATGGTTTGAGCCTGCCGATTCCCGGCAGATGCATTACTCCACGCTGCTACACCAGATTCTTGCAATTACCGCACAATGGGGTGGAGTTCGTGCCGACCAGCTTTGGTCACAACTATGCCAGACAGGGCCGTTCAGAAATGTAGATTTAAACGATTTCAAAAGCCTGCTTAAACATATGGGAGCATGTGGGCTACTCACTCAACTCGCTAGTGGCGAAATGGTTGTTGGGGTAGAGGGGGAGAAACTGACTAACCATTACACTTTTTATGCCGTGTTCAATACACCAGAAGAGTTCCGCATTGTCACCGGAAACAGAACCCTTGGAACAGTGCCTGTGGACTCCCCACTGCTACCAGACCAACACATCATCTTCGGTGGGCGGCGCTGGAAAGTGACAGAGATCGAGACAGAGAAAAAAGTTATCTATGTAGAGGCAACCAAAGGCGGTCAGCCACCACAATTTAATGGGGGAGGAATGTCTGTCCATGATGCCGTTCGTCAGGAAATGCTCGCTATCTATAGGGAAGGTGATTACCGCATAGCAATAGGTAGCAAGAAAGTAGATTATGCCGATACTGCCGCCAGAAACCTATTTGCGGAAGGCTGTAGTAACTTTCAGCGTTTTAAACTTCAAAATGAGTGTTTTATTACGAGTGGACAACACTGTTACGTAATACCCTGGATGGGGGATAAAGTTGTCAATACGATTACAGCCTTGCTCATACGCTGTGGTTTTAAAGCTAATTCATTGGCTGGAATTATAGAAATTGACGGCTCAAGTGTCGCTTCTGTTCAACAGGCACTTAAAGGTATGCTGCTGTCAGGCTTGCCTTCAGCGTTTGATCTTGCTGTAAATGTTCCAGAAAAGTATTTAGATAAATATGACGAATACTTACCAGAGTCTCTGCTTGCGAAAGGATATGGGGAAAAAGCGTATGACATTGAAGGTACTCGTATTTGGTTGAAGCAGCACCTTCAGTAAACTGGCTACACATAAAGGGGATCCGTTCCCTCTCTAGATTGAGGCCAATTGATGATATCATTGTTCACTCTTGGCTCGGATCTGCAAGAAATCGAGGTCATAAGGTCTGCTTTGAGCGAGTAGCAGACATTTAAACCGTCTCCGCCATAATCATGAAGGGATTAACTGTTGATAGAAAAACCTATCTGATAGCTGTTATATTTATCCACAGTAAGCTATTGATGGTTTAACAGAAGATAAAACATCAATAACATCTTCACTTGTAACGATTAAGTAATGAATTATTCTATCATTATCATGGATATTAGCACTTTGATTATTAAACCAATGCAAATATTTCGACCCTTCAATTTCATAAAATCCTGTAAGCATTTTTCCGTTGAATTCAGCTTGGCGCTTTAATAAATCACCTTCATCTGTCACGCGAAAAGAATGTATCCACTCAAAAACTATCTCAATTTCATCTCCTTTGCTTTTTTCAGTTGAAGATAGCGTAATCTGTAACATGCTTGACGAATATTTGAAATCTACCAGCATTCTGTTTTTAAAACAAAAGCCATCACTCTCAATACCTACCAGTTTTTCAATCATATAGTATCCTAAATGCCTTTTAGGCCACTTTCATCAATAGAGAGTAACTTACCTAAGCGTCAACCTGAGTGCTTTAACTCCTTAATCTACTGCAGTGCGGACTTATCAACGACTGCTTTTGGCACTAAGCGGGCTAAAGCCGACAGATTTGAAGAGATAAGGGTATAGATGAACTATCCATACCCTTGAACGATTACTTCCCAGTTGATTTGCTTGGTTTCAGTCCTGGGGTATTACCGGGTGTATCCTTATTATCACGTCTGCGTTGATCGGGTTTTCCTGTTGATTTTGCAATTGGTTTTGGACCAGGTTTAAGCCCCATAATCGTGCTCCTTAGCGTTGTCAGAGGTTATTCCTCAGTGTGGATATAAGTGGAGCTATAAGAATTATCAAGCTCGGATGGGCGTTGGATAATGACTACTAGAATATTATGTGAGCAATGTCAGTGTTTGACATGTAGCGACCGGTCCGATACTGACGTAGGTTGCAGATTGTTCGCGATGCGCCCTCAACAATGAGGGCCACATCGGAGATTGTCAGACTGATTGCGCCAATTGCCGATGCAGGACCTGCAGACTAGTGCCCGCCCCTGCCCATGCAGCAACCGAGCCGACCACATACAGGTTTTGCTTGGCGCGTGAGATGGCTACATTGATTATGTTTGGCGGGCTTGCCGCCCACTGACGCGCCCTTTGCTGACTCGCTTTCGGCGCACCCAGCAACAGGATGACCGTGTCCGCCTCTCGGCCCTGGAACGTGTGGATCGTGCCTACACGATCACGGCACCACTCATCCAACTTTACGCCGAACGTTCGCAGCAGGTCGGTTTCTCTGTCGAGACGCCGACGCATGTTCTGCTCTACGATCTTGAATGGTGTAATGATAAATACGTCTGGATTTGCAATGCCCGATGCTGCCAGCTCTTTTAGCATTCGTACAACCGCTTCGCCCTCATCGGGACACCACTTCGTCTCAGCATCGCCATTGATATCCACCCAGCGAGATCTCCCCAATGCCGAGCCGATAGATCCAGGTCTTTTAGGTCCGACAGCATGGACCATTTGCTTGGCATACGCGATGGAGTTAGAAACGTCGAACATTGGGTTCTGGCAACGCCTATGAACGAGGAGTGGCAGCCCGACTTCTCGATCACCTACGTCCATGACGAAGGTGGATTTGAAGCGCGATGCCTGATCAGCAAGGGTCTGCGTGGATGCAGCGGGGGCAGACCATTCGACTTGGTCAATGTCAAAGAACTTGCAGATTTCGGCGTTCAGCTTTTCAGGAAGTGAAACTACAGGTGGGATTTGCAACGGGTCACCTACCACGATGGAGCGCTTTGCCCGCATGATAGCTCCAACTGCTGCCTGAGGAACGGCCTGGCCCGCTTCATCTACCAGAAGCCAGCCAATGCTCTCTGGTGGTAGATCCCCGAACATCGTCCGAACAGAGGCGAATGTCGTGGACACGGTCGGCACAACCATGAAAAGGCTCGACCAAAGGTCGGGGAGAAGTTCACGGTGAGCGGAAGACTGGAAGGCACCAGCCACCATGCCCGACATCAATAGCCCAAGATTGTGTTGCAAGCGGCTGGCCGAAGCATCGATGAACGTTTTATGCACAGTCAGGGCAGCGGCGAACAGATCCTCCCGCAGGCGATGAACCTCATCGGGAAGCCATGGCGCAGTCAGGTGGATAGCCTCGTGCTCGCGCTCGAAGAATCTCTCATCAACGACCCTGTCTCCCATGCGGTTTCGTGCCTCTGCCTCGGTTGCCTTCAATTTCGAGGCAGCCTGACACTTGCTGGAAATTTCCTGGTCGAGTTGCTGTAACTGGGACTCAGTATTGTTCCACTCAGCCCTTGCAAGCTCCAGGGCACCGTCTGTCTCCTGCGCCCGTAAGACTGATTGCTGCAAGGTCGCCGAGAGCTTCTGCAGTGTCGATCTCCACGACTTCCAGGTCGCAGTCGCGAACAAACGGGAGAAGAAACCTGGACGGCCAGCAAGATGGCTGTCGAGCATGATCTTATCCTGCTCGATCTGCGATTTTGCCTTCTCATGCTCCCGTTGGCAGGATTCAGCAATCTGGTGTGCCTCTTCGACGGCTTCATTCAGACTCGGTCGACGCTCTTCAGCCCTTTGAAGTTCGGTGATCGCTCCCTTGAGCGCCTGGATATCCCGTCGCATCTCTTCGATGCTGGCGATTTCGGCGTCTACCGTTACCTTGAGTTTAAGAAATGCGGTTCGCGCTTTCAGCCAGGTCGCAGCAGCATCCGCTTCGTTGGTGCTGGGCCGCTCATTGACTACCACGCTGGGCATTACGCGATCGATGATTTTGCCAGTTCGTTCGTCCTTGATCTCACGCATGACATTTATGCCGCGAGCTGCTTTCAGGTAGGTAAGGAAACCACCGTCTTCATTCCACCAGAAACCTTGCTGGAACGCGCCTCGGTTGCTGCTCTTGCCGAGAGCTGCGGCGATCAGCCCCCAAGTTTCGACAGGGTCGGAGGGGATGTCACCCTCGGCGTCGGTCTCGAAATAGCCGACGCGTTTGGGGTTCGCAATCAGGTCGCTGATGGACCGGAAATAGGCGATTTGTCCATGGCGACCATTGGCTTCCTTGAGAGGAAGCTCTTTACTGACGTTCTCGACCGCTTTGTTATTGGAGGACGCAACAACGATCTCATGGCCCTTTAAGGATGCATGTAACTTGTAGAAGTGTAGGAAGGCATTGGAGCCGAATGCCAGCTTCTCGCCTGTTGTGGAAAAGGCATCTTGCGGTTTGTTGAAGCCGCACATCGCTGTGGCCCGATCAAGAATGCATCCAACGACAATATCTCGCAGAAGAGTGGTTTTTCCAGTACCCGGTGGCCCATTGACACCGATGATACCAGAAGCATCATTCAGCTCAGCACGCGCCGCATTCACGGCAGCCTGTTGAAGCAGTACCAATGGATGGCCGCCTTTCGAAGGCCAACGAGCCTGCGGCATGAGCGACGGTGCGACGAATGGCTCAACTGCGGAAATGGGCGATAGCACGTCGATTTTTTGGTCAGGCCTGCCAATTCCCATATAGCGGCGCAAACCTGTTCCGGCTTTGCCCGTCTCGAGCAATTTGGTTGCTTCACCGAGATCTTCAAGATAGAAGGAATTCAGTAGCGAAGGTTCAGGCGGCGCCTTGGTCTTGAAATGATGAAACACCTTAATCGCGAATGTGGGTGGCTCAACCAAATGCTCGGGTACACCGAACTGAGACACAAGCCATTTATAAGCGTTAAGAACGACATCCAAATCGATCGGTATGGGTTCTCCATCCTCGTTGTGGCGGCGAACCATTCGATCCAGATGCTCGATAATGCGCGGTTCAACATTCGGCCAATTCCCTAAGCTCCCAAGCTTCTGGTCGAGAGCCGGCTTGAGTGCCCAGGCAAAACTGGAAACGGCAACGCCTTTGTCCTCAAGCACATAGCCTTCTTTGTCGATCAGGATCGAGCCGATGGCCGCTTTCTTACCGTCCGGGCGTGAACGCTCCTCATCCTCGCCAAAAACCTCGACCAGCTCGTCCGTCGCCTTGTCGAGAGCGATGGAGCCGAGGACGATCTCGAAATAAAGCTTATAACTGGGCTTGCTGCGGGCATTTGGTCCCCATGGAACACCTCGCTCCAATAGAGCAACCCTGGAGCGGTCGCCGGTTGCCATATCCTCTGGGCGTTTATAACCTTGAGGCGATAGTGCTTCGAGGGCTGTCCATGCTGCCAGTATTGCTCGCGCATCATTCGCCTTATCCGACGGAGAGAAAGACGAGAGTGGACCTAGATCGATTTGGCCTTTGTCGAATTGCTGTCGCTTGGCAGTGTCTGGGATAGCCTTCGGTTGCATTTGCTCTACAGCTGCAGGTGCATTGTGGGGCACAGCTTGAGAAAATTGTATGGACGCCGAACCGGGATTACATGTTGATGGGCTGGAAGCCGACATGGCGACCTCGCTGCGGTCGCTAAGTGCAGTTAGAGATTGCTCGATTTTAGACGTCAGCGTCCGCGCCCTGGCAGTGTTGCGAAAGGTCAGCTCGCTCAACAGCTGTTCAAGTTCACTAACATTGTTGCGGGACTGTTCGAAGATTGTTTCCAGATCGAAGATAGATTTTTGCGCATACTGCCGTGTCTTCATTTATTTCTGCGGCTCCATATCCCTTCAGTAAAGAGATATTATGCTAATTTGCTTGATTTCTAAATGTATTAACTTGCGTTCCTGACACAGATCCAGATCTCGGTGGGATGGCTGGTTACGTGTGAAGACGCACTGTGTGCAAATCAATATAATGCAGGTTCGTTGGTATATGACTCGATGGTTGATGGCTAGTGACCCTGACCCCGAATATGATCCTTGCATAATCAGGAATAACCGGCTTCAGGTTGGCTGTTTATTCTGGCAACCTGCAGATTTTTCGGCGAATTCGGATGGGGTCATCCACCCCGGCGCAGAATGGGGACGATTCTGGTTATAGTGTATGCGCCAAGCCTCGATTTTGCGCCGGGCATCCTCCATGGACATAAACCAGTTCTCGTTCAGGCACTCCTGACGCAACCTGCCGTTGAATGATTCCACCGTGGCATTATCCGTGGGCGTACCTGGCCGTGAGACGTCAATCCGGATATCACGTTCGTACACCCACTTATCCAGCATTTTTCCCGCAAATTCAGAGCCATTATCTGTTTTAGGAGCTGCGGTAACGGACGTCTCAACGCGATGATATTCAGCATCCCAGCCACTTCTGAAGAGCGCAGGTTCTGGCCTACGCAGATGCCCAGATATTCGCGCGTGTAGAGATCGATTACCGTCAGCAGGCGAAGCCGCCCACCGTCAAACCGCGCATCATAGACAAAATTCATTCCCCATAAGTGATTGGGATACAGCCCCTGCGGCTGGGGTTGACGTTTCAGCGCAGATTTATTGCGGCGGGGGCGTTTTAACCGCAGCGATAATCCCAGCTCGCTGTAAAGCCGATAAATACGCTTGTGATTATCGCGCCAGCCTTCCCGTTTCAGCATGACGTGAATCCTGCGGTAGCCATAGTGGACGCGGGTTTCGGTTATCTCCCTGATGCGCAGCCGCAGCGCGCAGTCGTCAGCCGCAACAGAGCGGTAACGGAACGAACTGCGGCTGATCTTAAGCGCGAAACAAACCTGTCTTTCACTGGCGCTGTAGCGGGTCTGCAAGTCCCTGACCCACACGCGCAGGCGTGCCAGCGTCAGCTCTTTTTTGCCAGAACGTCCTGCAGCATGGCCTTGTCGAGGCTCAAATCTGCAACCAGCTTCTTCAGGCGTAGGTTTTCCACCTCGAGCTGCCGCATATGCTTCAGTTCTGAAGGAGAAATCCCGCCGTACTTTTTGCGCCAGGTGTAAAACGTGGCATCGTAGATGCCCAGCTTGCGGCGGACTTCCGGTACGGGCGTACCCAGTTCAGCCTGCTTCAGGGCAAAGACAATCTGCTCTTCGGTGAATCGTGACTTTTTCATCGGCACAACCTCCGCTCAGGGAAGTGAATATCATGCCGGAATTCTGTTTCTGAATGGAGCAGGATTTCGGGTCAGGGTCAGTACTCACTTAAAATGAAGATGGAAGATTGTTGTACTCATCAAAGTACTCATTTTTGACAGCGTTGTTACGAGATGAATTGAGACATTCTGAAATGAAAAATCCACGCAATTGCGTGGATTTTATAGGGTTTTTCTGTTGTTATGAGATTCAGCGAAACCTGATGAGACAGCAGATTTTATTTAGACGTTGAACAGGAAGTTCATCACGTCGCCATCTTTCACGATGTACTCTTTACCTTCCGAGCGCATCTTGCCGGCTTCTTTCGCGCCTTGCTCACCTTTGTAGGTGACAAAGTCATCAAACGCGATGGTCTGTGCGCGGATAAAGCCTTTCTCGAAGTCGGTATGAATCTTACCGGCAGCCTGTGGCGCGGTCGCACCCACAGGGATGGTCCATGCGCGCACTTCTTTCACACCAGCGGTGAAGTAAGTTTGCAGGTTGAGCAGGGCATAACCTGCACGGATCACGCGGTTCAGACCCGGCTCTTCCAGACCCAACTCCGCCATGAACTCGTCACGCTCTTCGTCATCCAGCTCAGCAATGTCGGATTCAACGGCTGCGCACACTGGCACCACCACTGAACCTTCGGCTTCCGCAATCGCACGCACCTGATCGAGGTAAGGGTTATTTTCAAAACCGTCTTCGTTAACGTTGGCGATATACATGGTTGGCTTCAGGGTCAGGAAGCTCAGGTAGCGGATGGCCGCTTTCTCGTCTGCATCCAGTTTCAGCGCGCGCAACATGCCAGCTTCGGACAGGTGCGGCAGGCACTTCTCTAATGCAGCCAGTTCAGCTTTAGCATCTTTGTCGCCGCCTTTGGCTTTCTTCTGGCAACGCTGAATGGCACGTTCACAGGTATCCAGATCGGACAGCGCCAGTTCGGTGTTGATGACGTCAATATCTTCCGCCGGGTTCACTTTGCCGGAAACGTGAATAATATTGTCGTTCTCGAAGCAACGCACCACGTGGCCGATAGCTTCGGTTTCACGGATGTTGGTCAGGAACTGGTTACCCAGACCTTCACCTTTGGATGCGCCTTTCACCAGACCGGCGATATCGACGAATTCCATGGTGGTCGGCACAACACGCTGCGGCTTAACGATTTCGCTCAGCTGATCGAGGCGCAGATCGGGCATTGGCACCACACCGGTGTTAGGCTCGATGGTGCAGAACGGAAAGTTGGCTGCTTCGATACCCGCTTTGGTCAGCGCGTTGAACAGGGTGGATTTACCGACGTTCGGCAGGCCCACAATACCGCATTTAAATCCCATGGTCTGATTACCTTTCTCACTGAGTGTGCGGCACTGGCTGGCAGCGCCGACAGATTCAAAAAATTTCGCGCATTATACACAGAATTGCCTTCTGCGGCGCGGGAATTGGCCTTAGCCAGCCTTGAACGCATGCAGGCGGTTCATCGCCTTGATTTTGTCTTCTTTCAGCCACAACTCAGTACAGCGCACCGCTTCATCCACGGCATCATCAATCAGCTTTTGCTCGCTGGCTGGGGGTTTACCCAGCACGAAGCCGGTGACTTTATTACGATCGCCGGGATGGCCAATGCCAACCCGCAGGCGATGGAAATTGTTGTTATTGCCCAGTTTACTGATGATGTCTTTCAGACCGTTGTGTCCGCCGTGTCCACCGCCCTGTTTAAATTTGGCGATGCCCGGAGGCAGATCCAGTTCATCGTGTGCCACTAAAATCTCTTCCGGTGCGATGCGATAAAACGTCGCCATCGCGCCCACCGCTTTGCCGCTGAGGTTCATAAAGGTAGTGGGCACCAACAGGCGCACATCTTCACCCGCCAGTGACAGGCGCGCGGTATAGCCGAAAAATTTTGGCTCTTCTTTTAACGACTGATTATGTCTTTCGGCCAGCAAATCCACATACCAGGCACCCGCGTTATGACGCGTTGCGGCGTATTCAGCGCCGGGATTGGCCAGCCCCACAATCAGTTTAATGCTGCTCACGATGTTTATCCTGTCTTGCTGCGGAAAGGGCGATAGTTTACTGCCTGCAAGCGGCGATGACAAAGGGTGCTGAGCACAGATGATACCTCTGAGTGACTTATCAATTTCTATCGAAATCAAGCCTCTGGCCGTAAAGAAATGTCAGAAATTGTGAAGGATGTGTGATCCTGCCCGCAACTTAACCTGCGGTCATTGCCTAAACTTATGACAAGTTAACCATACGTGCTGTTTTGCTTTTTCATAAGGATGGGGGTGAATCATGAAACGTCAACAATGCCGCTATTTAGGTAATGGCCTGATGTGTTTAGGTTTACTGACGATGGTGTTAGGCGTCGGCTATTCCATTATTAATCAGCTGCCTGCGTTAAACCTGCCGCAATTTCTTGCCCATGGTGCCATGTTCAGTATCTTTGTCGGGGCACTGCTGTGGCTGGTCGGCGCGCGTGTCAGTGGACGTGAGCGTGTTGAAGACCGTTACTTCTGGTTGCGCCATTACGGTGACAAACGCTGCCGCCGCGATCACTCCTCACATTAAGAGAGAGCCGCTTCCTGCATCGGCTGTAACTGCACGAAATAACGCTCGACGCGGTTACGGCCACTGGCTTTTGCACGATACAACGCTTCATCTGCCAGCCCGAGTAAAATCGGGAAGGTGTGATCGCGATGATAAGCGGTGGCATAGCCAATACTCACCGTGTAGCAAACATCGTTAGGCTGTGAGAGCTGCGTGGCCAGTCGGATTCGCTCACACACACGTTCCGCAGCTTCACTATCGCCTGGTAAAATCGCCGCAAACTCTTCGCCACCCAAACGGGCGAAGTGACCCTCTGCGGGTAATAACGCCTGCACCACCTGACAAAAATCGATCAATACGCGGTCACCCTGCTGATGGCCGTAACGATCGTTGATGCCTTTGAAATGGTCGAGATCAAACAGCACGGCCGAGTAAACCAGGGGTTGCGGATTACGCGTGTTGCGTAAAACTAATCTGTCGGCTTGCTCGAACAGGGCGCGACGATTCCAGACGCTGGTCAGGGGATCGTGAAGCGAAGCGCGTTTGTGAGCTATCTGCGTGCGTTCGTTGACCATCGCCAGAATGGTAAAAGTCAGGCCAATCACAAACAGAATGGACTCCAGAATCACATAAACCGAAAAACTCGAACCTGCTATTGCACCGCGCACCGGTGTGGCGATGGCGTCATCAAGGAAGATACGCGCCACGTGAAACAACAGATGGATCCATAGCAACATCTGTGCGGGCCAAAAAGTCACTTGCAGGGCATCGCGTGATTGCCATAACAACCTTATCAGTGCGCCGGTGTAAATGATACACAGCAGGCACAGCACTAAAACGCGTTTAGGCTGACTGGCATAAAACTGTGGGAACGTGCAAAGAATGGCCCATAACAGTGCGCCCGCTAACCAGCTGAAGCCTAAGGGCTTATTGCAGAAAGCACGGAAAGCATTGAGCAGATTGCCGTAGGCCAGCAGCATCACCACGTTGCCAACAGCAATGGGGAGAAAAACAAAGCCAGCACTGCGCAGACTGCTGAGGAAGACCGCCATCAGGGTCAACGTGAGCGCCAGCGTAGTGAACCCCAGCACGCGATCGTACTGTGCACCTACCCAGGCGAACACCAAAATAATGCTCAAAAACCCCAGCACATAGAGCTCGCAAACAAACAGCGTGTAGATGTCGAGAGTCATAGTGGTCGGAGTTCTCAGAAAAAAGTGTGGAGAAAATACCACTAATCAATGGCCCGCTAAAGCGAAGCATCGCATGTCGTTTGAAAAGAGTGTAAGGCAGGGAGAATAGCGAGTTTTAACGAAATTTATCGCGAAAATATCTGCGCTGAAAGCGGCTTAATCGGTAAATGAAGCGGATGGTCAGAAATAAAAACCGGGCGCGGGGCCCGGTTTCATGCAATGTATTAATGTTCGAACATTGCGGAGATGGACTCTTCGTTACTGATACGGCGAATCGCTTCGGCCAGCATGCCAGAGAGCGTTAAGGTACGCACGATTGGCAACGCTTTCATCTCGTCTGACAGTGGAATGGTATCGCACACGATAACCTGATCGATCACTGACTTACGCAGGTTTTCCACCGCGTTGCCAGAGAAGATTGGGTGAGTCGCATAAGCGAAGACACGTTTCGCACCGCGTTCTTTCAACGCTTCAGCTGCTTTGCACAGCGTACCGCCGGTGTCGATCATATCGTCGACCAGTACACAGTCACGACCCGCCACGTCACCGATGATGTGCATCACCTGAGAAACGTTCGCACGCGGGCGACGTTTATCGATGATAGCCATGTCAGTGTCATTGAGCAGTTTAGCAATAGCACGCGCACGCACGACGCCGCCGATGTCCGGGGAAACCACAATCGGGTTTTCCAGGCCAATCTGCAGCATATCTTCCAGCAGGATTGGGCTACCGAACACGTTATCAACCGGGACATCGAAGAAGCCCTGAATCTGTTCGGCGTGCAGATCAACCGTCAAAACACGGTCAACACCTACGCTGGAGAGGAAATCGGCGACCACTTTGGCGGTGATAGGCACACGAGCAGAACGCACGCGGCGGTCCTGACGGGCATAACCAAAGTAAGGGATAACAGCAGTAATACGACCAGCAGAAGCCCGACGCAACGCGTCGACCATCACAACCAGCTCCATCAGATTATCATTGGTGGGGGCACAGGTGGACTGGATGATGAAAATATCACCACCGCGTACATTTTCGTTGATCTGTACACTTACTTCACCATCACTGAAACGGCCGACAGCGGCGTCTCCGAGGCTAGTGTAAAGGCGGTTGGCAATACGTTGTGCTAGTTCCGGGGTGGCGTTACCAGCAAATAGCTTCATATCAGGCACGAGAAGAACCTCAGGCTTGGCGTCCAGAGAATGAACGTTTCAAAAGTAACCGGCGAATACTTTTGAAGTCGTTCATACGGGTGTGTTAATGCGTCACGTGCAGTGCCTGGAACAGGGTGGCACTGTCACGCAAACGCTTAGAGCCCGGAAAGGGTACGTTGCAACGGCGAGTGATTAAGCCCGCGAGCCACAAATCCGTTAATCCATTTCGGGGCAAGCTCCAGCACCTGACGAGCAGCGGACTCGGTGTTAAATTCAGCAAACACACAAGCTCCCGTCCCGGTCAGGCGCGACGGCGCGTATTCTAGCAGCCAGGAAAGCAGCGCATCAACCTCGCGAAAACGTTTTCTTGCCACAGCTTCACAATCATTGTGAAAAGGACGCTGTAACAGTTCATCTAATGTGCGTATCGGTGAATTGCGCGTCAAGTCAGGATCGCGAAAGATATCCGGCGTGCCGATGCTGATGCCAGGATGCGCCACCAGATACCATTTTTCTTCCGGTTCGGCGGGCTGAATCTCTTCGCCAACCCCTTCAGCAAAGGCAGCGTGACCGCGCACGAACACCGGAACATCGGCACCGAGCTTGATACCCAGCGTGGCTAACTCATCCACGTTAAGACCGGTTTGCCACAAATGGTTGAGCGCCACCAGCACGGTCGCGGCGTCAGATGAGCCTCCACCGAGACCGCCACCCATCGGCAGGCGTTTCTCCAGCGCAATTTGCGCACCCGCGTTTTCGGGCAGCGTACCGCGAACGGCCGCTGCCTGTTTTAACATTCGCGCCGCCCGCACGATCAGGTTCTCGTCGTCGGCAACGCCCGCCAGAGGCGTCAACAGCGTAATTTTCCCGGTGCTATCAGGCGTGATTTCCAGCGTGTCGCCGTGATCAAGAAACTGAAACAGCGTTTGCAGATTGTGGTAGCCGTCAGCTCGACGGCCAGTAATGTAGAGAAACAGATTCAGTTTTGCCGGAGCAGGCCAGGTGGTGATCATTGCGTGGTCCAGCTATCCATGCGCAGTTTGATACGCTGACCACCTTCTGTCAGTTCCAGGTTGGCCGGCAGCGGTGGATTGACCTTGCTGTCATAATCAGCGATGTTCACTTTCCACTGCTGGCCATTACGGCTGTAATTCACACTCTGCAACTGATAGCTGTTGTTGAGCTGATAATCCGTGGCATCACCCGGCAGACCCATCATCCACTGACGCAGATTCGCGAGTGGGATATCCATGCCGGTCAACTGTGAAATCATCTTCTCAGCGTCATTGCTCACATAGCGCTTGCCTTTGTTATCGACGATTTGCACCACCGAACCCTGCGCATCAAGTTGCAACTCGGTGCTGCCTAGCGGATTGGTTAACAACAGACGATAGCGATCGGCGGCAGTTTGCTGCCAGTTAAAGCGCGCATAGACTTTTTGCTTGTCAGAGAGATAAGCAAAGGCGCCACGCGTTTGATATTGGGTGATTTTCTCAACGGCTTGTTGATGCTGCTGCCATTGTGGTGACGTGGTGCTGGGGCCAGGACCTTGTGGTTTGTTGATGCTACAAGCAGCCAGCAATACGCTGGCAAGGGGCAAAAGGCGCAACAGCTTGCGCGGGGGCAAATGCATCACGTGGTCGTCTCCTCAGACACGTTTTTACTTCGTAACCGATAACGCTAACCATCCAATACTATGCCGTCAATGCCGATGTAAGGATAATTGCGCACGATCAGTTTAATCTTATTACAGTCATAGCCTTTGTATGGCTTTTCTTGATCTGTGGCATCTTGTAGAATGCGCTTCACAAAGCCCTGACAAATATTGGGACATCCCAACCCGAATCACCATGACGCTGCTTGCTCTCGGAATCAACCACAAAACCGCACCTGTTGCGCTGCGCGAACGCATTGCGTTTCTGCCAGACACGCTGGATCAGGCTCTGAATAGCCTGCTATCTCAGCCGATGGTTCAGAGTGGTGTGGTGCTCTCAACCTGTAATCGTACTGAACTCTATCTCAGCGTAGAGCAGCAGACAGATTTGCAGGAGAGGTTGGTGCGCTGGTTGTGCGAGTATCACGATCTGCGTGAAGAGGATGTCCGCGCCAGCCTTTACTGGCATCAGGACAACGCCGCCGTCAGCCATCTGATGCGCGTTGCCAGCGGTCTGGATTCGCTGGTATTGGGCGAACCGCAAATTCTCGGCCAGGTTAAAAAGGCCCATGCTGATTCTTCGCGTGACCATGCGCTAAGCAGCGAGCTGGAACGCATGTTCCAGAAAACCTTCTCCGTCGCCAAACGTGTTCGCACCGAAACTGAAATCGGTGCCAGCGCGGTCTCTGTCGCCTTCGCTGCCTGTTCTCTGGCGCGTCAAATCTTCGAATCACTCAGCACGGTAAATGTGTTGCTGGTGGGCGCCGGGGAAACCATCGAGTTGGTGGCGCGTCATCTGCGTGAACATAAAGTGCAGAAGTTGATGATCGCCAACCGCACGCGCGAACGTGCACAGTTGCTGGCCGATGAAGTGGGCGCCGAAGTGATTGGGTTGGGCGATATTGAAACGCGCCTCGCCGATGCGGATATCATTATTTCTTCTACCGCCAGCCCGCTGCCGATTATTGGCAAAGGCATGGTGGAGCGCGCGTTGAAAGCACGTCGCAACCAGCCGATGCTGCTGGTGGATATCGCCGTACCACGTGATGTCGAACCTGAAGTGGGCAAGCTGGCGAACGCCTATTTGTATAGCGTCGATGATCTGCAAGCGATCATCGAGCAGAATATGGCGCAGCGCAAAGCCGCTGCCGTCCAGGCCGAAAGCATTGTCGTGCAGGAAAGTGGCGAATTTATGGCGTGGCTGCGTGCGCAAAGCGCGGGCGACACCATTCGCGAATACCGCTCACAGGCTGACGACGTGCGTGCCGAGTTGCAGGAGCGTGCGATTGCCGCGCTGCGTCAGGGCGCGGATGCCGAGAAAGTCTTGCAAGAGTTAGCGCACAAGCTGACCAACCGACTTATTCATGCACCAACCAAATCACTGCAGCAGGCCGCGCGCGATGGCGACAGCGAACGCCTGCAGATCTTACGTGACAGCCTCGGTTTAGAGTAATCTGGTCTGTCACGACTTATCACTGGGATACCCTCTATTACATGAAGAGCTCTATTGTTGCCAAGCTGGAAGCCCTCCAGGAACGCCACGAAGAAGTTGAAGCGTTGCTGGGCGATGCCGGCGTCATTGGCGATCAGGAACGTTTTCGCGCGTTATCACGCGAATATGCACAGTTGACCGATGTGACCCGTTGCTTCCGCGACTGGCAGCAGGTGCAGGAAGATATCGAAACGGCTGAAATGATGCTCGACGATCCTGAAATGCGCGAAATGGCTAACGAAGAGTTAAAAATCTCGCGTGAGAAACGTGAAGACCTGGAGCAGCAGCTTCAGGTGCTGCTGCTGCCGAAAGATCCTGACGATGAACGTTCCTGCTTTGTTGAAGTGCGCGCCGGAACCGGCGGTGACGAAGCGGCAATTTTCGCGGGCGATCTGTTCCGTATGTACAGCCGTTATGCTGAAGCACGCCGCTGGCAGGTTGAGATCATCAGCGCCAACGAAGGTGAGCACGGCGGCTATAAAGAGGTGATCGCGCGTATTAATGGTGAAGGCGCTTATGGTCGCCTGAAGTTTGAATCCGGCGGTCATCGCGTTCAGCGTGTACCGGAAACCGAATCACAGGGCCGTATTCATACCTCTGCCTGTACCGTGGCGGTGATGCCGGAATTGCCTGAAGCAGAAATGCCAGAAATCAACGCGGGCGATCTGAAAATCGATACCTTCCGTTCTTCAGGGGCTGGTGGTCAGCACGTTAACACCACCGACTCGGCGATTCGTATTACCCACTTACCCACTGGTATTGTGGTGGAGTGCCAGGACGAACGTTCGCAGCACAAAAACAAAGCCAAAGCGCTGGCGGTGTTGGGTGCGCGTATTCATGCCGCCGAAACCGCTAAGCGTAATGCGGCAGAAGCCTCAACCCGCCGTAACCTGTTAGGCAGTGGCGATCGTTCCGACCGCAACCGCACTTACAACTTCCCGCAGGGACGAGTGACCGATCACCGCATTAACCTGACGCTATACCGCCTGGATGAAACCATGGAAGGCAAGCTGGATACGCTGATTGAGCCGATTGTGCAGGAGTATCAGGCCGATCAGCTGGCCGCGCTGGCTGGACAGGATTGATGATGATTCGCCACTGGCTCAAGCACGCAGTGGTCGCGCTCTGTGGCGGAGACAGCCCTAAACGGGATGCGGAGATTTTGCTGGGGTTCGTAACGGGAAAATCACGCAGTTGGCTGGTGGCGTTTGACGATCACGAACTGGACGCCTCCCAGCTTGCCCAGCTCGATGCGCTTCTGGCGCGTCGGGTAAACGGCGAACCGATTGCGCATCTGGTGGGTGAACGTGAGTTTTGGTCGCTGCCGCTGCGCGTTAATGATGCCACCTTGATTCCACGGCCGGATACCGAAGTGCTGGTGGAGCAGGCGCTACTACGCATACCCGCAACTCCATCCTTCTTACTCGATCTTGGCACCGGCACGGGCGCTATCGCGTTAGCGCTGGCGAGTGAACGTCCTGACTGCCAGGTGCTGGGCTGCGATCGAATCCCACCAGCTGTAGCGCTGGCGGAAGAGAACGCTCAGCGGCTGCATATCAGCAATGCACGTTTCCTGCTTAGCCACTGGTTTAATGACATTCCCGCTCAGCGTTTCGATGTCATCGTCAGTAATCCTCCTTATATCGACGCCGCCGATGAACATCTGCAGCAGGGAGATGTGCGCTTTGAACCGCTCAGCGCACTGGTCGCCGACGAGGCCGGGCTGGCCGATTTACGTTTGATTATTCACCTTGCGCCGCAGTGGTTGCAGCCTGGCGGCTGGCTGTTGCTGGAGCACGGCTGGCAGCAGGATAAAGCGGTGCGCGAGATCATGACGCAGCACGGCTACCAGCAGGTCAGCAGCATTAACGATTATGGCGGCAATCCGCGCGTCACACTTGGGCAATTTTTTTGATTTGAGGAAGCACCATGGCAAGCTGGTATCCGCTGGTTAAACATTTTCACCTGCTGACGGTAGCGTTGACGATCAGCTTGTTTCTGCTGCGCTTTTACTGGTTAACCACCGGCTCAGCGATGCTTCAGCGCCGCTGGGTACGCATTGCGCCGCATATTAATGACACCTTTTTACTGCTCAGTGGCGTGTGGCTGGTGGTGATCACACACTTTTATCCGTTCTCACCACAAGGAAGCTGGCTGACGGAGAAGCTGTTAGGGGTTATTATCTACATCGCCTTAGGTTCCGTGGCATTGAGCCGTCGCCCACGCAAGATGGGGACACGTTGGATCGCTTGTCTGATTGCAATCGTAGCACTGCTGTTTGTGATTAAGCTGGCGATGACCAAAATGCCGTTATTGGGGATAGTATGACCTCGCCAGAGCTAGTTGATTACAGTGAAACACCGTTGAGTGAAGCGGTGATTGGCGCAACCTGCGCCATACGCAATGATTTTTCTGCGCCATCCGTTCAGCAACAGCTGGCGGCATTAGTTGAAGAAGCACGGGAATACGTCAGCAGCGAACAGGATGCCGACTTGCAACTGGGCAAGTTGCTTGAATTGTTTTATCGCCAGTGGGGCTTTGGTGGCGCCAGCGGCGTCTACAATTTGTCCGATGCGCTGTGGATCGATAAAGTGCTGAAGAGCCGACAGGGCACCGCCGTATCGCTGGGGGTGATTCTGTTACACATCGCCGACGAGCTGGAGCTGCCGCTGATCCCGGTGATTTTCCCCACTCAGCTGATTCTGCGTGCAGACTGGCTGGACGGTGAAATGTGGTTGATCAACCCTTTCAACGGCGAAACGCTGGACACACATACGCTGGAAGTGTGGCTGAAGGGCAATATCAGCCCGACCGCGAAGCTCTACAATGATGATCTGGATGAAGCCAAAACCATCAACGTGATGCGTAAAATGCTGGATACGTTGAAAGCGGCGCTGATGGAAGAGAAGCAGATGGAACTGGCGCTCAACGTCAGCCAGGTACTGCTGCAGATTGATCCCGATGACCCGTATGAAATCCGCGATCGGGGGTTAATCTACGCTCAGCTTGAGTGTGAACATATCGCACTGACCGATTTGACCTACTTCGTTGAACAGTGTCCAGAAGACCCGGTCAGCGAAATGATTAAAGTGCAGATTCACGCAATTGAACAGAAACAGGTGACGCTGCACTAAGCGTCATCTCGACAATAAGGAAAGGGCATGACTCAGAAAGTAGTAAATATCGGCGATATCAAGGTCGCAAACGATCTGCCATTTGTTCTCTTCGGTGGCATGAACGTGCTGGAATCGCGCGACCTCGCCATGCGTATTTGCGAACACTATGTAAAAGTGACCGATAAACTCGGTATCCCTTACGTGTTCAAAGCCTCTTTTGACAAAGCTAACCGCTCTTCCATCAAATCCTACCGTGGCCCGGGTCTGGAAGAGGGCATGAAGATTTTCCGGGAGCTGAAACAGGCGTTCGGCGTGAAAATCATCACTGATGTGCATGAAGCTTCACAGGCGCAGCCGGTGGCGGATGTTGTTGATGTGATTCAGCTGCCTGCGTTCCTGGCGCGTCAGACCGATCTGGTGGAAGCGATGGCGAAAACCGGTGCAGTCATCAACGTTAAGAAACCGCAGTTCGTGAGCCCAGGCCAGATGGGTAACATTGTCGATAAATTCGCGGAAGGCGGTAACGACAAAGTGATCCTGTGCGATCGTGGCAGCAACTTCGGTTACGACAACCTGGTTGTTGATATGCTGGGCTTCAACGTGATGAAGAACGTCACCAACAACAGTCCGGTGATTTTCGACGTGACCCACGCTCTGCAGACGCGTGATCCGTTCGGCGCGGCTTCTGGTGGACGTCGTGCGCAGGTCGCTGAACTGGCACGCGCGGGTATGGCGGTGGGTATTGCCGGTCTGTTTATTGAAGCGCACCCAGAACCGAACAGCGCGAAATGCGACGGTCCATCCGCGCTGCCGCTGGACAAGCTGGAGCCATTCCTGGTGCAGATGAAAGCGATTGATAATCTGGTGAAGAGCTTCCCGGAACTGGATACCAGCAACTAATTGCGCTATCCAGATGTAAGAAAGGCGCCGATGGGCGCCTTTTTTTTGCTTTTAATCTGAGCGTCCCACGCTACAACATAATTGTCAGTAAATAGCCGGCGAACAGTGCCAGATGCGCGGCGCCGTTCAGCACATTGGTACGCCCGGTTGAGAACGAAATATGGCACAAAATCAGTGCGGCACTCATGATCACCATATGTGGTGGCTCAAGACCAAATATCAGCTGCTGACCGGTCAGGGTCGCGATGATGCTCACCGCCGGCACCGTCAGGGAGATGGTGGCTAATACCGAACCAAAGAACAGGTTCATCGCGCGCTGTACCTGGTTCATTAACACCGCTTTGATTGCCCCTAACCCCTCCGGCGACAGAATCAGCAACGCCACCAGGAAACCGGTGAACTGCTCAGGTGCATTGAGTTCTGTCAGCAGATGCTCCAGCGTGTTGGCGTTCATCTTGGTCACGCTGATCACGGCGATCAGATGAATGATCAACCATACCGTGTGCCACAGTGAGCTATGCGCGGAAGGTTTACCGTGATGCGGGTCGCCATCGTCACCGTCATCCTCATGCTCATAAACAAACAGGCTCTGATGTGTTTTGGTCTGAATCAGCAGGAACACGCCGTACATCGCAGCGGAGATCGCGGCAATGATCAACGCCTGAGCCGTGGTGAAGTTACCGCCTGGCAGCGCATTCGGAAACACCAGCACCAGAATCGCCAGCGGGAAGATGGCAATCATGTACTGCTTTACGCCCGCCAGATTGACATATTGGGTGGCGAATTTGCGTCCGCCGAGCAGCAGCGCAAAGCCCACCAGACCGCCGGTCACAATCATGATGATGGAGTAGAGCGTGTCGCGCATTAGCGCAGGTGCGGCATCACCGGTGGCCATCAAGGCGGAGATCAAACTGACCTCCAGAATCACCACGGAGAGGCTCAAAATCAGCGAGCCATAGGGTTCACCCAGGCGGTGTGCCAGCACGTCAGCATGTCGCACCACGCTGAAAGCACTGCAAAGGATGGCGACCAGCGCCAACAGGTTGATGCCGATAACTGGCAATAATGCCGTCTGACCGCCAAAGAAGCTCAGCACCGTCAGCGCGACAATCGGGAAAATCAGTGAGTACTCGGTATGTCGGGTTTTCTCATGTGTAGCCATTCACCATCCTCTCCGGCAAAAAGAACAAAACAGGCGATCAGTGCCTGATAAATATAATGACTTTTCTGACGCAGCGCAGTGTAACTTTTCAACAGTTGTGTTTCAGGCTTTTTACGCGACTTTACTTAGTCAGGTTTTTAATGCTAACAGGTCAAAATTAGGTGTTATCAACCAATAACAACTAATTTTCATGCTGTTGAAAAATAGTAATGTCACTCTTTGGATAAAATAATTCCTGTTTTTACCTAATTGGAATGCGGTTTATTGGCGCTTTGGGGATTAAAAAAACCTTGTGTAACTAAAGTACATGTTTGCAATTTTTCCGCTATCTTCCAGACTTAATAGGATCCATAAATCAGGAGGAATCATGCCGTATTCATCCAATCGTGAATTGCCTGACAGCGTGCGCCATGTCCTGCCAAATCACGCTCAGACCATTTATCAAAAGGCGTTCAATAGCGCCTGGGATCAGTATAAAGATGAAGAAGACCGCCGTGGTGATGAATCACGTGAGCAGGTTGCGCACAAAGTTGCCTGGGCAGCAGTCAAGCATGAGTACGCCAAAGGCGATGACGACAAATGGCATCCTAAGCACTAGCCACACTCGCGGGTCATAGCGACCCGCTTCACTGTTTTCATTCCCCCTATTCAAGTTATCTGCCAGGCAGCCGATGCTATTTACAAAGAATTTCCCCTTTGTGATCGGGGTCAATCTTGAAACTTTTGTTAAAAATGCATTAATGTCTTCTCTTAAGTCGACGCAACGCGTGTTGCCTTTAAGACATCATCTTTGAGGAGCCGAACCGACAGGATGTCAGCGCAGTAGAGGAGGTCGCATTGTTAACCCGGGAATTTCTTTTAAAAGCGGATTGTAAAACATCGTTTGGCGATATCGACGAAGCGCTGCTGTGGAGCTGTGAAAAGCGTGCCGCGTCACTCGCTGCCACACTGGCTTGTCGCCCTGACCAAAGCCCGGTGTGGATTTTTGGCTATGGCTCCCTGATGTGGAACCCGGTTTTTGAGGCGGAAGAAGTGGCTTCCGGACGACTCGAAGGCTGGCATCGTGCTTTCTGTCTGCGTCTGACCGCCGGCAGGGGCACGGTCTCGACGCCCGGTCGTATGCTGGCGCTAAAAGAAGGCGGTTCAACCAGTGGTCTGGCTTTCCGTTTACCCGAAGCGCGGCTGCATGACGAGCTGGAGCTGCTGTGGAAGCGCGAGATGATCACCGGCTGTTATCTGCCCACCTGGTGCGAACTGGAACTGGACGATGCTCGCAAAGTGACGGCGTTGGTATTTATCATGGATCCGCGTCACCCGCTGTATGAAGCAGACTCCTGTCGCAGCACCATCGCACCGTTGATTGCCCAGGCCAGCGGACCATTGGGCACCAATGCTCAGTATCTCTACTCCCTCGAACAGGAGTTGGGTAAACGCGGCATGCAGGAAGACGCGTTGACGCGTCTGGCTGCTGAGGTGAGGGCGCTGCAGCAATCTGCAGCGCGTTAACTACGGTTTACCCGGATTAATCAGCCAGGTTCCGGGCTTGTCGATGGTCAGTGATTGGCTCATTACCTGGCTGCCATTTTGCACTTCAATTCGATAACTTCCTGCCGCCAGATTGAGTGAAGCAAAGCCACTGCTGGTGGGTTTCACATCCTTCGCTTCGCCGTTGAGCAGCACTTTCTCGCCCTCCTGCAAGCGCAGATAGACGGTTGCCATACCTGGCGCGCTGGCTGCTGCACTCTGACTCGCCACCGGCGCTGACGCAGAAGGGGTCGCGGCTATCGGAGCGGTTTCACTGTGGCGATTGGTTTTCCACACCACCACCACCACGGCCAGAATGGCAATGGCCGCGGCGGCGACCAGACCAGGCGAAAGGCGACGCACGTTGCGTGGCGTGACAGGTTCAATCGCCGCCGCGGCATGATTCACCGCCATCACCTGCGGTTCAGGCACCGGCACTACGGCGACGGGTTCAGGCGTTGGGGCTTCTAAGGTGACCGGGAAGGTGGTGACAAGTGCTTCAACATCACTCACCGGCAGATCGATCAGGCTGGCAAACGCATCAATACTCTGCGGACGGTCACCGGGTTTCATTGCCAGCGCACAGTCGATGGCATGCAGTAGCGGCAGCGAATAGCCTGCTGGCTTGCGTTCAACCAAAGGTTGATAGTTATCCTCGATGCAGCGCACCACGCTGACAGGCGGCGCGTGGCCGGTAATCAGATTGTGCAGCACCGCGCCTAGCGCATAGATATCGGTCCAGGGGCCTTGCTCTACCTCACCTTCTTCGCTGTATTGCTCAATCGGGGCAAAGCCGGGCTTCAGCATGATTTCGGTTTCATCAGAGAGATTACCGATCTCCTTACGGGCTGAACCAAAATCGAGTAACACCGGCAGCTGATTTTCCTGGATTTGGA
Organism: Pantoea sp. BL1; assembly: GCF_000963985.1. NCBI lineage: Bacteria > Pseudomonadati > Pseudomonadota > Gammaproteobacteria > Enterobacterales > Erwiniaceae > Pantoea > Pantoea sp. BL1. The sequence goes on along the minus strand of NZ_JZRH01000020.1, from coordinate 39,479 downwards.
TGTTATCCAGCGAAATATCACGGTGCAGATAACCTGCGGTATGGATGGTGTTAATTGCGCCAAACAGCGGCGGTAACAGCCGACGAATCCAGGACTCATCGATACTGTCCGGGCTGGTCACCTGCCACTCTTTTAATGTCATCCCGCTGTAATAGAGTGTGCCCATGTAGGCGGTGCCGTTCTCTTCCCAGAAGCGCAACACGTGCAGCAGGCCGGGATGATTGAAGCGTGCCAGCAGACGGGCTTCCTGAATAAAGCTGTTTCGTCCGGCATTGAACAGTTTCTGGAAACGTTCGCCGCGCAACTCCAGTGACAGATCCGCGGCACGTACTGCCAGCGAGACGGGCATGTACTCTTTGATGGCGATGGTGCGTTCCAGCTGATGGTCCCAGGCACGGTAAACAATGCCAAAGCCGCCGCCGCCAATCACTTCCTTGATTTCAAATTCATTAAACCGGTAACCCGCAGGCAGGGCATTCGGTGTGTGGTTTTCGTTTGCCGACATAGTGAACTCTCTGAACACGTCCTGTAGCGCCTGCCAGTCTGTTGACGTCAGGCGACGACCGCTAATTAATTAATGTTACGCCAGGCACCAATCGCCGGATCGGCAAGATCCGCATGCAGGGTGTCAATCAGTAACACAGTCACTTTTTGCTGTGGCATAAACTGCGACGACCAGGCGCCGCGTAAAGTTTCAACCCGGCTCTTCACCGCATCACTGTCCTGTCCTGCTGTCTTATCCATTTTAATCAGCAGGTTGCCAGTGAATCGCCATACATGTTGCTGGCTGTCGAACGGCAGCACTAGCCAGCTATCTTCGGCATCCGGACGCGCCACAATCATGCGCTGTTTGTTCACTGCCACCACTTCCAGTGCCGGGCCGCTGAGTTTCAGATTGGCAATGGGATAGCCCTGATAGAAATTCACCGCCAGCGAGCGCGTTTTGTCTCCGCTCATCAGTGTTAACTCACTGGGGCCTTCCAGCCAGCCTTCAGTAGAACAGTGCTGTTGTGGGTTATCCGGAATAAACAGCGAGTCGCCGTTTTCGTCCCAGGAGGTGCGGAAATGGCAACCTGCGGGTAAAGCGAAGTGTTGCAAAGGGCTGTTATCTGCCGGTCGCGAAAGATCCAGCGGGGCGGCATTGCTGGCACTGGCGCTGGCGGTGGCATCGTTGATCACGATTGGCCGCCAGTTCTGCAGTTTTGCTGCGCTGCCGTTGGCCAGTACGCTGCCGTCTTTGTTAGTCATCTGCCATGGGATTTCGTCCAGCGTGCCGCATTGATTCGCCAGCAGTGTGCCAACGCGTGGCAGGAAGCTGGTCAGAATGCTGGAATCGGTGCTTTTGCCGGAAACAATACGCAACGGCAAGGTCTCTTTGCACCAGTCGTTGGGTGAATTGCTGGCCACATTATCGATATAGACTTCAAGCGACAGACTCGGCGAATAGACCACACGATAATCATCAGCTTGTGCATTTAGAGCCAGCAACAGGGTCGCTAAGCCCGGCAACCACACTTTCATAAGGGTCCTTGGGATCAATAACGTGTCGGCAGAAAACGTGCCGCATCAGCCTGGGAATAAAGCAGCGTCGCTTCCTGCGGTTCGCCAATCCAGATGGCCAGAGCGCTGAGATTGTCGCTTTTTACACTGCGGTTAACGGCTTGTTCCATCAAAGTCAGCCACTCTTCGCAGGCATTGACCATGCGCAGGGCTTGTTCCATCTCGTGAGTGGTCAGATTGAGCCAGAACCCGTCCGTGCAGACGAGAAACGCATCGCCATCCGTTAAGGGAATCACTTCACTAAAGGTGGCGGGACGGGCAGGCTCAACGCCGAGCGCATTATAGAGTAAATTACTGTTAATTCCGGTATTTTCATAGCCTGCTTCGCGCAGCTGCTGGGCCAGACTATGGTCACGTGTCACCTGACTCAACACCCCATGACGGAAGTGATAAACCCGGCTGTCACCTGCATGCGCCCACCATGCGCGCTGTGTCTCGCGGTCAATAAACAGCGCGGCCAGCGTGGTGCTCATGCGTGCATATTTCGGATTTTTTCCCTGCGCCTCAAGCAACACCTGCTGACAGTGCTCAATCGCTGCGCGTGTGCTTTCGGGCGTGAACGTCGGACTGTTGTGTAACTGTGTCAGCAGCGTATCGCGCACGATTTGCGCCGCTTTATCACCGCCAGGCAAACCGGCCACACCATCGCAAACCAGAAAGCAGGCTTTGTGCTCATCCAGCTCGGCCCCGGTGCGATCCTGGTTTTCATCGCGCATTCCCTGCTGGCAACGGCTGGCAAACATCATTTTCATGCGTCTGTCCGAGTCTGGGAATCTTTATATTGATTCACTTCCATGTCATACGCGTGCAGGAAGGCTTCACCAAACAGGGTATGGAAGTCATCTTCAATTTCACCGGCAGTGCGTTGGTAGTGGCGTGAAAAGTAATCCCACAAGGCCGCTTTACGGCCGCCGTTAAACGGTAGCTTAGGCAACACGCCATCTTTACGTGCTTCCTCTTCCAGCCGTTGCGGATTGAAGGATTGCAGCATCGCCGCGATGATCGCGCGGATGCCAGCGATCATACCCAGTTGATGCGCCTGCAAATCCACCAGTGCATCGCGCACCGCCGCTTCTGGCGGCATAAAACCGGGCATCTGACTCTGATAAATCTGCATCAATACCGTTTTGCCCGAAGGCAAAATTTTAAACGGATTGTTGGCTTCATTGAGGATCATCGTCATATCGGCTTTCACGCCGCGTTTGAGGATCGAACGGGAAGAGAGCAGGGCAACAGTGCCTTGCGAGAACAGGCTCAGCATGCGGCCCGTCACGCGCATCTGCTCTTCGGTGATCGTCGTGAGATGGCCATTATTTAACCCCATGCCTTCCAGCAGCGCGGCCATTAACTTGTCTTGATCCGCATGCGGCAACGTGGCGGGAGCCGAAGGAGCATCACTTTGTGGATCAATACCCAGGCGTGGGTCAGTACGGCGCTCCGGACGCGCCGCAGTGGGTTCCGGCACCACGTCGAATGCCTGCTGCATACCGAGTGGATCGGCTGCACTGTCCGCGAAGAACGTGAGCGGGTCATCCTGCTGGGTGCTCTGGCAGGCAGGATCGCGCACTTCAAGGCCATAATCGCCGATTTGCAGTGCATCACCATGCTGTAATTGCACTTGTGAACCGCGCTGTAGCGCCACACCGTTCAATACCACCGAGGTCACACTGCCCTGATTGGTCAGGCGACACTCACCTTCCGGGGAGATATGCACTAACGCCTGCAAGCGTGAAATGGCGCGCGATTCGTCAGGCAGTACCAGATCGTTATCCTGACTGCGGCCAATGGTTCCCCCAGGCGGTTTAAAAGCAACCGTCTTTGCTGGCACATCCGTATTGCACTGCACAATGGTAAATTGCATGAGTCATCCTGTTAACAAGGCAAACGCTGCGGCTCATTCAAACATGGGTGGATAGAGGCCGTTGCGTCCCGGCTGTGCACCTGCCGCCGGGTTAAACAGTAACGCAAAAAGTTGCGCGGTGAGCGGCCCACTGTGTTTATGTGTGGCGTGGGCAAAACCGTCACTGCGATTACTCCACCAGTAGCTAATGTGCTGCTGGGGGTCAAATTTATCCGCCACTTCACGCCAGCTCAGCGTACAGGGCAGATCATCAAAACCAATCACATCCATAATATCGCTGTGCTGATTATCCGGGACCACCAGCGGCGTCACGCGTTGCATCTGCTGCTCCAGCGCATCGGGGTTCAGCCGGTCACGCACGCCGCGCAGTAGCAGCGTGCCCAGCTCCTGAAACCAGTCGCCCGACATGGCCAGCTGAGCGCTGTGCCAGTGGCTGAGCGGAAAACTTCGCAAGGCCAGCAGCGGCCAACTGCGCCCCACGCGATCGCACGAGGGCAGCAGGCAGCCCATCTGCACCTGCTGACGCAGCGGCGACAGCGGCAGAACAAAATTCCAGACAGGTGCGCGCAGAAACAGCTGAGTGGAGGCATCGGGTTGCTGATGCCAGTGCATGAGCCCCTGTTGAAACCAATGGCTCCAGGGCGTCACGGTATTCTCACTCAGGCGCTGGCGCAGGAAATCGCCGGTAGCCGGCAATTTGCCGTACCAACCCGGCGCGGTGTGCGTCGCCATGGTTACCTCACCATTACTCACTGTGTCCGGTCAATCGCTGCGAAGCCCGCTGTGGTGCAATCGCCAGCGAACTGCCATTCGCATCAGCAATTTTCAGATTTTCTGCAAGCTTGCGCATCATTAGTGCGTTATCTCGCGCATAAGGTGACGACTGAATCTGCTGATCCAGAAGCTGGCTAAGATGCCAGTCAAGCTGCTGCAAATCCCGGGCGCTGACATCATCTGGCAGATTGCGTTGAAGATTCTGCATCAGCCAGGCACGCAGGAATTCGCCGTCATAATTGCGCGGCTGATACAACATCTGATAGGCACGCAGCGCATTGCGGCTGTATTCATTGTCGTTACCGGGATCATCACGCAGCAAATTGGTGATTTGCTGGGCCACGCGCGGTAACAGCAGAGACTTAAGCGCATTTTGATAAAGCACCCATGCCGCATCGCTTACCTGGTTGCCACGATACAGACCCACGCGCATGCTAAGCGGTGGATTGTCGAGGGAAAAGCGCTCCGACAAAGGCAACTTCACCAGGTTATTTAAGAAGGGTAGCAGATCAAAGATATTATCGGCTGGCTGATGAATCACCTGCTGACTCTGACGAGTCATCGGCTCAATACGCGCGGCGACCTGGTTAAGATATTGCTGGTTCTGGAAATAGCTGGCCAGCCATAAACCGGAGAGCAAGAGCAGTGCACCAGTCAGAGCACCGTAGCCAATCCAGTGAAACAGGCGATTGCGGTATTCCCAGTGGCGGTTGCTGCCCGCCAGGCCACTTTCGCGGAACACCAGATCGCTCAGCAGGTCACGGATAAAGAAGCTCTGGCCTTTGTTGCCAGGGATGGGATTATTACGAGTCACGCTATCCCAGGTTGCGAAGCTACTCTCACCGGTGTGCGGCAACTGCAGCTTACGGTTGAGTTCGCCCATGATGCGGTCAAACGGTAAGCCTTCCTGCGTGCCGCTGGTAAAGAATAAGCCGCGCGCTGACCAGGCAATCTCATCCTCATGGCGCGAGAACACCACATCAAGGTACTCATTCAGCAGCGGGCGCAGGGAGCTGAACTCCTGGGGAAACAGGAAACAGTCTGCACGCAGGGTGAGATCGCGTTCGTTTGCCATCACCGTCGGCAGTTGCTGCTGCAGGCGCTGTTCTAAACGCTGATATTGCAGGCTAAAGCTGTTATGCCAGTCATCTTTGTGCGGTTTGCCGGGTTCCCAGGGGAAGGTGAATCCCCAAATGGCGTCGCGCTGTGGTTTGCTCAAGCCTTCGTTAAAGCTTAAAAAACCTTTCAGCAGATCGGTCTTGGTCACCATCACATACACCGGGAAATGAATACCGGTTTGCTGATACAACTCCTGCATGCGGCTACGCAACGCGCTGGCCTGCGCATGGCGTGCTTCCGCGGAATCGGTGAGCAGATCAGCCACGCTGATGGTCATGATCACACCGTTGATTGGCTGGCGTGTGCGATAGCGTTTCAGCAGGTTAATGAAACTCTGCCACTCGGCGCCATCGCGCGCACGCTGGCTCTCCTGCAGGGCATATCGCCCTGCGGTATCGATCATCACCGCACTGTCGGTAAACCACCAGTCGCAATGACGCGTGCCGCCGACGCCGCGAATCGCCGCTTTGCCAAGACTATCAGTCAGCGGAAACTCCAGTCCGGCATTAAGCAGGGCGGTAGTTTTGCCCGCGCCGGGCGCCCCAATCATGACATACCAGGGCAGCTGGTAAAGATAGTGGCTCTGAAAGCGTGCCAGCCAGTTCTGTTGATGACGACGACCAAACTGTGTGCGTTTCAGCCGCAGCGCTGCTTCGCTGAAGCGCTGAGCCAGCAGCGTATCAGTGGCCTGACGATCGGACAGCTCTTCGTGACTCATCTCCTGCAAGCGGTTGAGGAGTTTACTGTTAAACCAGCCACGCCAGATCGCCGGGATAAACTGGAACAGCACCCAGCAAAAGAACAGCAAACCGACCAGCAGTTGACGAGGAAACACCGGCTCAAGCGGACGGGTGTCTCCCCAACTCCACAGCGGGCCGAGCATCCACAGCACACAGCTTAAGGCGGTGACACCAATCAGGCTCCACAGCAGGCGGTGGGTTAACAGATGTTGCAGCGATGCGCGCATCACTCACCTCCTGGATGATTGCCGAGGGTTTCCGGTGCGGCAAACAGAGTGATCTCCACACGCCGGTTGCGCGCGCGGTTTTCATTGCTGTCATTGGGCAGCAGCGGATTACTGTCGCCGCGACCTTCCGCTTTCACACTGTGCCCTTCAGCCAGTTGCGGATTCAGCAACTGGGTCACCGCGCGTGCGCGCGCAAAGGAAAATTCATAGCTTGAGGCAAAACGCCCATCCACCGGGCTGTTATCGGTATACACCGACACCAGTACCGTGCCTTTAACGGTTTTCATGGCGCTGGCAACGTGCGCCAGCAACGCGCGACCGACCTGATTGACTACGGTACCGTCCGGGGAGAAGAGTTTATCGGCAGGTATGATCACTTTACTGCCAAATGCGCCATCGCTGACTTCCAGCTGACCGGCGGCAATCACATCATTCAAACGCTGATGCAAATCCAGCAACGCCTGCGGTGAGGTAGGTCGACGGCCAGGCATAATTTGTGGCAGCGGGGTTTGATAGATGGCGCGCAGCAGCGGCTCGGCCGCATTGCCCAGCCGCCAGTTCAGGCCGCTGTAAATCAGGCAGGCAATCAGGGCCGCTAGCATCGCGCAGGCCCAGAGCGGTACCATCGGACGGGTTAAGCGACTGACCAGAGGATGCACCTCCACCAGTGGCGCGGCCGGGTTAGCGGTCGACGGGCGGGTTTCCTGGATCAGTTGAGCGAGACGTTTACGAATCCCTTCACACTGTGCACGGCCAGCATCGCTGCCGCGATAACGGCCTTCATAACCCAGCAGCAGACAGTAATGAATCAGCTCCAGCAACCACAGGTGTTGCTGCGGGCTTTGCGAGACGCGGGAAAGCAGCTGAAATACTTTTTCGCCGCCCCAGCTTTCATTATGGAAAGTGACCAGCATGCCGTTCCCGGACCACACACCACGCGTACCCCACGGGGTTTGCGCGGCGGCTTCATCCAGTACGCTGCATAAGCAGTAGCGTGCACCAATAATCATCTCAAACGGCAAACCGGCTTGCTTGCAGCGATGTTCGAATTGGCGGATCTCTTCAATCAGTAACTGACGTAAACCGGCGGGATCGTCATGCGTAGCAGCCTGCCGTATACGGACAACGGCATTCAATATCGGTGCTGCGGCATTAAGCAAAAGGTTATCGTTGCCCGCGACAATGCCATCGCGGACAACAGAATCCTGGGTCATTAAATATCTTTTTTCCTGGCAATGGCGCCAGGGAGCGTCCACAGAGTGCGACCTTGCTGTGAACAATCTGCGCCATATTGCATTATCAGTCTAGGATCCAGGTCGCGGTATCGTTGGTGCGGCAAGCCTTGCTGGCACCGCCAACGGCCACGCAGACCTGTTTAGTACGGCGGGGACGTGGACGGTCGCTACGCACGGTGGCGTCATAACGGCTACTTTCAACCCCGGCTTTCGGCGGGATGTAACCAATCAGCTGTCCATTGGGTTCATCGGCAACGGCTAACCAACTGTGGTCGACACGTCCTAGTACTTCAAACGGTTTCGCGTTATCGAGATAACGAACAACCTTGCCGCCATAATCAGGCGTGGTCATCACCGACGCCGCATAGAGTGCGCGGAAACTCTCATTAACCGGCGTGAATTCGCCTGGCGCTGCCACCGCATGACGGTGGACCAGCTTGACACCATTGACCTCACTGGTGACCAGGGTGTCATCAGTCATCGGCGGTGGTGGCGCTTTACAACCCGCCAACGTCAATACTGCCAGCAGAGTGAGCAACAGACTCTTATTCACCATGAACCTCAAATTTCATCAGATTAGCTGCAGATTAATATGTGGCACACGCATCTAAGGCGGGCAGAGTATGCAGCGGGAAAGCCATCAAAAAACAGTCAGATTACAGAAAGATAGTGCTGTGCTCAGTCTACCTAAGACTTTTGAGAATTCAATCCATTGCATAGCGAGAAAACCCGTGCTATTGGGCGAAAATAGCGCATATCAGGGGGATAGAAAAACTGTGCCTGTAGTGATAGATAAGCTGAGTTTACTTATTTAGTCGTGTAAGCGTGTGACGCAGGCGATAAAGCCGAAGAGCCGCAGAAAGATGTCTCGGTATTGATAAGTAATCTTAATCTTTCCTTAAGGTTGAAAAAAGATTGCGCAGGTAAACAATTTTCTTACTTTCGGAATTTCCGCGCGCATTTCCGCCAGTGCTAAAGCCAGTCCGGCACGGCTTTTGCTTAAAATCGTTATGTCTATTTTGCGCGAGAAAACGTGATGAGCCGGGCCCTAGAGTATTTGCATGCCAGCCGCGCCAGCGAAATTGCAAGCTTGCGACGGCTAATGCGCACAGGCGAACAGATTCTCGCCATCAGTGAGTTGATTCACGTGCTGCAACGTGAACGCGGTGCCAGCAACATCTGGATCTGTTCAGCCGGACGGCTGTTTGGAGATGAGCTGGACGCGCGCGCGCGTGAGGTTGAGCAGCGTCAAAAAATTGCCTTAACAGTCCTGCCGGAAGCGGTGGCACAGCCGGGTTACAGCCGTTTCTGTATGCTGATTGCGGCAGCACTGCAGTCGTTAGAGAGTCTGCCATCACTACGTCAGCATATTCGGGAGGGGCAATACAGCCATGCAGAGGCGATGGAGGGCTTTAATCACATTATTCGTACCTTACTGAATCTGGTCTTCGAGGCTACGGATACCGCCAGTGAGCCCGCAATTTCCCGTGCACTGATTGCGCTCTTTAGCTTTATGCAGGGTAAGGAGCTGGCGGGTCAGGAGCGCGCCACGGGGTCTGCCGGTTTTGCTGCCGGGCAGTTTACCCCGGAACAGCGTCAGCGGATTCAAATGTTGATCGCCGCTCAGGAGCAAAGCTTCGCAACCTTTAGTCAGTTCGCGGATGCGCAAAATCAGCAGCAATGGCTGTTGATGGCGGATGCGGACAGCCAGATTGAGCGTCTGCGTCGCATTGCCTGCACCGGCGCGCAGTGCGGTGAAAATGGTGTGTTGCAATGGTTCACGCTGCTGAGCCAACGTCTCGATCAAATGAAACAGATCGAGGATGGGTTATGCAGCACATTAATGGCGTGTTGCCAGCGTGCCATTACCACCAGCGAACAAGCTGAACCGCAACACCTGGCGACCAATCAGGACGCGAGCTTCTCCTTGTATGTCGCAGGCGCCAGCTGGCTGGGTGAACAGGAAGCAACGCTGGACAGTAACGGCCTTGCCCCTCAACTCGGCCGCTCGGTGTTGTCGCTGATCCGTGAGCAGGCGCAACGTTTACAGGCGCAGGCGGATGAACTTGCCACCATGCGTGCTTCTCTGGATGAACGCAAAATCATCGATCAGGCCAAAGGATGGCTGATGCAGCAGCACGGTTTTAGCGAGCAAGATGCCTGGCAAGCGCTGCGTAAAAGCGCCATGAATCAGAACAAACGCATGCTGGATATTGCGCAGGCGATCCTCGCCGTGGCGGCGACGCTGAAGCCATAACCCAAAGGAGGTAGCTGCACAAACCTTGTGCGTATTGTGCGTCAGGGCAGTGCAAAGCGTCGTCAGCTTCCTGCGTCATACCCGCGGTAATATTGATTTTTCAGTGAAAAATTTTCTGGCACAGGCTTTGCAATATTTCATAGACATTGCGCATTTGTTTCGCCAACGGCGGTGAAGTGAGTGCTTTGGATAAAGGCGTCCGGCCCCATGTTTTAACGACATGCGGGAGGACGCCTTTTTTTATTTCTTTTTTTCAGGAAGCGCATGATGAGTAAAACGCGGTTTGCAGTCTCACGTCGTCAGTTCCTGCTGGGTAGCGCGGTGGTGTGGAGCAGTTATTTACTGCCAGGCTTACGTAATGCGGTGTGGGCCGCCGGTTCAGATGCGCCCGAAAAGAGCAGCGTGCGCGTCGGCTTTATTCCACTCACTGACTGTGCTCCGGTGGTGATGGCGTCGGTAAAAGGTTTCGACAAAAAATACGGGCTGACGCTACAACCGAGTAAAGAAGCCAGCTGGGCGGCGGTGCGTGACAAACTCACGGCCGGTGAACTGGATGCCGCGCACGCGCTGTACGGCATGATCTACGGCTTACAGTTGGGTGTGGCAGGGCCACAACACGACATGGCCAACCTGATGACGCTGAATAACAACGGTCAGGCCATCACGCTCGCTAATCAATTGAAAGAGCAGAAGGTCACAGATGCTGCCAGCTTGCAAAAGCTGATCGCCAGCCAGGCCAAAGGCACTTACACCTTTGCGCACACTTTCCCCACCAGCACCCACGCGATGTGGCTCTATTACTGGCTGGCAAATGCCGGCATCGATCCGTTTGAAGATGTGCGCACCGTCGTGGTGCCACCGCCGCAGATGGTGATGAACATGAAAATGGGCAACATGAGCGGATTCTGTGTGGGCGAGCCATGGAATCAGCGTGCCATCAGCGACAACATCGGTTTTACCGCCACCACTACACAGCAAATCTGGCCCGATCATCCGGAAAAAATTCTCGCCACCCGTGCGCAATGGGTCAAAGAAAACCCCAATACCGCGCGTGCGATGACGGCAGCGGTACTGGAAGCCGCGCGCTGGATCGATGCTTCTGATGAAAACCGTCAAGAGACCGCTGCTGTGTTAGCCGGGCGGGCATGGATCAACACCAAAGTTGAAACCTTAGAAGGGCGCATGCTCGGCCAGTACGAAAACGGACTGGGCCAGCAATGGCAGGATGCCCATGCCATGCGTTTCTTCCACGATGGCGAAGTGAGCTACCCGTGGCTGTCCGACGGCATGTGGTTCCTGACGCAAATGAAGCGCTGGGGCCTGGTGAAAACCGCACCGGACTACGCTGCTGTTGCCCGTCAAATCAACCGTATCGATATCTATAAGCAGGCTGCCACGGCAGTCGGCAGTATTTCTGTTCCCGCCAGCGAAATGCGCAGCAGCACGCTTATCGACGGCAAAGTGTGGGATGGCAGCAACCCTGCCGCCTATGCCGACAGTTTCACCATCAAACGTAGTTAAGTGAGGTCAGCATGAAATCTGAAGCTCGTACGCTGAACGCCGCGACGCCCGTCGTCGCTCAACCGGCGCAGGTGATTGCGCTTAACGTGCCAAAGAAACCGCGCGCACGTCAGCGCTGGCTGCGACCGCTGCTACAGCGACTGATCCCGGCGAGTTGCGGCGTCATTCTGCTGCTGTTTGTCTGGCAACTGGCATCGATGTCGAGCAAAGGCTTCCCAACGCCTTTTGCCACCTGGCAGGCGGCCGTGACGTTGTTCGCCGATCCCTTCTATAACAACGGCCCCAACGATCAGGGTATTGGTTGGAACGTGGTGGCCTCGCTGCAACGCGTGGCGGTGGGATTTGGGCTGGCGGCGCTGGTGGGCATCCCCGCCGGTTTCCTGATTGGCCGCTTCACCTTTGTGGCGCGCATGTTTAATCCAATCATCGCGCTGCTGCGTCCGGTCAGCCCACTGGCATGGCTGCCGATTGGTCTGCTGCTGTTCCAGCGTGCGGAACCCGCTTCCAGCTGGACCATTTTCATCTGCTCGATCTGGCCGATGGTGATCAACACCGCCGAGGGCGTGCAGCGTATTCCGCAGGATTACCTCAACGTCGCCCGCGTGCTGCAACTCAACGAATGGACGGTGATGCGGCGCATCCTGTTCCCGGCGGTATTGCCCGCCGTGCTCACCGGCATGCGTCTGTCGATGGGTATCGCATGGCTGGTGATCGTCGCTGCCGAGATGCTGACCGGTGGGCTCGGCATTGGTTTCTGGATCTGGAACGAGTGGAACAACCTCAATGTGGAAAACATCCTGATCGCAATCGTGGTGATTGGCGTGATCGGGCTGTTGCTGGAGCAGGCACTGATGCTGCTGGCACGTCGTTTTAGCTGGGATAAATAGGGAGCCGATGATGAATCCGATTATTCGCGTACAACAGGTGAGTCAGCGTTTTAATACCGCCAGCGGTGAATTTCTGGCTCTCGATAACGTGAGTTTTGATATCCACGCGGGCGAAACATTGAGCCTGATTGGTCACTCCGGCTGCGGTAAATCCACCTTGCTCAACCTGATTGCCGGCTTAACCCAACCCAGCAGCGGTGTGCTGCTGTGTGAAAACCGTGAAATCAGCGGCCCCGGCCCCGAGCGTGCGGTGGTGTTCCAGAACCATTCGCTGCTGCCATGGCTCACCGCGTATCAAAACGTCGAGCTGGCGGTGCAGCAGGTGTTTAAAGGGCAAATGAGCAAGGGCGAGATGAGTGAGTGGATCGAACACAACCTCAATCGTGTGCAGATGGGCCATGCCATGCACAAGCGCCCCTCGGAAATCTCCGGCGGCATGAAACAGCGCGTGGGTATTGCACGTGCGCTGGCGATGAAACCGCGCGTGCTGCTTTTAGATGAACCCTTTGGGGCTCTCGACGCCTTAACGCGCGCCCATCTGCAAGACAGCGTGATGCGCATCCAGCAGGAGCTGAAAACCACCATTGTGCTGATCACCCATGACGTGGATGAAGCGGTGTTGCTGTCGAATCGCGTGCTGATGATGACCAACGGCCCGGCGGCGCAGGTTGGCGAGATCCTCACGATTGATCTGCCGCGTCCACGTTCCCGCGTGGTGCTGGCGGATGAGCCGCGCTACCACCAGCTACGCCAGCAGGTTCTGCATTTCCTCTACGAAAAACAGACGGCAGTGGCGTAAGGAGCGGGCGATGGTACAGCAGCTGGTGGTGATTGGTAACGGGATGGCGGCGATGCGCATGGTGGAAACCTTGTTGCAACGGGCGCCAGGCTGCTATGCCATCACGGTGATTGGCCGTGAAGCACAGGGCAATTACAACCGTGTGCTGCTGTCACCGGTGCTGTCTGGGGAAAAAGACTTCGCTGATACGCTGATTCATACGCCGGAATGGTATGTCGCACACGACGTGCAACTGCTGATGGGTGAAGAAGCGCTGCAGGTGGATCTCACTGCACGGACGGTGTTCACCGACCAACGCACGCTGCACTGGGACAAGCTGGTGTTCGCCTGTGGTTCACAACCCCGAATGCCGGATCTGCCGGGTGTTGAGCGTCCGCAGGTGTTGGGATTTCGCACCTTGCGCGATGTCGACACCATGCTGGCGCAGGATGGACCCGTGGTGGTGCTGGGCGGCGGATTGATTGGCGTGGAAGCGGCTGCGGCGCTGCGTCTGCGCGGTCGCGACGTCACGCTGCTGCATCACCGTCCATGGCTGTTAGATCGCCAACTGGATCAACAGGCAGGTGCGCTCTTGACCCAGCATCTCACCCAACGCGGGATCCACTGCCGCCTTGGCGTGTCGCTGCAATCGATCCATCGCGATCACGTTACGCTCACCGATGGCACGTCACTGCCTGCTCAGCAGGTGGTGATGGCGATTGGCGTCGTGCCTGAAATCGCACTGGCACAGCAGGCTGGCGTACCGTGCCAGCGCGGGATTCTGGTCAACCGTCAGCTGCAAACCTCGGTCGCTCACGTCTATGCACTGGGCGAATGCTGTGAAATCGACGGTGAAACCTTTGGTCTGGTGGCGCCTTGCCTCGCTCAGGCTGAGGTGCTGGCGGCACAGCTGGCCGGCGAGCCAGTGGCGGATTTTTACCATCAGGAGAGCGGTACGCGGCTCAAAGTCACTGGCATTGAGATGTTCAGTGCAGGCGACATCCGCGAAGGTGAATCCATCATCAGTTTTGATCCTTTCGACGGCCACTATCGCCGTCTGTTCTTACGCGATGGCGCACTGCGCGGCGTGCTGCTGTTTGGTTACAGTCAGGGCGCCAGCATGCTGCTAACCCAATTACAACAGGCGGAACACGTAGGCATTCACGCGCTGTTCGGTCTGGATAATCCCTTAACGCAGCCTGGTGCTGCAGGAAGCAATGTGATGAGCAAACCTCTTCTCGCCGTGGTGGGCCACGGCATGGTCAGCCACCATTTTCTTGAGCAGCTGGTGAGTCGCGAACTGCATCACCACTACCATGTCGTGGTGTATGGCGACGAACCTCAAATGGCGTATGACCGTGTGCACCTGACGGAATACTTCACCGGAAAAAGCGCCGACGATCTGTCACTGGTCAGCGAGAACTTCTTCGTGCAACACGGAATAGAACTGCGCACGGGGTGCGAAGTGCTGGCGATTGATACCGACAAGCGCAGTCTGCGTGATGCCAGCGGAGCAGAACTGGCGTGGGACAAACTGGTGCTGGCCACGGGTTCCGTACCCTTTGTGCCACCGGTGCCGGGGCGAGAGAGCCCACGCTGTTTTGTCTATCGCACGTTGGCCGATCTGGATGCCATCGCGGCCTGCGCCAACCAGGCCACGCGCGGTGTGGTGATCGGCGGTGGTTTACTCGGGCTGGAAGCGGCTAATGCGCTCAAGCAACTGGGACTGGAAACCCACGTGGTGGAGTTCGCTCCACGTCTGATGGCGGTGCAGCTGGATGACGGTGGCGCGCAGATGCTGCGCGGCAAAATTAGCGCACTGGGCGTGCAGATCCACACCAGCAAACAGACCGAAGCGATTGAAAGCCAGCCGGACGGCAGCGTGCAGCTGCGCTTTGCCGATGGCAGTGTGTTAGAAACCGATCTGATTGTGTTCTCCGCGGGCATCCGACCCCGTGATGCACTGGCGCGGGCGGCGGGTATTCAGCTCGGCGAACGGGGCGGCATTGCCATTAATGACGGCTGTGAAACCAGCGTCGCAGGCGTCTATGCGATTGGCGAGTGTGCGCTGTGGCAGGGACAGATTTTTGGGCTGGTCGCGCCGGGGTATCAGATGGCGCGGGTGCTGGCAGCACAGCTGGCGCAGGAGGAGCTGGCGTTCAACGGCGCGGACATGAGCACCAAACTCAAACTGCTTGGTGTAGAAGTGGCATCGTTCGGTGATGCGCATGGCCGTACCGCAGACAGCCAGAGTTATCACTGGACCGACAATCCCAAAGGCATCTACAAAAAGCTGGTGGTGTGCAAAGACAGCAAAACATTGCTCGGCGGGGTACTGGTCGGTGACAGCGGTGATTACAGCAACCTGTTACAGATGATGCTCAACAAGATGCCACTGCCGAGTGAACCAGAAAGCCTGATTCTGCCGCAGCTGGCAGGCGCGCCCTCTAAAGCGCTGGGCGTGGCCGCGTTACCGGAAACCGCACAAATCTGCTCCTGCCATAACGTCAGCAAAGGCGACATTTGTGACGCCGTGCAGGCTGGTTGCGGCGATATGGCCGCGATCAAAAGCTGCACCAAAGCCGCTACCGGCTGTGGCGGCTGCAGCGCACTGGTGAAACAGGTCATGGAACTGGAGCTGGCGAATCAGGGCGTGGTGGTAAAAAAGGATATCTGCGAGCACTTTGCCTACTCTAGGCAGGAGTTGTATCACCTGATTCGCGTCGGCAAAATCACCACCTTTGATCAACTGATTCAGCAACATGGTCGTGGCCATGGCTGTGAGGTGTGCAAGCCGCTGGTGGGCTCGCTGCTGGCTTCGTGCTGGAACGAGTATCTGCTTAAACCGCAGCATTTACCGTTGCAGGACACCAATGACCGCTACTTTGCCAACATCCAGAAAGATGGCACTTACTCGGTGGTGCCACGTGTGCCTGCCGGGGAAATCACACCCAAGGGGCTGATTGCGATTGGTGAAGTGGCGGCACGCTACGATCTCTATACCAAGATTACCGGCGGACAGCGCATCGATCTGTTTGGTGCACGACTCGAACAGTTGCCGGACATTTGGGAAACCCTCATTGCCGCGGGCTTTGAAACCGGCCATGCCTATGGCAAATCATTGCGCACCGTGAAGTCCTGTGTGGGGTCGACCTGGTGCCGTTATGGCGTACAGGACTCCACCGCGTTCGCTATTACGCTGGAGAACCGCTACAAAGGGCTGCGTGCCCCGCACAAAATTAAAATGGCGGTGTCGGGCTGCACGCGTGAGTGTGCAGAGGCACAGAGCAAGGACATTGGGGTGATCGCCACTGACAAAGGCTGGAACCTTTATGTCTGTGGTAATGGTGGCATGAAACCGCGCCATGCCGATCTGTTCGCCAGCGACCTGGACGATGCGACACTGCTACGTTATGTCGACCGCATTCTGATGTTTTATGTGCGCACCGCCGACCGTTTACAGCGCACCAGCGTGTGGATGGACAACATGGAAGGTGGGCTCGATTACCTGCGCAGCGTCATTATCGAGGATGCCCTCGGCATTGGCGACATGCTGGAGCAGGAGATGCAACGGGTGGTGGATCGCTACCAGTGCGAATGGCAGAGCACGCTACAGGATCCCTCCCGTCGCGCACTGTTTCATACCACGATCAACAGTCAACAAATGGATGAGACCCTCAACTATGTGCGTGTGCGCGAACAACGGCAACCTGCCGCCATGGACATCATTCCGGTCACCAATGTACCTGCTGAACCCTGGAGTGAAATCTGCGATGTGACCGCCATTCCTGAAGCTGCGGGCATGGGCGCACGACTGGGAAGCCAACGCGTGGCGCTGTTCCGTTTTGGCGAAGCCTTTTACGCCCTGGAAGATATCGAACCGGGCACGCAAGCCAGCGTGCTGTCTCGCGGCATTCTGGGTGATGTTGCGGGTGAGCCGGTGGTGATCTCCCCGCTGTACAAGCAGCGCATACGTTTACGTGATGGGCAAAGTTTAGATAACGCCGAGCATCAACTACGCTGCTGGCCAGTGCGCGTGGAGGGCAGCAAAGTGTGGCTGGGCCATCAACCCATTCTTGCGCTCGCGGCGGCATCATGAAAACCACCTGCCCATACTGTGGCGTCGGCTGTGGCGTGGAGATTAAGGCGCCGGATCAGCCGGTAAGCGGTGATCTGCAGCATCCGGCGAACTTTGGTCGCCTGTGTGTCAAAGGATCTGCGTTGGGTGAAACGCTGTCTCATGAGGGGCGTTTGCTTTGGCCGCAGATCCATGGCGAACGCGTCAGCATGGATCAAGCGCTGGATCATGTTGCACAGGGCTTGCGCGATATTATCGACAAGCATGGCCCGCAGGCCGTGGCGTTTTACGGTTCCGGCCAGCTGCTTACTGAGGATTACTACACCGCCAACAAGCTGATGAAGGGCTTTATCGGCGCCGCCAATATCGATACCAACTCACGGTTATGTATGGCATCGGCGGTGGTGGGTTACAAACGCGCATTCGGTGCCGATGCCGTGCCCTGCTGTTATGAAGACATCGAGCAGGCGGATATGGTGGTGCTGGTGGGTTCAAACGCGGCGTGGGCGCATCCGGTGGCGTGGCAGCGCCTGGTGCAGGCGAAAACCGATCGACCAGAAATGCAGCTGGTGGTGATTGATCCACGCCGCACCGCCAGCTGTGATATCGCCGATCTGCATCTGGCCCTGCAGCCGGGATCGGACAGTGCGCTCTTCGGCGGGCTGCTTAACTGGCTGACCGAGAATGAGGCGGTAGATGAAACGATGCTGCCGCATCTGGCGAACGTCGAAACCACGCTGGAGGCCTGCAAAGCGTGGGATCTGGCCACGGTGGCCGTCGCCTGTCAACTCAGTGAGCACGCTATTCTCAGCTTCTGGCAGCGGTTTGCTGCACGACCACGCGTACTCACGCTGTGGTGTATGGGCATTAACCAGTCACAAACCGGCAGTGACAATAACAATGCGATTATTAATGCACATCTGCTGAGTGGAAAAATCGGCTATGCAGGCGCGGGTCCCTTTTCATTAACCGGACAGCCGAATGCCATGGGCGGGCGTGAGGTCGGTGGCTTAGCGAATCAGTTGGCGGCGCACATGGGGTTCAGCGCAAAGGAAGTGGATCGCGTCAGTCGCTTCTGGAACAGCCCTCATGTGGCGCGTCAGCCCGGTTTAACCGCGGTTAATCTATTCAATGCGATTGATCGTGGCGAAATCAAAGCGGTGTGGATCATGGGCACCAATCCGGCGGTGTCGATGCCGGAAGGCAATCGTGTCGCTCAGGCATTGGCCCGGTGCGAATTGGTGGTGGTATCGGAAGTGAGCGCGCGCAGTGATACCGCTGATTTAGCTGACGTATTGCTGCCTGCGCAAGGGTGGGGCGAAAAGAACGGCACGGTGACCAATTCAGAACGCCGTATCTCACGTCAGCGCAGTTTTATCGCCCCAGCCGGCGAAGCGAAACCTGACTGGTGGTTACTGGCGCAAGTCGCTCAGCGTCTGGGATATACCGAAGCCTTTGCCTGGCAGCACCCCAGCGAAATTTTTGCGGAACATGCCGCACTGTCTGGCTTCGAAAACCATGGCCGCCGCGCCTTCGATATCAGCGCACTGGCACATATTACGCGAGAACAATATGACCAGCTCGCACCCGTACAGTGGCCGTTGAATGACCGCGCGCCGACGGGCACCGCACGACTGTTTGCCGATCGTCGCTTCTTCCACGCGGATGGCAAAGCACGTTTGCTGCCGCCCGCCATTCCGGTCAAG
Organism: Pantoea sp. BL1; assembly: GCF_000963985.1. Lineage (NCBI taxonomy): Bacteria > Pseudomonadati > Pseudomonadota > Gammaproteobacteria > Enterobacterales > Erwiniaceae > Pantoea > Pantoea sp. BL1. The sequence goes on along the minus strand of NZ_JZRH01000020.1, from coordinate 20,736 downwards.
ACGCTGACCAGCGCGCATTATCCCTTATTGATGAACACCGGGCGCATTCGTGATCAGTGGCACACCATGACGCGCACCGGCAACGTGCCGCGCCTGATGCAGCATTACGATGAGCCTTTTGTCGCGCTGCATCCGCATGATGCTGCGGCGCACGGCTTGAGCCAGGGCGACCTGACACGCGTACAGTCTGCGCTCGGCTGGTGGAGCGGCCGCGTCGTGATCGATAGCGGGTTAATGCGTGGTCAGCTGTTTATCCCGATGCACTGGACACGTCAGTTTAGTGTACAGGCAAATGTAGACGGCTTAGTGGCGGCTCACTGCTGTCCTGACTCTGGGCAACCTGCGTTGAAGCAGACCGCCGTGCGTTTGCAACCGCTGCGTCCGGCATGGCAGGGATGGCTGTTCCTGCCTGAGGTGATAACGCCGCAGCCAGTGCTGTATTGGTCGCGTGCGCCGCAGCAGGGGGCACAGCGTTATGTGCTGGCGGGCGAGGCGCAGGCAGCGGATTGGTTAATGCAGCTCCCCGCGATGCAGGAACTGCAGTGGCAACAGGCGCGGGCGGGACAGCAGCTGCACATGCTGGGCTGGCGCAACGGTCGTTTAATGTGTGCGTTTTATGCAGCTCCCTGGCTGCCAGAGATCGATCATGGCTTTGTGGCGCGAGCTTTTACGGAAACACCCTCTTCTCCACAGCAGCGCCATGTGCTATTGGGCGGACGTCCCGCATTGGGTGAAAGCCAGGGGCGGACGATTTGCAGTTGTTTCGGCGTGGGTGAAGTGGCAATCCGTCGGGCGATTGAGCAGGGCTGCGATTCTCCAGCGGCACTCGGTGCAGCGCTGAAGTGCGGCACCAACTGTGGCTCCTGTATTCCGGAGCTAAAAAACTTACTGGCAACCCTGCGCGTGGCGCAGTAGCGGAGAGCATCATGACTCAGGCCATTGGGCGTCTCGATAAACTGTTCAACCCCCAGAATGGAGAGGCGACGCCAGGGGGTGTCTGGCTGGTGGGGGCCGGGCCGGGCGATGTCGAACTACTGACGGTAAAAGCGTTGCGTTTGATCAAAAGCGCGGACGTGGTGGTGTATGACCGCCTGGTGAGCGACGCGATCATGGCTGAAGTCCCGTCCGGCACGCTGGCGATTGATGTCGGTAAAAAGCCCGGCAGCCATGGCCTGAAGCAGGCGCAGATTAATCAGCTGCTGGCGGATCTGGCGGCCAGTGGTCGATTGGTGGTGCGTTTGAAGGGCGGCGATCCCTTTATTTTCGGCCGCGGCGGGGAAGAGATGCTGTTTCTGCAGCAGGCGGGCATTGCCTGCCATGTTGTGCCCGGTATCACCGCAGCGGCAGGTTGTGCGGCGGCAAGTGGCATCCCATTGACGCATCGGGACTGTGCGCAGTCTTTGCGGTTAATTACCGGACATGGCAAAAGCGGCGAGCCGCAACTTGGCGACGCCAGCCTGGCTGCCCCCAATCAGACGCTGGTGTTCTATATGGGGCTGAAGTGGAGCGAGAGCATCAGCGCCCAGTTACAAGCCCATGGACGCGCTGCCACTACGCCAGTGGCGATCATTGAAAATGGTACACGGCCTGACCAGCGCGTGATGGTGACGACGCTGTCGGACCTGAGCGCCACTATTGCGCGTGAACAGGCGCAATCCCCCGCATTGTTGCTGGTGGGAGAGGTGGTGCGTTTTTATCGCCAGCCCCATACTGCTGATCTCAGCGCAATTTCACTTATGGCTAAATAAACTCGTATTTTCCCCCCTTAATCCACGCTTTAGCCTTGGCGGGTTTTGGCATCCTATGCTCAGAATTCCTGCCAGCTGAGGTATGTCGTGGCTGAAGAGAGCGACGAGGACAAAACAGAATCGCCCACGGCGCACCGACTAGAGAAGGCGCGAGAAGAGGGGCAGATTCCGCGATCGCGCGAGCTGACATCGGTACTGATGCTGCTGGCGGGCTTGCTGATCCTGTGGCTCGGCGGCGAACTGATGGCTGAACAGCTGGCCAGCATGTTGGCTACGGGCTTTCGTTTCGATCATGCCATGGTGACCGATGACAAAATGATCATCGCCCACATCAGCAACCTGATCGGCCAGGCAGTGATGGCGCTGCTGCCGTTGATGGCAGGTCTGGTGATCGTGGCGATTGCTGCACCGATGCTGCTGGGTGGGATAAATATCAGCGGTAAATCGATCAAGCTGGATTTCAACAAGCTGAACCCGTTGAGTGGTCTTAAACGCATGGTTTCCTCCCAGACATGGGCAGAACTGCTAAAAGCCATTTTGAAGGCGGTTTTGGTGGGGCTGGTGGGTGGCTGGTACATCTGGTCACACTGGCAGGAGATGCTGCGGTTAATCAGTGAATCACCCATCAACGCGCTTCATCACGGTTTAACCATGATTGCTATTAGCTGTGCGTTGATCATGCTGGGCCTGGTACCCATGGTCGGTTTCGACGTGTTCTGGCAGCTCTACAGCCATTTCAAAAAGCTGAAAATGTCCCGCCAGGAAATCCGCGACGAACACAAACAAAACGAAGGTGACCCGCACGTCAAAGGGCGCATTCGTCAGGCGATGCGTGCGGCGGCCCGTCGTCGCATGATGGCAGATGTACCGAAAGCCGACGTTATCGTCACCAACCCAACGCACTACTCGGTGGCGTTGCAGTATCAGGAAGGCAAGATGAGCGCGCCAAAGGTGATTGCGAAAGGGGCCGGAGATATTGCGCTAAAAATTCGTGAGCTGGCAAAAGAACATCGCATTCCGATTTTAGAAGCACCGCCGCTGGCGCGTGCGCTGTATCGACACACGGAAATTGGTCAGTTCATCCCCGGCGCGCTTTACGGTGCCGTGGCGGAAGTGCTGGCCTGGGTATGGCAACTGCGTCGCTGGAAACGTGAAGGTGGCCTGATCCCAACCAAACCAAAACAGCTGCCGGTTCCGGCAGACATGGACTTTGCAGGAGAGAACAGAAACGATGGCTAATCTGGCCGAAAAGCTGCGTTTACCGGGCAACTTTAAAGACACGCAGTGGAAGGTGCTGGCTGGACCGATACTGATCATGTTGATCCTGTCGATGATGGTGCTGCCGTTACCTGCCTTCATTCTCGACCTGCTGTTCACCTTCAACATTGCCTTATCGATCATGGTGTTGTTGGTGGCAATGTTTACCCAGCGTACGCTGGAATTCGCTGCATTCCCGACCATTTTGCTGTTCTCTACGTTGCTGCGCCTGGCGCTGAACGTCGCCTCAACGCGTATTATCCTGCTCGAGGGTCATACAGGGGCCGATGCTGCCGGACGCGTGGTTGAAGCTTTCGGCCACTTCCTCGTGGGCGGTAACTTTGCCATCGGTATCGTGGTGTTCATCATCCTCGTTATCATCAACTTTATGGTTATCACCAAAGGTGCCGGACGTATCGCCGAAGTGGGCGCGCGTTTTGTGTTGGATGGGATGCCCGGTAAGCAGATGGCGATCGATGCTGACCTTAACGCCGGATTAATCGGCGAAGAGGAAGCCAAACGTCGTCGTAGCGAAGTGACCCAGGAAGCCGATTTCTACGGCTCAATGGACGGTGCGAGTAAGTTCGTACGTGGTGACGCCATCGCCGGTATTTTGATTATGGTGATTAACGTCATCGGCGGTCTGCTGGTGGGCGTGGTGCAGCACGGCATGGATCTGGGGCACGCAGGTGAAACCTATACACTGCTGACCATCGGTGACGGCTTGGTGGCACAGATCCCGGCGCTGGTCATCTCTACCGCTGCGGGTGTTATCGTGACGCGCGTCAGCACCGATCAGGATGTGGGCGATCAGATGGTCTCCCAGCTGTTCAGCAATCCGCGCGTGTTGATGCTGAGTGGTGGTGTTATCGGTCTGCTCGGCCTGGTGCCGGGTATGCCCAACTTTGTCTTCCTGCTGTTTACCGCCGCGTTGCTCGGTCTGGCCTGGTGGTTGCGCGGTCGGGAGATGAAACCGAAGACTTCCTCGGAACCCACTAGTCTGGTCAAAACGCAGGAGACCCCCGCCACGGTGGAAGCTTCCTGGAAAGACGTACAGCTGGAAGATTCGCTGGGTCTCGAAGTGGGTTACCGCCTGATTCCCATGGTTGATCATCTGCAAAACGGTGAGCTGCTGGGCCGCATCCGCAGTATCCGTAAAAAAGTCGCACAGGAGGTGGGCTTCCTGCCGCCGGTGGTGCACATCCGTGACAACATGGAGTTGCCGCCTGCGCGTTACCGCATCCTGATGAAAGGCGTGGAAATTGGCAGCGGTGATGCCTATCCGGGCCGCTGGATGGCGATCAACCCTGGTACCGCAGCCGGCTCTTTGCCGGGTGAACCGACAGTCGATCCTGCCTTCGGTTTAGCGGCAATCTGGATTGATAGTGCGTTGAAAGAGCAGGCGCAGATTCAGGGCTTTACCGTGGTAGAAGCCAGTACCGTGGTGGCAACGCATCTGAACCACCTGATTGGTCAATACGCCAGCGAGCTGTTTGGCCGTCAGGAAGCGCAGCAGCTGCTGGATCGTGTGACCCAGGAGATGCCGAAGCTGACGGAAGATCTGGTGCCGGGCGTCATCACCCTGACCACCCTGCACAAAGTGCTGCAGAACCTGTTGATTGAGCGCGTTTCGATCCGCGATATGCGCACCATCATCGAAACCCTGGCGGAACATGCGCCGGTCCAGACCGATCCGCAAGAGCTGACCAGCGTGGTGCGTGTGGCGCTGGGCCGTGCGATTACTCAGCAGTGGTTCCCGGGTAACGGTGAAGTGCAGGTGATTGGACTGGATGCCACCTTAGAACGCCTGCTGCTGCAAGCCTTGCAGGGCGGCGGCGGGCTGGAGCCCGGTCTGGCCGATCGTCTGTTAGTGCAGACGCAGGGCGCATTGCAACAGCAAGAGATGACGGGAGCACCGCCGGTGCTGCTGGTGAACCACCCGCTGCGTGCCTTACTGGCGCGATTCCTGCGCCGCAATCTGCCACAGTTGGTGGTGCTGTCAAATATGGAACTGACCGACAATCGCCAGATCCGTATGACTGCCACCATCGGAGGTAAATAACTATGCGTCGTTGGTGCTGGGCATTAATGATGTTACCGATGATGGCGTTGCCGCTCTATGTGGATGCAGCAGGATCCTGGAATGACAGTGCCAGTGGCCCGAGCCTCGGCGCGCGCGGCAACTGGCACACGACGCCGGCTTTGAAAGCACCTTCGCCCGCTGTGGGCACCATCACGGTGGTGAACTGGCGTTACCAGTTGAGCCGTCCAGCCCCCTCGGGGCTGATTGTGCGTTTGTGTGCGACTCAGCGTTGCGTAGAGATTGAGGGCGGCAGTGGTTCAACGCGTAGCCTGGCGAATATTCCGGCTGACGAGACGTTGCATCTGGCGTTCGGTTTTCAGGGGAAGGGGGCGTTACCGCCGGGATTACGAGTGGTGAGCAGTGAAGTGACGGTGAATTACCAATAGCCAATAAAAAACCCGCCGAGGCGGGTTTTTTGTTATTACATACGCTCTACGGTTTTGATACCCAGCGTATCCAGACCTTGTTTCAGCGTTTTAGCGGTCAATGCCGCCAGTTGCAGACGGCTGTTACGCACCTGTTCATCCTCGGCGGAGAGGATTGGGCAGTGCTCGTAGAAGCCAGAGAACAGGCCAGCCAGATCGTACAGGTAAGCACACATCACATGCGGTGTGCCATCACGCGCGACCTGGGTGATCACTTCTTCAAACTGTAACAGACGAGTCGCCAGTTGTGCTTCACGCTCTTCGGTCAGCACGATGTCGCCGCTCAGGCTGTCAGCTTCAATGCCGGCTTTACGGAACACAGAAAGCACGCGCGTGTAGGCATATTGCATGTAGGGTGCAGTGTTACCCTCAAACGCCAGCATGTTATCCCAGTCGAAGATGTAATCGGTGGTGCGACTTTTTGACAGATCGGCATATTTCACCGCGCCGATACCCACCACTTCCGCCAGATCCTTCAGCTCTTGCGCTGACATTTCCGGGTTTTTCTCGCTGACCAGCGCATGCGCACGTTCCACGGCTTCATCCAGCAGATCTGCCAGCTTAATGGTGCCACCGCTGCGGGTTTTAAATGGACGACCATCTTTGCCCAGCATCATGCCAAACGCATGGTGCTCCAACGGCACAGACTCGGGCACGTATCCGGCTTTACGCACAATGGTCCACGCCTGTTGCAGATGTTGATGCTGGCGCGAATCGATGTAGTAAAGCACGCGGTCGGCATGCAAGGTTTCATAGCGGTATTTGGCGCAGGCGATATCGGTGGTGGTGTAGAGGTAGCCGCCATCCTTTTTCTGGATGATCACGCCCATCGCTTCGCCTTCCTTGTTTTTAAACTCATCAAGGAACACCACGGTTGCGCCTTCGCTGGTCACGGCCAGCCCCTTTTCACGCAGGTCGCTTACGATGCCAGGCAACATATCGTTGTACAGGCTTTCACCCATCACATCTTTACGCGTCAGCGTCACGTTCAGGCGGTCATAGACTTCCTGATTCTGGCTCATGGTGATATCAACCAGTTTTTTCCACATTGCGCGGCAATATTCGTCGCCGCCTTGCAGTTTCACCACATAACCACGGGCGCGTTCGGCGAAGGCTTCGTCCGCATCATAGGTGACCTTGGCTTCGCGGTAGAACTCTTCCAGGTCCGCCAGCGCGATATCTTCGTGATGCTCATTCTGCTGCTTTTCCAGATAGGCAATCAGCATACCGAACTGGGTGCCCCAATCGCCGACGTGGTTGGCGCGGATCACGTTGTGGCCGAGAAATTCCAGCGTACGTACCGCAGCGTCACCGATGATGGTGGAACGGACGTGACCGACGTGCATCTGCTTGGCGACGTTGGGTGCCGAGTAGTCAATGACAACGGTTTGTGGCTTGAGGCTGCTGACGCCAAGGCGCGGCAATTGCAGAGCCTGCGCGGCCTGGGTAGCCAACCAGTTGCGATCGAGGAAAATATTGATGAAGCCGGGGCCGGCGATTTCGACTTTGCTGGCGATGCCGGCGAGATCCAGATGCTGAATCACCTGTTCAGCCAGCTGGCGCGGAGCCTGACCGAGCTTTTTCGCCACAGCCATGATACCGTTCGCCTGATAATCACCGAACTGCACTTTAGCCGACTGACGAACCTGAGGTTCACAATCCGCTGGCGCACCCGCCGCTACCATTGCCTGACCGACTTTATCGGATAGAAGAGCCTGAATATTCACCGCGTTACCTTCATATGCTGAAAAGGCCCGCCAGTGGCGGCGAGCCGATGCCTTCATCCCGCAACAGCGCGGCGGGACGGAAAAATAAGAGGGGAAGTATACGTGAAATGTTAAAGTGCGTCAGCTTTTAGCATGCGCAATGGCGGGTAACAGCAACCCGCGCGCCGATTAACGGCGACGCGGGTGACGACGAGGATTTTTAACGCTTTTGTCTTCACGCACCTTCCAGTGGCGGGAAATTGCAAATCCCATCAATGCAATCAGGACCGCGACAACAATGAGCATAGACATAGAGCCATTCCTTGTAGTTGTGAAACACAAATTTATAAGAAAGGGTATCAAGCTGCAATTGTTTGCAACTGAAATAAGACTTATCTCATTGTATTAATTATCGTTAATATTAACAGTGATTTAAGGTGTTTTCATAAAGTAACTGCTGGACCTGTTTAGGCGAATAATCCTAAAGAGAGGGCCTATTTATGCGGTTTCAGGTCTTTTTCATGATGAAATCGGAGGAATCCGACGACTTTGTCAAGGGGATTCTGAAGCGCTGCTGTTTTTAAATTGATTAAAATAATTGAACTGATATTGATGTATCTGGAGTGTTGAGATGAATTTTCCTGCGGAACTGAGTGATTTAGAACAAGATCTGGCTCGATTTGAGCACGCCTTGCAGCAATTTGCTGAAAGATTAGGGCTGCGGTTATCCGAACATGAGGCCGATCACCTGGCGGTGCGCTGCCACCAGTTCGCAACGGCGGAGCGCTGGAAGGCGGGATTGCTGCAGATGGGCAGTCAGTTTTCCGAAGCGATGATCAACGGGCGTCCGATCTGCTTGTTCAAATTGCATCAGCCGTTAACGCTCGCTGGATGGCTGGTCGATGTGATTGAGTTACCCTGGCCGGGTGAGAAATTGTATCGCCATGAAGGCTGGGAACATGTGGAAATCGTGTTGCGCGGTGAGCCAGAAACATTGGGCATGCGCGCGATGGCCTTGCTCTCCGATCATGCACTGACGCAACCCGGCATTTCGTTTAAAACCAGCGCGCCAAAAGGTGAGCATGAGCGTTTGCCCAACCCGACACTGGCGGTGACGGACGGGCAAACCACCATCAAGTTTCATCCCTGGCGATTAGAAGAGATTGTCGCCAGTGAACAAGGCTAACGCCGTGCCATGACCGCGCTGTGCAATCGGCTCACCGCTTGCTCCAGTAAAGCGCGCGTGCAGCCGAAGTTAAAGCGCACGAAGTTGTCATTCCCAAAATCGCGGCCGGGTGAAAAACCGAGGCCGTGTTTTTCAAAATAGAGAGCGGGACTGGCCACATCCAGCTGGCTGGCATCAATCCAACCGAGATAGGTCGCTTCGGGCGAATTCATCTGCAGTCCGGGAAGTGCATTCACCTGCGCCACCAGCCAGTCGCGATTCGCTCGCAAGTACTGGATTTGCGCCTCCAGCCATGCATCACCTTCACGCCAGGCTGCTTCTGCTGCCACCAGTGCGAGAATATCGACCCCAGGCACAATACCTTCGCGTACCTGTTTAAACCGTTTGCGTAATTCAGGATTGGGGATAATCGCCATTGATGCGCCCAGACCGGCGATGTTGAAGGTTTTCGACGGCGAGATCAGCGTAATGCTGCGCTGTGCGGCATCATCACTCAATGCCGCGAAAGGCGTGTGGCGGGCATCAGGCGACAAAATCAAATCACAGTGAATTTCATCAGAACAAACGATTAAATCGTGTTGCTGAGCAAACGCCAGTTGCGCCTCCAGTTCCTCGCGACGATACACCGTGCCGCCGGGGTTTTGCGGATTGCACAGCATCAGCAGACGTTCATTACCCTGCATCGCAGCCGTATCGAGATCGACGACCCAGCGGTCGTGCTGTAATTGCAGCGGCAAATTGATCTGTTCACGCTCGGCGAGTTTTGAAGCAGCGCGGAACGGTGGGTAAATCGGTGTTGGCGCGACTGTGCGTTGCCCAGCCTCGGTAAACGCGCGGACCGAAAGGTTAAGGCCACTGACGACACCAGGAAGCATAACGATCCATTCCGGCTGAATATGCCAGTTGTAGCGCTGCGCCAGGCGGGAAACAGTGATATCAATCAATCCCGTGGGCGTACCGCCATAGCCAAAAACACCGTGATCGGCGCGTTTTTTAATGGCCTCAATAATGCAGGGTGGCGAGCGAAAATCCGTGTCTGCAACCCATAAAGGCAGCACATCACGATCGCCATATTTGTGCCACTTCAAACTATCGCTGTGACGACGGTCTATCCATTGATCAAAATCGAATGCCATAGTGAGGTTTCCACGTAAACTGTCCAATTAAGCAGACTAACTTAAGCCATCCTCTCGAGCCAGAAGTCATGAAAAGGAGCAAGCTATGACGAAACTGGAAATTTGTTGCTACGGCATCGACTGTGCAATGACTGCACAGCAGTCCGGTGCCGATCGCGTGGAACTGTGCAGTGCCCCACGCGAAGGCGGGCTGACGCCGTCAGCTGGCGTGCTGGAAGCCGCACAGCGTGAACTGTCCATCCCGGTTCACCCGATTGTTCGCCCGCGTGGCGGCGATTTTTGTTACACCGCACAGGAATTTGAGGTGATGAAATCCGATGTTGCGCTGATGCGTGAACTCGGTTTCCCTGGCGTGGTGATCGGCATGCTAGATGAAGATGCCCATGTTGATATTGTGCGCATGCGGCAGATCATGGCGCTCAGTGATGGCATGGCGGTGACCTTCCACCGCGCTTTTGATTTGTGCCACAGCCCCAAACGCTCGCTGGACGTACTGGCGGATTTAGGCGTTGCGCGTATTTTGACTTCCGGCCAGCAGCAGAGCGCGGAAACTGGAATTGCATTGTTGCGGGAACTAAATGAACTGAGTACGGGTCTAATTATTATGGCCGGTGCCGGAGTCCGCTTGAGCAATTTGCAGAAATTTATTGATAGTGGTCTGCAGGAAGTCCACAGCTCCGCAAGCCGATTAGTTGCTTCGCCGATGCGCTACCGTAAAGCCGGTGTTTCTATGTGCTCCGAAGCAGAAGTCGACGAATTCAGCCGAACTTGTGTCGATGGCGATGTGGTCGAAGCGATGAAAAGTATGCTGGAAATGACCGCGGTTCGTGTCGCCTGAGTTCGCACCCGTTTTGCCGCGCAGCACGCCAAAACTCTGACGTGATGTTTGCAAGTACCAAACCCCAGCGCATTTGCTGGGGTTCTTTTTATCTGCCGTATAGCCGTTGATAGCGCATTGTTAAAAAAGATGCTTTGATTACTCTATGGCTTAGCGCGGATAACATTCATGAAATCCTACTCTTGTGCTGTTTTAGTGCTGCTGTTCCCCCTGTCTGGCACGGTGCTGGCGGTGAGCACTGCCTGTCCGCCTCTGAGCAAAAACATTACCAGCAGCAACAACTGGATTATGCTGGGGGGAGATGCCAAAGGCGCGGTACGTCAGGTGGTGGCAGGGGAATTCGGTAAAGATGTCGACTCGCAGAAACGCGTGCTGGGGCAGTTCGATCAGTGCGGGGATTTGATGGTTGCCGACATTACGTATGACAAGAACGAAGGCAACGTGGTGCTGACCATGGAACAGCACATCGCCCGCGTGCAGCGAGGTTGGGTGGCGGAGTATGCCTACCTGGTCAAAGTGGTAAAAGCGGGCAAAGAGGAAGTGGTGGATAACCGCCAGGGCACCATCAGTTGGCAAATGGGCCAGCATGGCAACATCATCAGTTCGTCCGACAAATTCACCAGTATGGGCAAAGATGGCTTCACCGATACCACCTACCGCTACGATAAACATTTTCGCCTGGAAAAGAGCGTAGCGCGTGGCAGTGATGTGATGACCAACGGAGAGAGCACCTGGCGCTGGAATCCACAAGGGCTGGTCACCTCATCGTCCAGTGCACGCGGTAAAGACACCTACAGTTATGATAAGCAGTGGCGAGAGCTGCGGCTTAATGGCTTCGCTACCACGCCTGTCAGTACCTTAAGTTCAGTTGATGAGTGTCAGTTATGGGATGAGATGGGCAACTGTACGCTGAGTTATCTGCATGAAACCGAGGTGTTCGCCAAAGGCACCATCGAGCGTCACCTGAGCTCTGCCTATAAATATCAGTATTGGGATCGCCCGCCAGCCGTGGCGGATGAGGGGGAATAAAGGCGTTTTATCATTGCTGGCAGGTTGAGAATTATTATCAATTGCTGACGGAAGGTAACTATCGTCAAGATGTTGCGGCAAGGTTAAGATAGCGGCCAACTGACAGGGAGCTCGCCATGACACTGATATTCTCATTTCTTTTTGCCATTACTATTCTGACCTTAACGCCAGGCTTTGATACCGCGCTGGTGCTGCGTTCCGCTGCCGCACAAGGCTGGAAACGGGCATCAGCCACCGCTTTGGGCGTCACTATGGGCTGTCTGGTGTGGGGCGTAGCGGTGGGGCTGGGTCTCGGCGCGCTGCTGCTGGCTTCCGAAATGGCGTATAACCTGCTGAAGTGGGTCGGCGCCGCCTATCTGCTCTATCTCGGCGTTAAACTGCTGTTGAATCCCCGCACCCAGGCGGAAGAGAGCCAGAGTGTGCAGGGCAAAGAGCAAAGCTATTTCGCCTGCTTCTCGCGAGGATTATTCGGCAATCTGTTAAATCCGAAAGTCGGTGTGTTTTATGTCACTTTCCTGCCACAGTTTATTCCGGCCGGTGCGTCAGTGGCGCTATGGTGCACCCTGATGGCGTTAACGCATATGATGATTGGCCTGGTGTGGAATGCGGTATTGATTGGTGGCAGTCAGTATTTTGCTGCGCATCTGCGTCGTCCAACCGTGCTGAAAGTGATGGATCGTTTGACGGGCTGTGTGTTTATCGGTTTCGCCGCGAAGCTGGCGCTGTCGCGGCGTTAAGCATTACGGCTTGCGTGCCACCAGTAACGCGCGTAGCGGTGCTGGATAACCTTCAATGGTTTTGCTGCTGTCGTTAGGATCAAGGAACTCGGCCAGTGATTCGCTGGTCATCCAGCTGGTGCGACGTTGCTCTTCCGTTGATGTCACCGCGTAATCCGCGATGCGCACATCGACAAATCCACACTTCTCCAGCCAGCCTTTTAACGCGGCGGCAGACGGAATAAAGTAGACGTTACGCATCTGCGCATAGCGTTCACCCGGCACCAGAACGGTGTTTTCATCGCCCTCAACCACCAGCGTTTCCAGCACCAATTCTCCCTCGCTGACCAGTTGATTTTTCAACTGCAGTAAATGATCGAGCGGCGAGCGGCGGTGATACAGCACGCCCATGGAAAACACGGTGTCGAAAGCCTGCAAGGCGGGCAGTTGTTCGATGCCAAGTGGCAGCAGATGCGCGCGACGATCGTCACCCAGCAGCTTGCGCACGGCTTCGAACTGACACAGGAACAGCTGCATCGGATCGATGCCGACCACCAGCTTCGCGCCTGCGCCAATCATGCGCCACATGTGATAGCCGCTGCCGCAGCCGACATCCAGCACCGTGCGATGCGTCAACGGCGAGATATGCGGCAGCACGCGATCCCATTTCCAGTCCGAGCGCCATTCGGTATCAATCTCGGTGCCGTAAAGGGAATAAGGACCTTTGCGCCAGGGCATCAGGTTGCGCAACAGGTTTTCAATACCAAGACGTTGGCGATCGGTGAGATCGTCAGCCGTGGCCGTGACGCTGTTGACCAGATCCAACGTTTGCGGGTTTAGCAGCGGCAGATAATCCACTGACTTTTCCCAGTCGCGGAATTTACCGTGCAGATTTTCACGCTGCCAGGCCGCTACTTGCGCGGGTAAGACTTCCAGCCAGCTCGCCAATGGGCCGGTGGCGATTTGCTGATAAAAACGGCCAAAATCAATCATTTCAACGCTACCAAAGAACCAAAGTTAAAGCACTGGAACCACAACTCAGCGTGGGCAAAACCGGCGGTTTTCAGACGCGCTTTGTGCGCTTCTACACTGTCGGTGAGCATGACGTTTTCCAGCATGCTGCGTTTCTGGCTGATCTCGAGTTCGCTGTAGCCGTTAGCACGTTTAAAGTCGTGGTGCATGTTGAACAGCAGATCGCCCACTTCGCTATCTTCGAAGCTGAACTTCTCAGACAGCACCAGCGCGCCGCCAGGGTTCAAGCCGTTGGCGATTTTTTTCAGCAGTTCCAGACGTGCAGGAGGCTCAAGGAATTGCAGGGTAAAGTTCAGCACCACCATTGAAGCATTCTCAATATGGATATCCTGAATATCCGCTTCAATCACCTGCACCGGCGTGTCCGCGCGGAAGGCATCAATGTGACGGCGGCAACGCTCCACCATCGCCGGAGAGTTATCCACGGCAATAATCTGGCAGCCCGGCACGTGAATATTGCGGCGGACAGAGAGCGTGGCGGCACCCAGCGAGCAGCCGAGATCGTAAACCTGGCTATCAGGCTTCACGAAGCGTTCTGCCAGCATGCCAATCATCGAAATGATGTTGGAATAACCCGGCACCGAGCGCTGAATCATATCGGGAAAGACTTCAGCCACGCGCTCGTCAAAGGTCCAGTCACCCAGCTTATCGATGGGCGCAGAGAATAGCGTATCGCGGTCAGACATAATGAAAAGTCCGGAGAGAGGAATCGGAAAGGGCGCTATTCTGTCAGAAAGTCCCGCAGGCTGCACCCGCTTTGAGTTTAGAACAAGCTGCTTTGTTGCGGCCAGTCGGGCAGATTGCGCAGCGAAGGCTCAAGCTGCAACAGTTGAGGCCACAGCGCCTGCAGCAAGGGAAACACCTCGCCCATATCCGGCGTATGGATAAACAGCATCGGATCGCTTTCTGTCTGCCACTCCGCCAGTTTATGTTGCCACGGCTGGAACAGCGGCACGCTCTCATCCACGCTATCGCTGCCGATAAAGCGCACCATCGGTTGCAAACCGCTGCGCACAGCATGCGGTGGCACGCGCGGTTTTTTCGCCCGGGCGTCCACGGCGGCGGCGCTTTGCGAGGTGGACGCGTGCACCGGACGGCTATCGAGGATCACGCGATTCACGCCGCGTTCCATCAGGCCACGGTTGAGCGCGCGCTCAGCCTCGCCTTTGGCAAAAAACTGCTCGTGGCGCACTTCCACGCCGTAACTAAACCCGCGCGGCAGGCTATCAAGGAACAGCCACAAGTCTTTCAATTGCGCAGGTGAAAAGGTCGCCGGCAGTTGCAGCCAATACTGCCCGATGCGCTGGCTCAACGGATCGAGCAAGCGAAAGAATTCGTTCAGCAGTTCATCGCAGCTCCGAAGCGCGGCTTTATGGCTGATGCTGTTGGGAAATTTAAAGCAGAAGCGAAAGTCATCGTGTGTCATATCGCGCCAGCGCATCACTGCTTCCGGCGAGGGCAGCGCATACAGCGTGGTGTTGCCTTCCACGCAGTCAAACAACTGCGCGTAATCCGCCAGAGTTTCCAGGCCATACTGCTTCCAGCGGGGATGCTGCCATTGCGGTAATCCAATGCGAAGTGTCAAACGTGGCTCCTGAATCCTTTTGCGGGCGGGAATAGGCCAGGTAATGTACCCTGTTTTGGTGTTGGCAGGAAAATCCGTGCGATAAACCGCAATGTTTTGTCCGCTTTGATCTGGCTCTACTTATCCTGCCTGGGTTTTTCCATTATAATAGCCGCCTTTTTTGCGACAGCATCTCAGAAGGTTACGCGGCCTGATGCTGTCTGGCAGCAGCGGCGAAGTTAAAAGGATACGTTATGCGTACAGAATATTGCGGACAGCTCAATCTGTCTCACGTGGGTCAGCAAGTCACACTCTGCGGTTGGGTTAACCGCCGTCGCGATCTGGGCAGCCTGATTTTTATCGATATGCGCGACCGTGAAGGTATCGCTCAGGTATTCTTCGACGCCGATCATCAGGACGCTTTCCAGCTGGCCTCTGAGCTGCGTAACGAATTCTGTATCCAGATCACCGGCACCGTGCGTGCGCGTGAAGAGAAAAACCGCAACAGCGATATGGCCACCGGCGATGTCGAAGTGTTTGCTCATGCGCTGAACATCATCAACCGCGCTGAACCACTGCCGCTGGACTCTAACCAGACCAACAGCGAAGAAGCGCGTCTGACCTATCGCTATCTGGACCTGCGTCGTCCGGAAATGGCGCAGCGTCTGAAAACCCGTGCGAAAATCACCAGCTTCGTGCGTCGCTTTATGGATAACGAGGGCTTCCTCGATATCGAAACCCCGATGCTGACCAAAGCCACGCCAGAAGGTGCGCGTGACTATCTGGTGCCAAGCCGCGTGCATAAAGGCAAATTCTATGCGCTGCCGCAGTCCCCACAGCTGTTCAAACAGCTGCTGATGATGTCCGGTTTCGATCGCTATTATCAGATCGTTAAATGCTTCCGTGATGAAGACTTGCGTGCTGACCGTCAGCCAGAATTCACCCAGATCGACGTGGAAACCTCTTTCATGACCGCCGAGCAGGTGCGTGAAAAGATGGAGCGTCTGATTCGTGAACTGTGGATCGACGTGAAAGGCGTGGATCTCGGTGACTTCCCGCAAATGACCTTTGCCGAAGCCATGAACCGTTACGGTTCTGACAAACCCGATCTGCGTAACCCAATGGAGCTGGTGGACGTGGCTGACCTGCTGAAAAGCGTGGAATTCCAGGTGTTCGCTGGCCCGGCTAACGATCCGAAAGGTCGTGTTGCCGCGCTGCGTGTGCCGGGTGGCGCAGCGCTGACGCGTAAGCAGATCGACGAATACACCAAGTTTGTTGAGATCTATGGCGCCAAAGGTCTGGCGTGGATGAAGATCAACGAGCGTGCAAAAGGCTTCGAGGGTGTACAGAGCCCGGTCGCGAAGTTCCTGACGCCAGAAATCGTGGAAGCGATTCTGAACCGCACCACTGCGCAAGATGGCGATCTGATCTTCTTCGGCGCTGACCGTGCCAAAATTGTCACAGATGCTCTGGGTGCACTGCGTCTGAAAGTGGGCCGCGACCTGAAGATCACTGACGAAAGCATGTGGGCACCGCTGTGGGTCATCGACTTCCCAATGTTTGAAGCGGATGAAGAGGGCGGTCTGGCTGCGATGCACCACCCGTTCACCTCGCCGAAAGAACTGACGGCTGAACAGCTGGCGGTCGACCCGACGCAGGCCGTGGCGAACGCTTACGATATGGTGATCAATGGCTACGAAGTAGGCGGCGGTTCCGTGCGTATCCACAACGGTAAAATGCAGCAGACCGTGTTTAGCATTCTCGGTATTACCGAAGAAGAGCAGCGCGAGAAGTTTGGCTTCCTGCTGGATGCCCTGAAATACGGCACACCACCGCATGCGGGCCTGGCCTTTGGTCTGGACCGTCTGACCATGCTGCTGACCGGCACCGACAACATCCGTGATGTTATCGCGTTCCCGAAAACCACTGCAGCGGCGTGCCTGATGACCGAAGCGCCAAGCGAAGCCAACCCGGCAGCGCTGTTGGATCTCGGCATTCTTGTGGCGCCGAAGAAAGAAAAGTCAGAGAACAAGTAATGGGCTATAAACATCCGGTTTCAGTGCTGGTGGTGATTTTTGCGCGAGATACTGGCCGGGTGTTAATGCTGCAGCGACAGGATGATGAAAGTTTCTGGCAATCCGTGACGGGCAGCCTGGAAGCGGGTGAAAGTCCGCGCCAGGCGGCAGAACGCGAAGTGTCGGAAGAGCTGGGTATCGATGTCGCGGGCGAACAGCTGGTGCTGGATGATTGCCACAAACACATTGAGTTTGAAATCTTCCCGCACTATCGCCATCGCTACGCACCTGGCATCACGCACAACCGTGAGCACTGGTTCCGGCTGGCACTTCCGCAAGAGCGCGATCTCCTACTGACGGAGCATCTCGCCGCGCGCTGGCTCGATCCTGCCGCAGCCGCAGCCCTGACCAAGTCCTGGAGTAACCGCCAGGCAATCGAAGAATTTACCTGAATGCCCGCCGCCGCGCGTTTTTCCGGCGACGATTAAGGTAGATTCCAGAATTTCGACGAAGCTTATTTCCTTCGTACTAAAATCCGGTGCAAGACGTTTACCTTGCACCGCTAAAATTGAACAGATGGCGTAATCGGCACAGATTGTCAGTTCTACGCCGCCCTAATATTGAACAGTCGAGCGTAATCGGCGCAGCGTGGTCGGTTACCGCCAGCGCGCAGCAACCGGAGCGTACTTTTGTACGTGAGGATGGCGAGCACTGCCGGGAGCCGAGATCGCAAGTAAGATAGCTCGTGCGAAATAAAAGATCGGAGAAATACTCAAGATGGCTGGACATAGTAAGTGGGCAAACACCAAGCACCGCAAGGCGGCGCAGGACGCTAAGCGCGGTAAAATCTTCACCAAAATCATTCGTGAGCTGGTGACCGCAGCGAAACTGGGCGGCGGCGATGCCGGCTCGAACCCGCGTCTGCGCGCAGCAATGGACAAAGCCCTGTCCAACAACATGACCCGTGACACCATGAACCGTGCGATTGCACGCGGCGTGGGCGGCGAAGATGATTCCAACATGGAAACCATCATCTATGAAGGTTACGGTCCAGGCGGCTCAGCGGTGATGATCGAGTGTCTGAGTGACAACCGTAACCGTACCGTGGGCGAAGTGCGTCACGCCTTCACCAAAACCGGTGGCAACCTCGGCACCGACGGTTCCGTTTCTTACCTGTTCAGCAAAAAGGGTGTGATCTCCTTTGCGCCAGGCCAGGATGAAGATGCGGTCATGGAAGCGGCGCTGGAAGCCGGTGCGGAAGATGTGGTGAGCTACGACGACGGTGCGATTGATGTGTTTACCGCGTGGGAAGAACTGGGTGCAGTGCGTGATGCGCTGGAAGCCGGTGGCCTGAAAGCGGATACCGCTGAAGTCTCAATGATCCCTTCCACCAAAGCGGAAATGGATGCGGAAACGGCACCGAAACTGTTGCGTCTGATCGACATGCTGGAAGATTGCGACGATGTGCAGGAAGTTTATCATAATGGTGAAATTTCTGATGAGATCGCGGAAACGCTGTAATGGCGTTTTCCATTAACCGAACAGCCGGAGGCGCGTAGTGGCGATCATTCTCGGGATTGACCCCGGCTCGCGCGTCACCGGTTACGGTGTGATTCGTCAGGTTGGCCGCCAGCTCAGCTATCTGGGCAGCGGCTGTATCCGCACCAACGTTACCGATCTACCTTCTCGCCTCAAATTGATTTACGCCGGGGTGACGGAAATCATCACCCAATTCTCGCCAGACTATTTTGCTATCGAGCAGGTATTTATGGCGAAGAATGCAGACTCAGCGCTAAAGCTGGGCCAGGCGCGCGGCGCAGCGATTGTGGCGGCGGTGAATCTCGATTTGCCGGTGTTCGAATATGCAGCGCGTCAGGTCAAACAAACGGTAACCGGCACCGGTGGGGCAGAAAAAAGTCAGGTTCAGCACATGGTGCGCACCTTGCTGAAACTACCCGCTAACCCGCAAGCCGATGCCGCTGATGCGCTGGCAATCGCCATCACCCATTGTCACCTGAGCCAAAACACCACGCGATTGAGTGACGCTAAGCTGGTGATGACGCGTGGGCGATTGCGGTCCGGCTGACGAAAACCCAAACATTGAAGGCTGGATATTGATCCAGCCTTTTTTATGATATAAATACCCGTCATATTTCCACTGTCTGATGCGCGGGCTACCCTTGTTCACCTGAATCACTGACCTCAGTGCGTTCATCGTGATGCGCTCGCTTGCCGCTTTAACGTCAGCGGAAATCAATCAGGTATTTTTAGGATTACATAAGGAACTGCTCAGGTGATTGGTCGCTTACGAGGCTATATTCTGGAAAAACAGCCGCCGCTGGTGTTAATTGAGGCGCACGGTGTGGGTTATGAAGTGCACATGCCAATGACCTGCTTCTACGAGCTGCCGGAGATCAATCAGGAAGCGATTATCTTCACCCAGTTTGTGGTGCGTGAAGATGCGCAGCTGCTGTTCGGCTTCAACAACAAACAAGAGCGTGCGCTGTTCCGTGAACTGGTAAAAGTGAATGGCGTGGGGCCAAAGCTGGCACTGGCGATCCTTTCTGGCATGTCAGCACAACAGTTTGTGACCGCCGTTGAGCGTGAAGAGATCGCGTCATTGATCAAGTTGCCTGGCGTCGGCAAGAAAACCGCCGAGCGTCTGGTGGTGGAGATGAAAGACCGCTTTAAAGGCATGCACGGCGATCTGTTTGGCAGTGATTCGACCTTCACATTGACCACGCCGTCTGAAGCGCCAGCAGCGAATGACGCTGAGGCCGAAGCGGTTGCTGCACTGGTGGCGCTTGGCTATAAACCGCAAGAAGCCAGCCGCATGATCAGTAAAGTCGGCAAACCTGATGCGGATTGCGAAACGCTGATCCGTGAAGCTCTGCGCGCAGCTATTTGAGGTAATGCATGATTGAAGCCGATCGCCTGGTCTCGGGCGGCTCTATAAATGAAGAAGAGAGCCTCGACCGTGCCATTCGCCCTAAGCTCCTGGCGGAATACGTGGGGCAACCGCAGGTGCGCGAGCAGATGGAGATCTTCATCAAAGCGGCGCAACTGCGTGGCGATGCGCTGGACCATCTGCTGATTTTCGGCCCGCCGGGATTAGGTAAAACCACGCTGGCTAACATTGTGGCGAATGAGATGGGCGTGAATTTACGTACCACCTCCGGTCCGGTGCTGGAAAAGGCGGGCGATCTGGCTGCGATGCTGACCAACCTCGAACCGCATGACGTGCTGTTTATCGATGAGATCCACCGCTTATCACCGGTGGTGGAAGAGGTGCTCTATCCGGCGATGGAAGACTATCAGCTGGATATTATGATTGGCGAAGGCCCAGCGGCGCGCTCAATTAAACTCGATTTGCCCCCTTTTACCCTGATTGGCGCCACCACGCGCGCGGGCTCGCTGACATCACCGCTGCGCGATCGCTTTGGCATCGTGCAACGTCTTGAGTTTTACAACGTACCGGACCTGCAACACATCGTCAGCCGCAGTGCAGCGTGCTTAGGATTGGCGTTGAGTGAAGAGGGCGCGCTAGAAGTGGCGCGCCGTGCCCGAGGTACCCCGCGAATCGCCAACCGTTTATTGCGTCGTGTACGCGATTACGCTGAAGTTCGTGCCAACGGTGTGATGAGTGGGGAAGTCTCTGCCAGCGCACTCGATATGCTCAACGTCGATAATCAGGGTTTCGATTATATGGACCGCAAGCTGTTGCTGGCGATCATCGACAAGTTCTCGGGTGGTCCAGTGGGGTTGGATAACCTGGCGGCGGCGATTGGTGAAGAACGGGAAACCATTGAAGATGTGATTGAACCCTTCCTGATTCAACAAGGATTCATTCAGCGCACGCCGCGCGGCCGTCTGGCCACGCAGCATGCCTATAAGCATTTCGGCATCAGCCGCGAAGAGTAAAGCCGGCGTTTGTCCGGCTTAGCGATTTCACGATCGGGCATTCACGAAGGGGCCATTAATGGCTAATGCCGATCAGTTAA
>NZ_JZRH01000002.1:0-79938 GCF_000963985.1 Pantoea sp. BL1 | reverse complement strand
GACTTCGACTTCGACTTCGAATCCGACTAACGCTGCTGGGCGAATTTCAGCGGCTGCTCTGCCGGACTGCGCTTCATCACACGATCCAACACTTCTGCTTCCAGTTCCGCCAGTCGCGCCGATCCACGTCGACGTGGTCGCGCGAGGTCCACGGTTAAATCCAGCCCAATCTGCCCCTCTTCAATCAGCAATACGCGATCGGCCATCGCCACTGCTTCACTGACATCATGGGTGACCAGCAACACCGTGAAGTTATGTTGTTGCCATAACGATTCAATCAATCCCTGCATCTCAATACGCGTCAGTGCATCCAGCGCACCCAGGGGTTCATCCAGCAGCAACAAACCCGGTCGATGAATCAACGCGCGAGCCAGCGCCACACGCTGCTTTTGCCCACCCGATAGCGCCGCTGGCCACTCGTTAGCGCGATCGGCTAAACCTACCGCCTCCAGTGCTTCCAGCGCGGCAGCCCGCCATTCACGCCCCTTCAAACCCAGACCTACATTATCGATAACTTTTTTCCACGGCAGCAGACGCGCATCCTGGAACATGAGGCGCGTGTCTTCGCGTGCTTGCGCCAACGGCGCAGTCCCTGCCAGCAGTTCACCGCGCGAAGTGGATTCCAGTCCCGCCAGCAGGCGCAGCAGGGTACTTTTACCGCATCCGCTGCGACCCACTACTGCGACAAACTGGCCCGCAGGAATATGCAGATTGATGTTGTTGAGGATGGTGCGATCACCATATTGCTTGCTGACGCCGTTAACGCCAACCGGGGTGCCGCTGTTCAGACGCGACGGGCTTAACGTTGCGTTGCTCATGCGTTCTCCTTCAATTGATAAGCCGGATGCCAGCGCAGCCATACGCGCTCCAGCAGTTGAGCGGCGACATCGGCCAGTTTGCCGAGCAGCGCATAGAGAATGATGGCGACCACCACCACATCGGTTTGCAGAAACTCACGTGCATTCATCGCCAAATAGCCAATGCCAGAGTTGGCCGAGATAGTTTCAGCCACGATCAGCGTCAGCCACATCAGGCCCAGCGCAAAGCGCACGCCGACCATGATCGAGGGCAGCGCACCCGGCAGAATCACCTGAATAAACAGACTCCAGCCAGAAAGACCATAACTGCGCGCCATCTCCACCAGACCGCGATCGATATTACGGATACCGTGATAAGTGTTGAGGTAAATCGGGAATAAGGTGCCAAGCGCTACCAGAAAAATCTTGGCTGACTCATCGATGCCAAACCACAGAATCACCAGCGGGATCAATGCCAAATGCGGCACGTTGCGCAGCATCTGCACTGAGGTATCCAGCAAACGTTCACCCACGCGTGAGGTGCCGGTGATCAAGCCAAGCACCAAGCCGATCGAGCCGCCAATGGCAAAGCCAATCGCCGCACGCCAGCCACTGATGGCGAGGTTTTGCCACAATTCACCACTCACCGTCAGCTTCCAGAACGTAATAATGATGTTTTCCGGTGATGGCAGAATACGTGTTGAAAGCCAGCCCACTTGAGAGGCGAGCTGCCACACCGCAACCAGCAGCACCGGTAAGGCCCAGGGCAGCAGGGCATTACTCAGCTGTTTTTGAAACTTTGCCATCCTGAACTCCTTAGCTCTGAGACACTTTCTGTGGGGTGAAATCGTTGGCAACCGCTTCACCGTGCGCTTGCACCACTCGAGGTTTCGGCACTTCAGGGATAGCCAAATCAAGGTGTGGGAACAGCAGCTCACCGACACGATAGGCTTCCTCAAGATGCGGATAGCCAGAGAGAATAAAGGTCTCGATCCCGAGGTCGCTGTACTCCTGCATACGTGCAGCCACGGTTGGGCCATCGCCCACCAGCGCAGTACCGGCACCGCCACGCACCAAACCTACGCCTGCCCACAGGTTCGGGCTGATCTCCAGTTTGTCACGACGGCCACCGTGCAGCGCAGCCATGCGCTGCTGTCCGACAGAATCGGTACGGGCAAAGGCCGCCTGCGCTTTGGCAATGGTGGCATCGTCGAGATGAGCAATCAGGCGATCCGCTGCCTGCCAGGCCTCTTGATTGCTTTCGCGCACGATGACGTGCAGACGAATGCCGAAGCGGACTTGACGGCCCTGCGCAGCCGCTTTGGCACGCACTTGATCAATTTTCTCTTTGACTAATGCCGGGGGCTCGCCCCAGGTGAGATAAACATCGACCTGCTCAGCGGCGAGATCCTGCGCGGCATCGGATGAACCGCCAAACCACAGCGGTGGACGTGGCTGTTGTACCGGTTTGAACATCAGGCGTGCACCGCGCACTTTGACGTGTTTACCCTCGTAATCCACGGTTTCGCCCTCTGAAACGCGACGCCATACGCGGGTGAATTCCGCGGATTCTTCATAACGCTCGCGATGATCGAGGAACACGCCGTCACCCGCCAGCTCTTCAGGATCGCCGCCAGTGACCAGGTTAAACAGCGCGCGCCCGTTGGACAGACGGTCAAGCGTCGCGGCCTGGCGCGCTGCCTGCGTTGGTGAGATCACGCCCGGGCGCAGCGCCACAAGGAAGCGCAAACGTTGCGTCACTGGAATCAGTGACGCGGCCACCAGCCAGGCATCTTCGCAGGAGCGGCCGGTGGGGATCAGCACGCCGCCAAAGCCAAGGCGATCGGCGGCCTGAGCAATCTGCTGCAGATAACCGTGATCGACAGGACGCGAACCTTCAGCGGTG
Source organism: Pantoea sp. BL1 (assembly GCF_000963985.1). NCBI lineage: Bacteria > Pseudomonadati > Pseudomonadota > Gammaproteobacteria > Enterobacterales > Erwiniaceae > Pantoea > Pantoea sp. BL1. Next base: position 77,235 of record NZ_JZRH01000002.1, on the reverse strand, counting down.
CCAAGATAGTGCCCATCACCGTGGGTCGGGAGAAACCAGAATACGGATATGCTCATGATTCAATTCCTTATGGCTGGGCGGACTGTGGATGCCAGATGCGGTCAGTGATGTTCACTTTTACCGGCATCAGATGATTGGCATAAAACAGGTCGGCCGTTTGCTGTTGGGCCTGCGCAGTATGTGCGCTGACCGGCGTAATCGTGGTGGGTGGACGATGGTCGAGATAGCTGGCAATCACCGGCTTGGGTAAGCCCATCGCCTGTGCCAGCAGGTCGATGCTTTGGCCGCGTTGGCTGCGGGTCAGCGCGTCGGCATCACTAAAGGTTTGCAGCACTTGCTGGACAAATGGACCGTTGGCTTCGGCATATTTGCGTGTGGCTAAATAGAAGGAACCGGTCTGGTTGAGCTTGCTGCCATCAGCCAGCACGCGCACGTTGCCTTGCAGTAAGGCGGCAGAGTAGTAGGGATCCCAGATTGCCCAGGCATCAACGTCGCCCTGCTGAAAAGCGGCTCGCGCATCGGCAGGGGTCAGATAGGTGGGCTGGATATCTTTAAAACTCAGGCCGGCCTGCTCCAGCGCACGCAACAATAAGTTGTGTGAACTGGAGCCCTTCTGAAAGGCCACTTTATGGCCTTTCAAATCGGCAACACTCTGAATCGGGCTGTCTTTGGGCACCAGAATCACTTCAGCCTGAGGTTTCGGTGGCTCGGAACCGACATAAAGTAGATCCGCGCCTGCTGCCTGTGCAAATAGCGGCGGAATATCACCGGTGCTACCTAAATCAATGCTGTCGACATTCAGCGCCTCCAGCATTTGCGGTCCTGCTGGAAATTCAATCCATTTGATCTGAGTGTGGGGGAAACGCTGTTCAAGCATCTGGTGAGATTTTGCTAACACCATGCTCACCGATCCCTTTTGATATCCCACACGCAGCTGCGCCGGGGCCGCAGCGGCATTAGCATTGGCACTCAGCGCAATCAGCGCGGCAAAGGCCGGTAGCAGTAAAGCTGTAAACATCCTTTTCATGATTCTTCCTTTATACCGCTTGTGCATAAGGTTGATGGCGACGATGCAGTGCATGCCAGAATGTATCCAGCGCGTCGTCGATGCGATCGGCCAGCTGTGGATCCAGCTCTGGCTGACGGTCGTAATTCACTATTTGCGTGTCGGTGGCAAACACGCCATGCAGCACTTCCTGGGCTTTTAGGGCATTCAATACCGGCTTGAGCGCGTAATCCACGGCCAGCAAATGGGATGCACTGCCGCCGCTAGCCAATGGCAACACCACTTTGTGTTCCAGGGCGCGTTCTGGCAGCAAATCAAGCAGGGTTTTCAGCGCACCCGAAAATGACGCTTTATAAATGGGGGTGGCAACAATCAGTCCGTCTGCCAGCGCCAGGTCGGCTTTCAACGCGTTGAGGGCTGGGGAGTCAAAGCGTGCATAGAGCAGATCGTCTGCCTGGAAGTTGTGAATATTCCAGGGAATGACTTCAACACCGCGTGCTTCCAACGCGTGCTGGCACAGGCTGAGCAGTGCAGTAGAGCGCGATGGGAAGCGAGGGCTGCCCGCCAGCGTAATAACCCGCATGGTCACTCCTTATAACTTAAAGTTATTGATTATCTGATATTGAGAACTGATGTGTTCAATACTGGCAGAGCGAGGAGATGGGCTTAAATGATTTATCTGGCAATCAAAAGGCGGAAAATGCAAAAGGGTTCATCAGAGTAAAATAGAGGTGGCAGAGTTAGCGCTGACGAATTGCGAATAGTCCTAAAAGGTCACTTTACTACCATTGGGAATGATTACTAACAATGAATGAAACGACAACTCATCGTTGCATGAGAAAGATTATTTTCTGTGCGGATATCTGTAACGACAGTTACGTTTCGAAAAACCTGGACTGATGGACAAGTGAAAATAATGAAGTGAAGTCGCACAGTTGAAAAAGTGAAAAAAAATGAGATAAATCAATTGAGCGCTAAGGTCTGTTTACTTTTCATTTAACTTATCAGGCGTTGCGGGAGGGGGTTATCTATCTGTTTATATTTTATAGATAAGTATTCCCTGACATCTATTCGCACATAAAATGTGTAACTTTCCCTCATCAGATGCGACAAAAGTTAAAGGCATTAATGTGAGGTATGCATTATTTCATAAAGGAGTTAGCAGGATTGATGTATTGCTAATGGTTTAAATCTCTTAATTAATTTTTGGCCCTGTGAAACTAAAATCCTATCTGCTTAACTGATCCCGAAATAACAATCTGGCCGTTTACATTGCGTTTAACCTTTTAGCGCAATGCTTTTACACAGGCACTTCTTGCCAGTGGCATTTCATTTCTTTCAACCGTTTTCGGGAAAGGTTTATGTCTAAAATCCTGTTATCTATTATTATTCCTACCTATAACGTAGAGAATTATATTATCGAATGTGTTGACGCATTGCTTAAGCAAATTGATTCGCCCAATGAGATTATTATTGTTAATGATGGATCTACCGATGGCACGCTGGCGTTGGTCGAGCGGCATTACGCGCATTTGCCGCAAGTGAAAATCATCACCACGACAAATGGCGGCGCTGGACAGGCGCGTGATACAGGAATGGCGGCAGCCCAAGGGGAGTTCCTGTTTTTCTGCGATCCGGATGATATTGTTGCAGATGGCTTGGTGGCTGAACTGCAGCAGGTGTATCAGGCGCATCCCGAGACCGAACTGTTCTGCTTCAATTCGCAGATGTTTGAGGATCACCAACGCCAGGTTACACGTCCTAAAGTGCGGCATGAGATGTTCGGGAAACAGCCGTCCTCACAGGTGTTCTCGCGCCTGCTGCGCAACGGCAGTTACACGTCTGCTGCATGGAATTATGCAGTGAAAAAAAGTCTGGTGCAGCAGCATGGTTTGCGCTTTCGTGACCGGATTCATGAGGATCACCAATTCACCCTTTCGGCTTTCGTTCTCTCAAATCATGCGTGGGTAAGTCAGAAAGTGTATTACCACCAACGCGTGCGCAACGGGTCACTGACTAACAGCCGTAAGAGTCAGGAGTACTTCCAGCAACGGTACAATGCCTTTATGCAGGCCTACAGCACCCTGAAAATGGCTTTAAAGGACTCGCCATTAAAAAAGGAAATTGAGAAAGCCTATTTAATGCACTCTTTCCGCTTGATGATTTATCTTTCGTTGTACAATGGTACAGCCGTGCCGGAATATGTGATTAATGCCATTCGATTTTTAGGTGGGCAATTTGAGCCAGCCAATATCAAAGAGTGGTTGCTTATTCAGCGTCCGCATATGTTTATCCTGTTGCAGAATTTTAAAGTCGGAAGAGAGTTAAAACGAGCAGCATGATTCCTGTTTATTCCACTGAGTTTAAATAATTCTGGGGCAACAGTAGTAAGTGAAATGTAATAATTCGCTTCGGCAGCGATAAAAATGTTACCGATGATGAGGCATTCATGAAATTGTCATCCTTTCTTTTGTCGCATGCGAGAAGGGCAGGATACATATTTATTCCTGTATGGAATTCATTAATCGGTCTTACCTAATGTGGGAAAAACGCATTTTAGCAACAGTGCTGAAATTAAGAATAAGTCCGGTAGGCAGTTATGCTGTTCTGTGTCAGGCTCTATTTTTAGCGAATTTTCCCAGACGCCTCGATACTTATGTCAATTAAACGAAACGCCATCGCCAACTATGTTGGTCAGATTTACCTGACACTGTCGGGTATTCTGGTAGTACCGCTTTATATTCATCATTTGGGGATGGAAGCGTATGGTTTAGTCGGATTCTTTTCGATTCTGTTAACCTGGTTGCAATTGCTGGATGCCGGGGTATCCACCACTTTGATGCGTGAAGCGGCCCGCTATCGCGCTAATCAAACTGAGTTTATCTGGTTCCCCTCGTTATTTGCTGCGCTGTCGAAATTCTTCCTGATTTCAACTGTGGTGCTGGTGGTCATCGGTTGGGTGGCAACGCCGTGGATTGCCCATCACTGGCTGGACGCCCAGCATTTGCCGTCCTCGGATGTGGTTATCGCAGTAGCAATTATGGTGATTACCGCGGCCATTCGCTGGCGGACCAGCCCTTATCGCAGCGTTATTGTCGGCTTTGAACATCAGGTTTGGCTGAATGGCGTCAATCTGGTGATCGTCACACTGCGCACCTTTGGCGCCGTACTGGTTATCCAGCTGTTCTCTAATCCAGTATTGAGTTTCTTTATCTGGCAACTGTTGGTCTCGATTGCCGAAGCGGTGTGCCTGATTTACAAATGCTTCCAACTGGTGCCGGCCTCGGCGCGCAGGCAGAAGCATGAAAATCTTAAAGAAGTATTGAAGCCTTTTATTCGCTTTGCCCTCAGCGCGGCTTACGCCAGTGCAGTCTGGACATTTATTTCCCAGATCGACCGTCTGGTGCTGTCAAAAACATTGCCGCTGAGTGAATACGGCTCCTTTACCGTGGTGGCCACGGCCGCAACTGGCATTATTTTGCTGAGCAGCCCGATTATGCAGGCCATCGTGCCGCGCATGACCGGGATGAAAACCAAAAAAGAGGGTGATGACCAGTCGCTCGTGCTGTATCGCTATACCACCCAAGCGGTCGCGATCTTCATGGCCCCGCTCAGTATTACGATTGCCTGTTTCTCCGCGCCGCTGCTGTGGGCATGGACACAGAACCAGCAAGTGGTGAATGAGATGTCATTCGTGCTCAGTTTGTATGCGCTGGGCAGCGGAGTGCAGGCCATCTGCGGTTTGCTTTATCACCTGCAATACATCAACGGCAACCTCAAGCTTCACGTTAAAGGTTTCTCCTGTTTCGCCATTGTGCTGGTGCCACTCAACATCTTTGCCGCTCTCCATTTCGGTGCCCATGGCACGGGCTGGCTGTGGTTAGGGCAAAATGTCTTCTATCTCTTCGGTTGGGCGTGGTTGGTGCATCGCCGTTTCGCGCCAGGCATCCATTTTACGTGGTTGACGCGTGACGTAATGTTGGTGTGGGTGGTGGCTGGCGTGATGGCATGGCTCTGCTCGCTGTTGCCGATCAGTTGGGATCAAAATCGCTGGCTTAATCTGCTGTGGCTTGGATTGTTTGGCATGGTGAATTTGGGCGTGTGTTGTCTGCTACACAGTCTGGTGATTAAACGTCTGCATCTGCCGTTCAATAAGGGCTTTAATGTTGAGGAGAGAGAATGAGCGATCAGCGTACGAAAACGACCATCACGGTGATCATTCCTAACTGGAACTGTGCCCCCTGGCTGGAAGAAGCCATTGATTCGCTAGTGGGGCAATCTTCGCCGCCCGACCAGATTATTGTCATTGATGACGGATCCACCGATAACAGCGTGGAGCTACTCCAGCAGCTGGCTAAACGCTATCCGCAAATGACATTATTACAATCTCAGCGCGGCGGCGTGAGTGCTGCTCGTACGCGCGGACTGGAGATCGCCACGGGTGACTTCATCTACTTTATGGATGCAGATGACTTCGTCGGTATAACGCTGTTTGCTGATTTTCAACGGGCCAAAGCGCAGCATCCAGAAATGGAATTATTCTGCTTTGGCGCCAAAATGTTTACTGATTTACCGCTCGGCCAGCGTCAGTATCAGCCGTTTCATCAGCGGAAGATGCAGGGGGCTTTCCCGGGGGGCAGCACAACGCTGCGCCACATGATGACTCATCAGTCAGCGCACCGCGTGTTATGGAGCAGCATCGTTTCTCGCCATCTTATCGAACGCGTAGGTGTGACGTTTTTGCCAATTCAAAACCATGAAGACGCTCCTTTTATGTTCGCGCTGTACATGCAGGCACAAGAAGTGGTGTTCTCTCACGAAAGCTATTACTACAAGCGATTTATGGTGACCTCGCTCTCACAACGAAAAGCGACGTTTTCATGGGTGGAAAACTACTTTATTGCGCGAGGTAACAGCGAGCGCTTCATGCAGGCGTGGGGATTGGCTGCGGATGAGTGGTTACTTGATCGTTATTACGAACCCGTGATGTACGGGTGTTTGATCGAGATGCGTAAAAATGACATTAATGTCCCGCAGGAGTGGCATGTCACCATTGACCAACTCATACGCAAAGTGACGGGCGAAAGTAAACGCATGAAACTGCAGTGGTACTATCCCACGCTCTACAACGGCCTGAAAGCGAGTCGCAGCCTGCTGGCGCGTTATACCGGTAAGCGCTGATTTCGATCAACTCCGCATCACCTGATTAAATTTACTTTTGCGCCAGAGGCCTTTACCATTCTGGCGCACAAATTTCCGTGCACCCGACTTCTTCGCTTCCGCCATTCAGGAGAGTGCATGTTATATCCTATCGTCCGGCCGGCGCTGTTTAAGCTCGATCCAGAGCGTGCGCACGAACTCACCTTTCAACAATTACGTTTTATCAGCGGAACGCCGCTGGAAGGACTGATTCGCCAGTCGCTGCCGTCACGCCCGGTGACCTGCATGGGATTGACTTTCCCTAACGCGCTGGGGCTTGCTGCAGGCCTCGATAAAAACGCAGAGTGCATTGATGCCTTTGGTGCGATGGGTTTCGGCTTCGTGGAAGTCGGGACGGTGACGCCACGTCCACAGCCTGGCAATGATAAGCCGCGCATGTTCCGTCTGGTGGAAGCGGAAGGGATTATTAATCGCATGGGCTTTAATAATCACGGCGTCGATCACTTAGTCGAGAACGTTAAAAAAGCACGCTTCAAAGGCATCCTCGGTATCAATATTGGCAAAAATAAAGATACGCCAGTGGAGCAAGGCAAAGACGATTATCTGATCTGTATGGAAAAGGTGTATGCCCATGCCGGTTATATTGCCATCAATATTTCATCGCCAAACACACCTGGATTACGCACGCTGCAATATGGCGAAGCGCTGGACGATCTGCTTTCGGCGATCAAATTAAAACAAAAAGAGCTGCAGGAACGGCACCTTAAATATGTGCCGGTCGCGGTGAAGATCGCGCCGGATCTTTCTGAAGAAGAATTGATCCAGGTTGCCGACAGTTTGGTGCGCCATGAAATTGACGGTGTCATTGCCACGAATACCACGCTTGATCGTGCTTTAGTTGCTGGACTTAAATATGCCGATGAGATGGGGGGATTAAGTGGCCGTCCGGTGCAGTCACGCAGTACTGAAGTGATTCGCCGCTTGTCGCAAGAGTTGCAGGGGCGCTTACCTATTATTGGCGTCGGTGGTATTGATTCACTGGTTTCCGCTCGTGAAAAAATGGCCGCAGGGGCCACATTGGTGCAGATATACTCTGGCTTTATTTATAAAGGCCCAGGTTTAATTAAAGATATCGTGACCCATCTCTAAGACATTTCCCACTTTCCCGCGCCGGGGGGTTTATTTATCCCTTCGGCTCGTTTATATTTTGTCCTGCTGATGTTTTTTTCAGCTTTTCCTTAGGCTGATATTTTTAAATCTAGCGTTCGGCCCCCTAAATAATTCGCTTTGTCGTAAGGCGGCAAGTGGGTGAATCCCCTGGAGCTTACTTAAGTAGGTGACGGGAGTGAGCACACGCTGCCAACGCAATTGCAGAGTGAAGTATGACGGGGATAGCGCAGCGATAACTACAGGGCATATCATGAAGTTTAAACCTGATGATAACTGGCGTTGGTATTTTGACGCAGAACACGATCGTATGATGCTGGATTTGGCTGATGGCATGCTATTTCGTTCGCGCTTCTCGCGTAAAATGCTGACACCGGATGCCTTTAATGTCAGTGGTTTTTGTGTCGATGACGCTGCACTGTATTTTACGTTTGAAGAGCGTTGCCGACAGAGTGGATTAAAAGGCGACCAGCGCGCTGAATTAGTGTTAAACGCATTAGTCGCGAGTCGTTTTTTAAAACCGCTCATGCCAAAAAGCTGGCATTTCACCAGCCATGCTCAGAGCTGGCAACCCGCATCAGGCGATATGGTGGCCGTGACGCTGGCCGATAGCGGCGAACAGGCGCAATTGCTGGTGGTCGAAAGTGGCGAAAATGCGGCGCTGTGCCTGCTGGCGCAAAATACATTATCGGTAGCCGGTAAAGGTATGCAGTTAGGCGATGCGATTAAGATCATGAACGATCGTTTGCGACCGCATCAGCAGGAACAAAACGCCCACTTTGCGCGGGCGGTTTAAGCGTTTAAGCCAGAACAATATCGCCTGCTGGAATACAGCTACAACTGAGAATCGTGCCGTCTGTGCGCACTGCGCTCTGTTTCAGCGCCTTCACTTCGCCCGATACCAGCGTCATCTTACAGCTACCGCATATCCCGGCACGACACGAGTAGGGAATGCGAAAGCCCTGCATCTCCAGTTGTTCCAGTAGCACTTGCTGGTTGTCGCCGGTAAATTCACTGCCCTGATAGCCAATGATCACTTCTGCCAGTTGGCTGGTAACCGGTATGAGGGTTTCCACCACCGCGCCCGCGCCGTAAGCTCGCGGTGTCTGACGAGCCAAAACCGTGAGCTCATCGCCAACGCGGATCACCCCGCTGTTACGGGCGATCAGATTCAGACCGAAATCGATATCTCCGCTACCGTCCTGACCGCTGCGGAAACGTTGTAACGTGGCCAGGGGTTCACCTTCGGGATGTTTGCGTCCGCTTTCGGTGCCAACGGTGGTGAATACACAGCGGCTGCAAGGCTTGGGCATATCAAAAACAATCTCGCCGATTTTAATCTGCTTCCAGCTGTCTTCATCCCATGCCGCTGCGCCGCTGACCACCAGGTTAGGGCGGAATTGCTCAACGCGAACGCTGGCCGGGCAACGCTGCTGCAGATCCTGCAGTGACGACATATTCACCAGCAGGAAGGGAAAACCATCCGCGAAACTCAGCGATACCTCATCAAATTTTTTCACCCGCCGCGTGGGAGCAACACCGGTCCAGCGCAATTGCACGGGACGCGGGAAGAATTTGCTCAGCCAATCATTAATTTCAGCGGGCGCAATATGCGAGGTGAAATGATTCCCCCACACTTCAGTGGGTGACAACTGCGCCGTGAAATCGCTAAAGCGAATTAGCGCCTGGCTGCCATCTGGGGCATTTAAAAATAAGCCATCAGGCAACAGCGCGGGGGTAAAACGCACCATGTCCGGATACTGTCGCGCAGTGATAAAGGTGCCGTCCAGTTCGGTCACCATGAAGATGCGATCAAACGCCAGACCACTCTCCAGCACCTGTGCATGAGACAGTTGCAAACCGCGCATGGATTTGACCGGATGGATATAGAGGCGAGAAAGCGTAATCATCGAGACTCCAACAGGACAAAAAGAAGCTAACTTTATGACATAGGACGCTGATTCGCTATAATGCGCAACAATTTTAGCAAGAGTAAAAAGTGACGATATGAATTCTCTGTTTGCCAGTACGGCGCGTGGGCTCGAAGAGCTGTTAAAAACTGAGCTGGACGCGCTGGGTGCGCAGGATTTGCAGGTGGTGCAGGGCGGCGTCCACTTCCGTGCCGATGACCGTGTGATGTATCAAAGCCTGCTGTGGAGCCGACTGGCTTCGCGTATTTTGCTGCCGCTGGGAGAATTTGGCGTCTGGAGCGATCTCGACCTGTATGTGGGCGCGCAGAGCATTCCCTGGACCGAGATGTTCGACAGCAGCACCAGCTTTGCGATTCACTTTAGCGGCACCAATGAGGTGATCCGTAACAGCCAGTTCGGCGCGTTGCGTATTAAAGATGCGATTGTTGACAGCTTTACGCGTCAGAATCTGGAGCGTCCAAGTGTGGATCGTGAACAACCGGGCGTTCGCATTAATGCGTGGCTGAATAAAGATCGCGTGAGCATTGCACTGGATCTAAGCGGCGATGCGCTGCATCAGCGTGGCTATCGTCAGCAAACCGGCCAGGCCCCGCTGAAAGAAACGCTGGCGGCCGCGATTGTGATGCGTTCTGGCTGGCAGAGCACCACGCCATTGATCGATCCGATGTGCGGTTCCGGTACTTTACTGCTGGAAGCGGCACTGATCGCCACCGATCGCGCACCGGGCCTGCTGCGTAGCCATTGGGGCTTCAACCGTTGGAAAAACCATAATCAGGCGGTCTGGCAAGACGTACTGGCTGAGGCGAAAGAGCGTGCCCGTGTGGGCACCGCAGCCACAACCGCGCGTTTCTTCGGTTACGACAATGACAGCCGCGTGCTGGAATCCGCGCGTGCCAATGCGCGTCGTGCTGGTGTGTTCGAGCTGTTCACCTTTGCTCAGCAGGATGTGATTAAGCTGAAAAACCCGCTGGCGGGCCAGGAGATCACGGGCACCGTGCTGAGCAACCCGCCTTACGGCGAACGTCTGGAAAGCGAACCCGCGTTGATTGCGTTACACAGCCTGCTGGGACGTATCATGAAGCAGCAGTTTGGTGGCTGGAATCTGTCGCTGTTCAGTGCGTCACCGGAACTGCTGAGCTGCCTGCAACTGCGCGCCGACCGCCAGTTCAAAGCCAAAAACGGCCCATTGGAATGTGTGCAGAAAAACTACCAGCTGGCCGCGACCAGCGGTGAAGGTAGCGCGCAGATTGCCGAAGACTTTGCCAACCGTCTGCGTAAGAACATCAAGAAGCTGGAAAAGTGGGCGAAGCAGTCCAACATTGAATGCTATCGCTTGTATGATGCCGACTTGCCGGAATACAACGTCGCGGTAGACCGTTACGGCGACTGGGTGGTGATTCAGGAATATGCCCCGCCGAAAACCGTGGATGCCAATAAAGCACGCCAGCGTCTGTTCGATGTGATCAGCGCTACCCTGAGCGTGCTGGAGATCCCGGCCAATCGACTGGTGATGAAAACCCGTGAGCGTCAGAAGGGTAAAAATCAGTATCAGAAGCTGGGAGAAAAGGGCGACTTCTTCGAAGTCCAGGAGTTTGACGCGCGTCTGCTGGTGAATCTGACCGATTATCTTGACACTGGTTTGTTCCTGGATCACCGTCTGGCCCGCCAAATGCTGGGCAAGATGAGTGCCGGTAAAGACTTCCTGAATCTGTTTGCCTACACCGGCACCGCCAGTGTGCATGCGGGTCTGGGCGGCGCGAAAACCACGACGACTGTGGATATGTCTCGCACTTATCTGGAATGGGCCGAGCGTAACCTGCGTCTTAACGGTCTGACCGGACGCCAGCATCGGCTGATGCACGCCGATTGCCTGAGCTGGTTGCGTGACAGTGACGAACAATTTGATGTGATCTTCATCGATCCACCGACGTTCTCTAACTCCAAACGAATGGAAGACGATTTTGACGTGCAGCGCGATCACATGATGCTGATGCAGAATCTGAAACGTCTGCTGCGTCGCGGTGGCACCATTATGTTCTCGAATAACAAGCGCGGCTTTAAAATGGACCTCGACGGCATAGCCGCTCTGGGTCTGCAGGCGCAGGAAATTACCCAAAAAACGTTGTCGCAAGATTTCGCACGCAACCGTCAAATTCACAACTGCTGGCTGGTTAGCCACGCCGGTAAGGAATAAGTTTTATGTCACTGATCAGTATCCATGGCGCTTACCTCTCATTCAGCGATGCGCCGCTGTTGGATAACACCGAACTGCACATCGAAGAGGGCGAACGCGTCTGTCTGGTGGGCCGTAACGGTGCAGGTAAATCCACATTAATGAAAATCATCAACGGCGAACAACCGCTGGATGATGGCCGCATTATTTACGAACAAGATTTGGTGGTGGCACGTCTGCAACAGGACCCACCTCGCAACATCACCGGTTCAGTCTACGATTTCGTCGCTGAAGGCGTTGCGGAACAGGCTGAGCATCTGAAAGCCTATCACGCGATTTCTCATCTGGTGATGGAAGATCCTAGCGAGAAAAACCTCAACGAAATGGGTCGTCTGCAAACTATTCTGGATCATCAGAATTTGTGGCAACTGGATAGTCGTATCAATGACGTATTGCAGCAGATTGGTCTGGAAGCCGACACCGAGCTTTCCTCGCTCTCCGGCGGTTGGCTGCGTAAAGCCGCGCTGGGCCGTGCGCTGGTGAGCAATCCGCGCGTGCTGATGCTCGATGAACCGACTAACCACCTCGATATTGAAACTATCAACTGGCTGGAAACCTTTCTCAAAACCTTTACCGGCAGCATCGTGTTTATCTCGCACGACCGTTCGTTTATCCGCAATATGGCGACGCGTATTGTCGATCTCGACCGCGGTAAACTGGTTTCATGGCCGGGCGATTACGATCAATTCCTGGTGGGTAAAGAAGAAGCACTGCGCGTCGAAGAGATGCAGAACGCGGAGTTTGACCGCAAGCTGGCGCAAGAAGAAGTCTGGATTCGCCAGGGCATCAAAGCGCGCCGTACCCGTAATGAAGGCCGCGTGCGCGCATTAAAAGCGCTGCGTCGTGAACGTTCAGAACGCCGTGATGTGATGGGCAAAGCCAACATGCAGGTTGGGGAAGCCGCGCGTTCAGGCAAGATTGTGTTTGAGATGGAAAACGTCAACTACAGCGTGGATGGCAAAACGCTGGTGCGTGATTTCTCTACTCAGGTGCAGCGCGGCGATAAGATCGCCCTGATTGGTCCGAACGGCTGTGGTAAAACCACCTTACTGCGCCTGATGCTGGATGAGTTAAAAGCCGACAGTGGTCGCGTGCACTGCGGGACTAAGCTGGAGATCGCTTACTTCGATCAGCACCGTGCCGAACTGGATCCGGATCGTACCGTGATGGATAACCTCGCGGAAGGTAAGCAGGAAGTGATGGTGAACGGCAAGCCGCGCCATGTGCTGGGCTATCTGCAGGACTTCCTGTTCCATCCGAAGCGTGCGATGACGCCAGTGCGTGCGTTATCCGGTGGTGAACGTAACCGCCTGTTATTAGCGCGTTTGTTCCTGAAACCCAGCAACCTGTTGATTCTCGATGAACCAACCAACGACCTCGATGTGGAAACGCTGGAGCTGTTGGAAGAGCTGGTGGATGGTTATCAGGGCACCGTGATGCTAGTGAGCCACGATCGTCAATTCGTCGATAACACCGTGACCGAGTGCTGGATCTTTGAAGGCAACGGTGAGATTGGAGCCTTTGTCGGTGGCTATCACGATGCACAACTGCAGCGCAGCGCCTACAAGCAAACCAAATCCGCCACGGTGAAAACCCCCTCGGCTGCACCAAAAGCCGCGGATAAAAATGAGCCAAAACGCAGCGCAAACAAACTAAGCTATAACCTGACACGTGAACTGGAACAGCTGCCGCAAAAACTGGAGCAACTGGAAACGCGTATTGGTGAACTGCAGGCGAAGATGAGCCATCCAGACTTTTTCAGCCAGCCGCATGACAAAACTCAGCCCGTTTTGGATGCCTTAGCGCAGACCGAAAAAGAGCTGGAAGTGGCGTTTGAACGCTGGGAAGAGTTAGAAGCGCTGAAAAACGGCGCGTAACACAGAGGACGTCAGTATGTGTGCAACGGATCAGGCGCATCAGTGGATTCTCTGTCCACAGTGTGATTTAACCGTAAAACTGCCTGCCGTGCCGGTGGGCAGTCGCGCGCGCTGTCCACGTTGTCATACCACGCTGACGGCTAACTGGCATGAGCCGCGAAAACGTCCCACCGGGTACGCTTTTGCGGCACTGTTTATGCTGGTGTTGGCGAATCTGTTTCCCTTCATCAATATGCATGTGGCGGGACTGAGCAGCCAAATCTCGCTGCTCGATATTCCTTCGGTGATGGACCGAGAAGATTACCGCAGCCTGGCGACACTGTTCCTGCTGTTCGTGCAGGGAATTCCCGCGTTTTGCATGATCACCATTCTTCTGTTAGTGAATCGCGTGCGAATGCCGCACAGCTTGCGTCTTGGGCTGGCGCGTATTTTATTCCAGCTACGCAGTTGGGGCATGGCCGAAATCTTTATGGCGGGCGTGCTGGTGAGCTTTGTGAAACTGATGGCTTACGGCGAAATTGGCCTTGGCAGCAGTTTCTGGCCGTGGTGTCTATTCTGTGTATTACAGCTGCGCGCATTTCAGTGCGTAGATCGGCGCTGGGTGTGGCAGAGCATTGATCCACTCCCGGCATTGCCGATGGTGCCGCAAGCCGGAATCAGTGGGTTGAAGCAGGGACTGCGCAGTTGTCCTTGTTGTACCGCTGTCTTATCTGTCGGGCAGACTGAGTGTCCCCGCTGTGGCGTGGTCGCTGCACCGCGACGTAAGCACAGCTTGCAATGGACGCTGGCACTCTTGATCACCTCGGTGATGCTGTACATTCCCTCAAACATTATGCCGATTATGGTCACCGAGACGCTCGGCTCGCAGTATCCCTCAAACATTATGGCCGGGGTGATTCTGCTGTGGAGCGATGGATCCTGGCCAGTGGCGCTGGTGATCTTTATCGCCAGCATCATGGTGCCTTCACTCAAGATGCTGGCAATTGCCTGGCTATGCTGGCATGCCAGCGGTCGTGGTCAGCGTGATGATGAGAAAATGCACGTGGTGTATGAGGTGGTGGAATTTGTTGGCCGCTGGTCAATGATTGATGTCTTTGTCATCGCTGTGTTATCCGCGCTGGTGCGGATGGGGCAGCTGATGAGTGTTTACCCTGCGCCAGGCGCGCTACTGTTTGCCATGGTGGTGATTCTTACCATGTTTGCAGCGATGACGTTTGATCCGCGCCTGATTTGGGATCGATTACGGGAAACTGAACGAAAGGAGCCGCGTCTTGACGGACAACCATCACGGGACTGCTAAGGTCGACCAGATTAAACGCTGGTCACCGGTCTGGATCGTACCCATCGTCACGCTATTCATTGGTGGCTGGATCTTATTTTATCATTTCAGCCATCAGGGCCCGGAGGTGACATTAATCACCGAAAGCGCTGAAGGTATTGAGGCTGGAAAAACCACCATTAAGAGCCGCAGTGTCAATGTTGGTGTGGTGGAAAGTGCGGTATTAACTGACGATCTGCACCATGTGGAGATCAAAGCACGCCTCAATTCTGGTATGGAAAAACTGTTGCATGGCGACAGCGTATTCTGGGTGGTGAAACCGCAAATCGGGCGCGAAGGGATTACCGGTCTCGGCACATTACTTTCGGGTGCCTATATTGAATTGCAGCCAGGCACGAAGGGCGATCAACCTGAGCACTATCAACTGCTGGATGCGCCACCTCTGGCACCGCCGGATGCCAAAGGCATTCGCATCACACTCGACAGTAAAAAGGCCGGACAGCTAAATGCGGGCGATCCGGTGCTGTTCCGTGGCTATCGCGTGGGTACGGTTGAATCCAGCACCTTTGATACCGATAAACGCATGATGACCTATCAACTGTTCATCGCCGCCCCTTACGATCGTCTGATCACTACCAACGTCCGTTTCTGGAAAGACAGCGGCATCGCCGTCGACATGTCTGCCTCCGGCATGCGGGTGGAAATGGGTTCACTGACTACGCTGTTTAGCGGTGGTGTAAGTTTTGATGTGCCAGATGGCGCGGAGCTGGGGCAGATCGCCGAGAATAAAGCGGAATACCATCTGTTTGACGATCAGCGCAGCATCCAGGACTCGTTGTATACCACCCACACCGATTTCCTGCTGTTCTTTACCGATTCGATTCGTGGCTTGCAGGTAGGCGCACCGGTTGAGTTCCGCGGCATTCGTCTGGGGACCGTCTCGCAAGTGCCTTACACCATTCCAGGTGTCAATCAGGCGTTGAATAACGATTATCGTGTTCCGATATTGATTCGCATCGAACCGGATCGCTTTATCAGCCGTCTGGGCGGAGATTTCAACCTTGAGCAGCATCTGCAGGATGGCAAGAAGCGAGGTCTGCGCGCCACGCTGAAAACCGGTAACCTGTTGTCGGGTGCGCTGTACATCGATCTGGACTTCTATGACAACGCACCGGCGTATAAAGGTCCAAATGAGATTGCGGGCCTGGAGGTGATTCCAACGGTCAGTGGTGGATTGAGTCAGATCCAGCAGAAGCTGACGGCAGCGCTGGATAAGATCAACGGTCTGCCATTAAATCCGATGATTACCGAAGCGACAGGCACCCTGAAAGAGAGCCAGCGTACGATGCAGCAACTGCAGAAAACTCTGGATAACCTCAATCACATCACTGCCAGCCCGGCGATGAAAACGCTGCCAGAAGATATGCAGCAGACGCTGCGCGAGTTGAATCGCAGCATGAAAGGCTTGCAGCCGGGTTCACCGGCTTATAACAAACTGGTGGGAGACATGCAGCGACTCGACCAGGTGCTGCGCGAATTGCAGCCGGTGCTGAAAACGCTCAATACCAAGAGCAATGCATTGGTGTTTGAAGCCAAACCGGGCCAGGATCCCCAGCCAAAGAGGGCGAAACAGTGAAAAAAGGGCTGATTATTGGTGCGATGCTGCTCCTGGCAGGTTGTAGCAGCACCATCGAAAACACCTATTATCAGCTGCCTGCGGGCAGCAACGTCGCGCGTGTAGACAGCGCATCCAGCGGCAACCAGCCAATGATTTGGGTCGAGCAAGTGTCGGTGCCGGATTATATGGCAGGGAACGGTTTGGTGTATCAAACCAGCGATGTAAAGTATGTGATTGCTGCCAATAACTTGTGGGCCAGTCCGCTGGATCAACAACTGCAACAGACATTGATCAGCAACCTCAGCAAAGCGCTGCCGGGCCGAATTGTTGCCAGTGCTCCGCTGGGTGAAAGCCATGATACTTTGACGGTGAATGTGACCGGTTTCCAGGGGCGCTATGATGGCCAGGTTGTGGTGAGCGGAGAATGGCTCCTGCAACATCAAGGGCGCTTAATCAAACATGGCTTTAATCTGACTCTGCCGCAAAACGAAGATGGCTATGATGCGCTGGTGCGGACTCTGGCTATCGGCTGGCAGCAAACGGCACAACAAATCGCAAAAAGTGTCATTTCGCTAAATTAAGATTTGTTCGATGCTTATGCTAAGTCCCTGATTTGCCGTTGTGTGACGGACATCAAATCAGGGGCTTTTTTTATCGTCTTATCAGCCAGATATACACGGAATTGACAATTATAGATGTCATTTTAACGTCAAAATGATGACATTGGCGTGAATTTTGCGCATTGATCTTTCTTCTGCTTGGGGTTAGAACATTACTGTGGTTGAACATTATATCGCCACTCTTTCTTTCCACCCAGAATCCACCAGACCTGAAATGAGGGAATCGAGGCATGAAGAGACAGAAAAGAGACCGCCTGGAACGTGCACATTCACGAGGCTATCAAGCGGGTATTACTGGCCGCTCAAAAGAGATATGCCCCTATCAAATGATCGATGCGCGGTCTTACTGGTTGGGAGGTTGGCGTCAAGCCATGGAGGACAGGTCGGCGGTGGCCTAGCACTGTCGGATGTCCATAAATGAAGGAAGAAACCTCCGCTGAATGCGGAGGTTTTCGTTTGGGAAATTAGAAAGCAGAGGTGTCTTTAAACAGACCCACTTTCAAATCTGTCGCGGTATAAATCAGGTTACCGTCAACGAAGACTTCACCATCAGCCACGCCCATCACCAGCTTGCGGTTGATCACGCGCTTGAAGTGAATTTTATAAGTGACTTTCTTCGCGGTTGGCAGTACCTGACCGGTGAATTTCACTTCGCCCACGCCCAGTGCGCGGCCTTTACCTTCAGCGCCTAACCAGCCGAGGTAGAAACCAACCAACTGCCACATGGCGTCAAGGCCGAGGCAGCCAGGCATGACCGGATCGCCTTTAAAGTGGCAATCGAAGAACCACAGGTCAGGGCGGATATCCAGTTCGGCTTCCACAAAACCTTTGTCAAATTTACCGCCGTCTTCGGTCATCATGACCACGCGGTCCATCATCAACATGTTATCAGAGGGAAGCGGCGGTCCATTTTCGCCAAACAGTTCACCGCGACCTGAGGCAACCAGGTCTTCTTTGCTATAGGATTCGCGTTTATCTACCATGTTCTCAATATGCCTTCTTTTAGTGAAGCCCGAATATTAGCGAACAGTTGTACGCTGGGCAAATCAATCAGCTGTGGTTGAACCAGTTGAGCCAGCGGAATGGCCACGGACGATGACGAATTTCCTGCTGGTTCAGCTGAGCAATACGTTCCTGAATGGTATTGAGCAATGACTCGCCGCTCTCACTTTGCCATGCGATACCGGTTAATAAGGGTAACGCTTCATCCACGCTTTCGATTGCCCAGATGTGGAATTGCTCTTGCTTCACCGCATCGACCACAGCTTCGCTGAGGCTCAAATGGCGCACATTGCTGGCTGGCAGAATAACGCCTTGTTTACCTGTCAGCTCGCGTGACTGGCAAATGTTGAAGAAGCCTTCGATTTTTTCATTCAGGCCGCCAACAGGCTGCACATTACCAAATTGGTCCACGGAACCGGTCACCGCAATATGCTGGCTCAGTGGCTGATTGGCCAGTGCGCTAATCAGCGCGCAGAGTTCGGCCAGTGAGGCGCTATCGCCATCCACTTCGGAATAGGACTGTTCAAACACTAACGAGGCTGAGAAGGGCAGCTGTTGCTCGAGTTCAAGTTCAGCGATCAGATAAGCTTGCATAATCATCATGCCTTTCGCATGAATATTCCCGCCCAGCTCGGCTTTACGCTCAACGTCAGTGAATTCACCATCGCCTGGATGCACAACACAGGTGATACGTGACGGCTCGCCCCACGGGCGCGGATGACCTGGAAACTCCACCACCGACAGACCGTTAATCTGTCCCACCACTTCACCTTCAGTTTCAATCATAATCTGATTGAGCAGAATTTCGTCACGCATGCGGTCAGCCAGGTAGCTTTCACGCCATTCGCGCGCTTCCAGTGCTTCTTTTAATGCTTCAGCATTGATGACGTCACCGTGCAGCGCGGTTTCCTGCAGCTGACGGCGTAACCAGCGCGGGCAGAGCGGCAGGGTTTCTTGATCACCCGTGAAGCGAACCGCCTCATTGATCAAGAGCGGCCAGAAGTCGGCTGCAGGCTGGTCCAGACCGGCTTGTTCAGCTTGCGTGAGCGTCCACTGACACCAGAAGGTCATGTCCTCTTCATCGGTGATCTGCAGGTTCTCTTCGAACTCGCTATACAGTGCCATTTCATGCACTTCTGCATCCAATTCCTGGAAGCTAGCTAACGCATCACGATCGCCACACAGTACCAGGCGCAGTTGCAGCGGCAGAGAAGGGATGGCCACTGGCAACGGTTGGCGTTCGTCCTGTGAATACCAGTCAAAGCGGCCTTGCTCGATGCACTTACGCAGACGCAGCCATAGCAGTGGTTGAGCCAGTAGCGTATTCACGGAGAGGATTAAAGTGCCGCCATTGGCTTGATGAATCAATCCTGGCTCGGGCTGGATACGATCTTTGTACTGACGCACACAACCAAACAGCTGTTCTGCTTCAATCCAGTCGGCAAAGTGAACACCGCCCTGACTGGTGAAGGGCCGGTTAGCATCGCTTGGCGGCATCAGGCTGACCGTGTCGCCCATGACATGATAGTCACCGCCATACAGCGCGATCTCTTCAGGCTGGAAGCGCTGTGCGGCTTCGGCGATGCATGCGAGATAATCGCTGTTTTCCTGACTGCGTAATAGCAACAGAGGAAAACCTAAGGTTTGATGATGCAAATGCGCCAGCGCATTCAGCAGACGCGGCTGAACCGCGGCAAGACTATCGCTATCTTCCAGTGAGACGTTTGAGAAAATGGATTGGTAGCGGATGCTATCCGGCTGCAGGGCTTGCCACGTAATTTGAGTGCTGGTCAAAATATTCGCATTAGTCAGATTTAGGAAAAGCGCGATTATAC
Organism: Pantoea sp. BL1; assembly: GCF_000963985.1. Taxonomy (NCBI): domain Bacteria; kingdom Pseudomonadati; phylum Pseudomonadota; class Gammaproteobacteria; order Enterobacterales; family Erwiniaceae; genus Pantoea; species Pantoea sp. BL1. The sequence continues at coordinate 57,507 of NZ_JZRH01000002.1, read as the reverse complement.
AGGAATCAACCTTGTTAAGCACTGCGGAGTTCCAGCCCGAAATGTGATGACCGCTGCATGTTTTTCCTTGCTGCATCCGGGAAAAAAGCTGTTATTCTTAGTTTGTTACGTGATCACGATGAGATTCCGATGAAATACCAGCAACTCGAAAATCTTGAAAGTGGATGGAAGTGGAAATACCTGGTGAAAAAGCATCGGGAGGGTGAATTGATCACCCGTCATCTTGAGCTTAGCGCCGCGCAGGCTGCGGTGGATGCCTTACTGGCGATGGAAAATAGTCCAGTAGAGGTAGCGGAATGGATAGCTCAGCACATTCACCCCGATCTCGAGAACCGTCTGAAGCAGACTATTCGTGCGCGCCGTAAGCGGCACTTTAATGCGGAACATCAGCATACGCGTAAGAAGTCGATCGATCTGGAATATCTGGTGTGGCAGCGTCTGGCAGGATTGGCGCAGCGTCGCAGCAATACGCTATCAGAAACCATTGTGCAGTTGATTGAAGATGCCGAGCGCAAAGAGAAGTATGCCAGCCAGATGTCAACGCTTAAGCAGGATCTGCAGGCGATTCTGGGTAAAGGCGGATCAGAGAACGAATAGCGCTGATGTGTGCACTATGATGGTGTTGTGAGTCAGTTGAAAAGAGATAAAAAAAACCCCGCCAGAGCGGGGTTTTTTATTGCGTGATAACTTAAGCCTGTGGCTGAGTTACAACGTCTTTGATACCTTTCACGTCGATTTCAACGCGACGGTCTGGCGCCAGGCAGTCGATCAGGGCATTACGGCCTTTCACGCTGTCACAGGTGTTGCCAGTCACTGGGTTAGATTTGCCCATACCGCGTGCAGAGATCTTGTTAGAAGGGATACCTTTAGAAACCAGGTAATCAACTACAGACTGAGCGCGTTTCTCAGACAGTTTCTGGTTGTACTGCTCTGAACCGATACGGTCAGTGAAGCCCAGTACTACAACAGAACCGTCTTTAGGATCCATTGAGCTCAGCTGGCTGTACAGCTGATCCAGAGCCTGCTGTCCTTCTGGTTTCAGAGTCGCTTTGTTGAAGTTAAACAGTACGTCAGACTTCAGAGTGAAACGCTTGGTTTCAACAACTGGCGCTGGAGCAGGTGCTGGAGCAACAACTGGTGCTGCTGCTTCATCCTGACCGAAACGGTAAGAAACGCCGACGCTCAGCATGCTGTTGTCTGGACGCGCACCAACGGTACCTGCGTCACCGATGTTGTTAACCCACTGATAGTCCAGGCGAGTCGCCCAGTTTTTGGTCAGTGCGTATTCAACACCAACAGCAGCCAGCGGAGAAACGCCGGTGTCGTGGTTGCTGATGCGACCATTGTCTGGGTTGGTCTGAGTAGAGTCTGCACGCCATACCATGCCGCCCAGACGGGTGTACACGTCCAGATCGTCAGTGATTGGGTAGCTCAGTTTAGCAGCCAGCTGAACGCCTTGTGCTTTGAACGCGCCGTTGGTCACGCTGCCTTTGTTAGGCATGCGGCCCAGCCAGTCATAGCCCAGCTCGAAGCCCAGGTACGGGTTAGCCTGATAGCCCATGAAGGCACCAGCGCCCAGCTGAGATTCGTGAGTTGGACCGTTGTTGTTCTCGTAACCGTTACCGTAGTAACCAGTATCGTGATACTGAGACCAGCCCAGTTTAGCACCGGTGTACCAGGTGTTATCTTTAGGAGCGGCCTGCGCTACGGTAGCGAAGCCAGCCAGTGCCACTGCAATTGCGATAGCTGTCTTTTTCATTTTTGCGCCTCGTTATCATCCAAATAGGCAATGAGCAAAAAGGTTGCTCTTTGTGTTAATCCTTCGCCGGGTCTAAACGCTCGCTTTTGACTCTACCGAAAAAACGGAGGTTATTGAGCACCCTGGCGAGATAAAGTCTACAACGAGATTGGAAAGTTACAAGTATGATGTGAGGCCAGCCAGCAAAAAAACAGGGATTTATACACACATTTTAACAAATCACATGGCAAAATCTTCGCCAGCGAATTGAGAAAATGCGGCTAAACCATTGTCAAAGCTGGCGGGAAAAGAATCAGTGGCTTAGCAGCATCCTTAAGAAAAAAAAGCGTGAGAAAATTCCTGGTTTTACTTAATGAAACAAATCCGACGGAATTTTTGGCGTATTTGGTTGTCTGGACAAGACGCGATCGTGACCTTGCGTACGCATAATCAAACCCAGAGCTTCACCTTCTGCCGCTGCCATTTCGAGTTCAAACCGTTCTTCATCATTCAATTCGTACGGAATCCAGGCCAAAACCACACTATAATTTCCCGTGCGCAGAGCCTTCACCATACTTTCCACTGTCGTGAGTCGTTCAGATTCGGTGATATGCATACTTTTCTCAAGCGGTAATCCTGACTGCTGCATCCAGTTGCGATTCAGCTTATGCGCTGGTGTTAACCACAGCTGCCAGCGGGACTGTTCGCTGAGTTGCTTTAACACCGGCAACAGCAGTAACTGCATCATGCCAGGTTGTTCGCTGTAACGTAGTTCAGTAATTCCACCCAGAGAAGGCTGCGTCAGGCTTGAAGAAGCAAAACGTTGAGAACGATCAGCAAGGCCAGAGAATTGAGTACGCATGTTTTAATCACTCAGTAATGAACTGTATGGATGTACAGTAATGTCTTCCTGGATAAAGATCAACCTCAATTTCTGAAAACACCTCGCAAATTGTGCACAACGCACACAGCAAATGCTTTTATTCATTGAACAGCTAATGGGTTTTTTCTATCTTCTAACCAGATGAAAAACCAGGATTTTAAGGGATTTTCTCGAATGAGAATTCACGGAAAGGAGCTGTAATGAAAACCAACAATCCACTCGTTAAACAATCGAAAACACAGCTGGCGCCGCTGGGAAAGATCGAATCCCGAACGCAATTTGGTGGCTATGCACTGACAGTAGAAAAGGTCATTTTTGCATATATCAACGAAGACGCGCTTTACCTGCGTGCCAGTGAGGCATTGCAGACTTACCACACCCAACGTGCTCTTGAACCGCTGGTCTATCGCAAACGCGGCATACCGGTGCAACTGAATTACTTCAAGGTGGATGCAAAGCTTTGGCAGGATCCTGAGCAACTATTGCGGTTGTCGGCCAGTGCGCTGCACGCAGCACAGCATGAGTTAGCAAACCGGATAGTGACCTTACGGCTGAAGGATCTGCCTAACCTTAGCTTGCGCATGGAGATGATGCTGCATAAAGTTGGCATCAGTTCAGTTAAGGTGCTGCATGAAATGGGATCGCGACAAAGCTGGCTCAAACTGCGTGCCGTTAACAAACATATCGGGCTGAAAACGTTGATGGCATTGGAAGGGGCGATTTCCGGACATCACCAGGCAGCATTGCCTGCAGCGATCAGAGATGAGCTCTACGCGTGGTATGTCAAAACGCTCCACCCCAAAAACGCGGTGGAGCAACGTTAAGTTAATGACTGGATAATGTGCGGCGCAGGCGGGCAATTTCTGGCAACAGGGCAATCAGTAAACCCAACTGCTGCATCACCAGCGGCGCCTGCACGTCCGAACTGTTTTTGATATCACTTAATTGCTGCATCACCTGCTGCTGCATGGCTAATGCCTGCTTGTCGTCAACGCGTTCAATCTGCAGCACATCTTCAACAAAACACACTGCATCATCTAAAACTTTGAGCAATGCGGAATCAGAAAGCCGTTCGCGATGCGCGCCCAGCGCTGAGATGTAGCTCAGGAAAGAGTGATTCAGGCACAGTAACCGGAACGCGTTTTCACGCAGCGGTTGCTGCAGCTTAAGCTCGCTACTCATGTTCGAGACCACCGATGCTAATTCCGCATCGGCATTATGAGCATCACGGCGCGCCACACGATAAGCCAGACGATTATCTTTGCCCTGATGATATTGTTCCAGGATAGCATCGAGATAACGACAATTGGCATTCAGTGTGCTATCCGCCACGGCGCTAATTTTGCGAAAACGCCAATCGGGCCAGACAAATGCCACTGCCAGCCAGGCCAGTCCGCAACCTAACAGTGTGTCAACAATGCGCGGCAACGCCACCTCAAAGCCTTCGCCCAGCAGGTTAAAGCAGAGCAGTACCAGCAAGGTGATGAACAGTGTGGCTTGCGCATACTGAATCTGACGAAAGGCAAAAAACAGTACGCCACTTAGCACGATGAGAATCAGTTGCCCTTCAATAGAGGGCACTAACCACAGTACCGGTAAGCCAATAGCGATACCCGCTAGTGTTCCACCAATACGTAAGGCGAGCCGACGGCGCGTGGCATTGTAGTTAGGCTGGCAGACAAACAGACTGGTGAGCAAAATCCAGTAGCCGCGATGAAGACCGGTAATCTGAATAAAAGCGTAGCCCACGCAAAGCACGACGGACATGCGTACAGCATGGCGGAATAATGCCGAACCTGGACTCAGATGACGGCTTAGCCGTAACCGGATATCCGCCCATCCGCTCAGCCCTTCACGCGAAAGATGGTTATCTGCTGAGGCAGGTGGTTCGGCCAGCGCTTGTTCAGACTCAATCGAGGCCAGTTGCGCATCAATCGCACGCAAATTACGCAGCAGCCAAAATAACGCGCGGATGTGAGAATCCTGCGGATCATTCTGTTGCAATCGTTCCAAAGCTGTTTCAAGCCGGGAGAAGGTGCGCTCAAAACTGCTGTCATGATGCCATGGCTGGCGTAGCAGGATGCTCTCAGCCAGCTTGCGACAGGCTTGAGCTTGCATATTCAACAGGCGCTGAAAGCGGAACAGCACCTCGTTATAGCGCCAGTCATCACGCAGCAGGTGATATTGCAGATGGGATGAGCTGGCGCGTTCGTGAATATCCTGCGCGACGAAATAGTAGTGCAAACTGCGACGTGTGCTGCGCGATCCACGGTCGCCACGCAAGCGACTCTGAATAGTGGTTTTCGTCTGATTGAGTTGCGCCACCAACTGGCTGTTCACCATCGCCGTGGCAATGGTATTGGCATCATCCTGTTCACCAGCATCGGGATCGAACAAATTAGCCTTGGCCTCCAGATAACCCGCCAGCTGAGAAAAGCTGGCCGCCAGTTGCTCCTGCACCGGCCGTACCGGGAAAATCAAATGACCGATAAATGTCAGCAGGTTGTACCACAGCGCACCAATCAATAGCAGGGCGGGCTGCATCCACCACTGAGGGAATAAGCCAATACCCAACATGGTATAAACCGCAATGAGCAGCGCACCAAATGCGATAGTGGCATAGCGCTGCCCCAGAGCGCCAAGCAAAATGAAGCCCCAGCTCGATAGCGCCAAACCGATGGCAAAGGCCCACGGATAGGGAAACAACAACTCAACCGATACCGAAGCGATGCAGAAACAGACCAGCGTAATCATCAGATTGCGCAGGCGGCCAGTCCATCGATCATCCAGATCGGCCAGCGCAGCCGCCACCACGCCGAGCGTCAAAGGAATGGTCCACTCTATTTGCTGCAGCCACCAGGGAACGGCGGCGCACCCTGCCAGCGCGAAGAAGATGCGCAATAAATAACGCAGGCTGCTATTGAACAGATAACGTCGCCATCCCGGCATCGCGTTCAGAAGCATCAATCGTCCACCTTAGTATCGACGACGCGCATTCGCTTCACGCGCGGCCTGAGCCTCTTCCACCGAGACCACACGGCGGCCTACGGGCCAGAGTGCGATAGCGGCAATTTTGAAGTTAGCGATACCGACGGGGATACCGATGATGGTCAGGCATTGGATGATGCCGGCTGAAATATGCATCAGACACAGCCACCAGCCGAAAAACACCAGCCAGAAAATGTTGAGGAAGGTTCCGCCCGCATTCAGCACGTGGCTTTTACTGTCAGGGCGCAGCACATCGACATGCACCGCTTCATTACCAAAGGGCAGAAGTGAAAGTTTAGTGATTTCCCAACAAGATCGCGTTAAAGGCAGGGTAAAGATAAGCACAATGCTGACAAGCGTGGCAAACAGCCAGCTTAGCGTGGTGAACACGCCACCCAAAACGAAGTTAAGAATATTCAATACGGTGCGCATAACACGATTTTCCTTTTGCAATCCGCAATATGTGTCGCCCAGTTTAACGTGTTTTAAGGCTGGAGCGCCAAGGGTCTGACAGGTAAACTGCGCGATAATTGAATTGCACAAGACGGTGCGGACATGGAACTGAAAGCAACATCAATGGGCAAACGTCTGGCTCAGCATCCTTATAATCGGGTGCGTCTGCTGGCCGCTGGCGTGGAAGTCAGTGGCGATCGTCACGAATATCTTATCCCGTTCAATCAGTTAATCAGCATTGCCTGTAAACGCGGCATGGTTTGGGGAGAGCTGGAATTTCACTTGCCAGAAGATAAGGTTGTACGCCTGCACGGCACGGAATGGCAGGAGACGCAGCGTTTCTTCCACTACTTGCAGCATGCCTGGCAGCAGTGGAGCCAGGAGATGAGCGAAGTCAGTGCACAAGTCTTGATGGCTCTGGAACAGGAGATCATCGCCTTCACGCAACAGGATCGCTGGTTAAAGCGCAGCGAACTGGCTACGGTAAAAGAGAGCATTCAACGCCAATTTTCCGCCTTACCGTTGCCACTCTCACGCATGAATGAGTTCGATAATTGCCGTGCGCGCTGGCAGTTTTGCCAGCAGTGGTTAGAGCAAGGTGAAACCGCCATTCGCCAGCGCAACCGTGAATGGACGACGAAGGTCATCAAGGACTACCACGAATTTTTCTCCACTGTCGAAACCACGCCGCTCAACGCTTCCCAGTGCGAAGCGGTGGTCAACGGTGAAGACGCCTTGCTGGTGCTGGCTGGCGCGGGAAGTGGTAAAACCTCGGTGCTGGTGGCACGCGCTGGCTGGTTGTTGAAACGCAAGCTGGCACAGCCGGAGCAGATTCTGTTGATGGCGTTTGGTCGCCAGGCGGCCGAAGAGATGAACGAGCGTATTCAGCAGCGCTTAGGTGAGAGTGCGATTCAGGCGCGAACGTTTCACGCGCTGGCATTGCACATCATCCGCGAAGGCAGCAATAAGCAGCCGGTGATCAGCAAGCTTGAAAGTGACAGCAAGGCGCGGCGGCAACTGCTGATCGACACCTGGCGCGAACAGTGTAATAGCAAAAAAGCGCAGGCGAGCGGTTGGCGCCAATGGTTACAGGAGGAACTGGCGTGGGAGGTCGCTGAAGGCCCATTCTGGCAGGATGACAAGTTGGCGCAACGGCTGGCCTCACGCATGGAGCGCTGGCTGGGGCTGATGCGTATGCACGGCGGTGCGCAGGCCGCCATGATTGCCGATGTGCCAGAAGAGTATCGCGATAATTTCAGTAAACGCGTGAAACTGATGGCCCCGCTATTAAAAGCCTGGAAGGGTGCGTTGAAAGAAGAGGGGGCAGTCGATTTCTCCGGGCTGATCCATCAGGCGATTGCCATTCTCGAAAAAGGGCGCTTTATCAGTCCGTGGAAGCATATTCTCGTGGATGAGTTTCAGGATATCTCGCCACAGCGCGCCGCTTTATTGACTGCGTTACGTCAGCAGAATAAGCGCACCAGTTTGTTCGCGGTAGGCGATGACTGGCAAGCAATATATCGTTTCAGCGGTGCCGAGATGAGTCTGACCACGGCTTTCCACCACTACTTTGGAGATGGCGATCGCTGTGTGCTGGACACCACCTATCGTTTTAACGATCGCATCGGTGAGATTGCCAACCGCTTTGTGCAGCAGAATCCCCATCAGCTGCGCAAGCCGCTCAACAGTCTGAGCAAGGGAAATAAGAAGTCAGTCACGCTGCTGCCGCAGGAGCAACTGGAACCGTTGCTGGATAAATTAAGTGGCTATGCGAAACCGGAAGAGCGCGTGCTGATGCTGGCGCGCTATCACCATTTGCGTCCGGGCATCCTCGATAAAGCGAAAACACGCTGGCCAAAATTGCAGATCGATTTCATGACCATCCATGCCAGCAAAGGGCAGCAGGCAGATTTTGTTATTATGCTGGGGCTGCATGAGGGGCGCGATGGCTTCCCCGCCGAGGCACGTGAATCGATTATGGAAGCGGGATTATTACCCCAGCCGGAAGATTTCCCGGATGCTGAAGAGCGGCGGTTGGCCTATGTGGCCATTACCCGTGCACGTCAGCAGGTGTGGATGTTGTTTGATAAAGATCGGCCTTCCGTTTTTGTCGAACACTTCCGCGAATTGGGCGTGCCGCAAAGTCGGAAGACCTGAACATTACGCTTTCAGGCGGTCGGCAAGATAGCGCTGATAATCGGGGATTTGGATCTCAAACTGCTGGGCAAACATCGGTGCCTGAATAATGAAATCTGCGGTGGCGCGATTGGTCGCCACCGGGATATTCCACACGGTGGCCAGACGTAACAGGGCTTTGACATCGGGATCGTGCGGCACCGCATTTAACGGATCCCAAAAGAAGAACAACACATCGATTTTCCCTTCGGAAATTAAAGCACCCACTTGCTGATCGCCGCCCATCGGGCCGCTTAGCATGGCGTTGACGTCTAAACCGGTGTGGCGATTAATCAGATTACCGGTGGTGCCGGTGGCATAGAGCACATGCGGTTGCAGCGCGCTCTGGTTGGCTTTGACCCACTCCAGTAGTGTTGCTTTGCAGTGATCGTGGGCAACGAGGGCAATGTGTTTCTGAACGTTAAGGGTACGAACGGTCTGCTCCATAGGGCTTCCTGTTTCTTCTCATGCATTAATTTTAAGGCATGAGTTTACCCCTGACATTTCAACACTATCAACTTGCGCGTAAGGTTTTCATCCAACTGATAAATCTCAGGCGTGTAGCAGCATCAAAACGCTGAAACCACTGTTGCAGATAAGGTAACTCACCCGCATCCTGCCAGGCAAAATCGAGACTCATCTGAGCATCCGAAGCACTCACCGATTGCAGCGCAAAGCGAGGAACCGATGCCGTCTGGGCAGTACGGTTATAATTCAACATGGCCTTTTCCAGATCGCTATCACTACCCTGTGGTAAGCGATCGCGCACGCTAGTGATTTCATTGCCTCGTTCATCAATTAGCTGGAAATTGAGCGCCTTATCGAACGTGCTGCGTTCCCGGCGGTTGGCCAGAGCGGGTAAACGAATCGCGACTGAGGTGGCACTTGCATTGAACGTGACGATCATCGGCACCGACTGAAAATGCGTGGCATCCGCACAAGGTTTTTCAACGCGAAACAGGAATTGATGCTGCCCACGCTCCAGCTCCAGGCTGTCCGCGCCTTTCAGCAACGAGCCTGAGATTTTGCGACCATCGAGCACCAGCAAATCGATTTCAGGATCGAGTTTCAGGGTGATGGCATGGCAGGATGCCGATACGAGTAACACGAGTAAACTCGTAACAGCCAAAGACAGCTTCATTTCAACTCCCGGAGGATGGGGATTAAGGGTGATGTGTAGCAAATTATTACATTATGGCAGTGAATTTACATTTTCACATATTTATTCGTGCTGAGGCGCAAAGTTTTTATCCGAGGGGCTTGCACTGTGTCACGCAATGGCAACTACACTCAGGCGAACGAACAAGGAGAAAAAAATGAATGATCAAACGATTCGTGATGTGTTGAGCCGAACCAAACGCATTGCATTGGTTGGGGCGAGCGATCGCGCCGATCGCCCAAGCTATGGTGTGATGAAGTTTTTGCTTGATCAAGGTTATGAGGTTATTCCGGTGAGTCCAAAACTGGCGGGACAGCAATTGCTGGGGCAGACCGCTTACGCCACGCTGGCAGAAATTCCGGGTAAAGTGGATATGGTAGATGTGTTTCGCAATGCTGAGGCCGCGTGGGGTGTGGCACAGGAAGCGATTGCCATTGGTGCCGATACGCTGTGGCTGCAATTGGGCGTGATCAATGAACAAGCGGCAGTGTTAGCAAGAGATGCCGGCATGACGGTGGTGATGGATCGTTGCCCTAAAATTGAAATTCCGCGCCTGGGCATAGCGCCTCTGGCGCAGTAAAACAGCAACGGCGACCAAGGTCGCCGTTAGCATTAATGGCGCAGGCTGGGTGCCTGCAACTGCTGCCGGATAGAAGCGGCGAGTTCATCCATCGAAGGTTGCTCAGGATGCTCATACGACGTTTCACCTGCTAACTGAATTTCGGCGACATAGGTGTGTACCTGTTCACCTTCTTCATCTTCCATCACCACGTGATACCAGGGTGCGGCACGCAGGGTTTCACTGGCGGCCACATCATCCTGTTCGGGTTCATCGAGTGAAAACTCCGGGTCGACATCCACGATAACGCCGAGCACCCCGGAGAGACGGTGACGGACCTGCTGTCCAATTCCAAATTTACTGGTAATCATTGTGCCTCCCAAAACTGTGCCCTGTCTCTAATATGGAGGCAGGGTGCAGATTTTCAAGTCACAGCACGCGGCAGGCAAATCCTTTCAGATAAAGCCCTTCAGGATAGCTCGCGATCACGGGATGATCGGCTGCCTGACGGAACTGCTCAACAAATTGTACATCACGACCCGCATCCACTGCGGCATCGGCGATAATTTTCTGGAACAGATCGGTGGCCATCAGTCCAGAGCAAGAGAATGTCAGCAGAATGCCGTTAGGATTGAGCAACTGCATCGCCAGCATATTGATATCTTTATATCCGCGGCAGGCGCCCATCAGTTGGTTCTTGTTCTCAACAAACTTCGGCGGGTCCATCACAATGACGTCAAACTTTTCGCCGCTGTCACGATAGCGACGCAGCAGTTTGAACACATCATCACGAACGAACTGTGCACGCGATAGATCAAGGCCATTCAACTCCACGTTCTGTTTTGCCACATCCAGCGCATCCTGTGACGTATCCACGCTGATCACTTCACGGCAGCCGCCCAGCAAAGCTGACACGGCAAATCCACCGGTGTAGGAGAAACAGTTCAGCACCCGAGCGTTCTCAGCGTAGCGGCGCGTGGCAAAACGGCTGTCACGTTGATCAAGGTAGTAACCGGTTTTGTGGCCACCCTGAATGTCGACCAGCAATTTCATACCGTGTTCGGTAATCGGCAATAGCGGCGGAGGCAGCTCGCCGGTCACCGGACCTTGCGTCAGTTCCAGTCCCTCTTTTTTGCGCACGGCAACATCAGAACGATCGTAAATAGCGCAAGTTGGGAAGCATTGCTGCAAAGCAGAGAGAATCGCCGGACGTTGATATTCAGCTCCGGCAGAAAGCAGTTGCAGCACCATAAAGTTGCCAAAACGGTCAATGGTCACGCCAGGCATGCCGTCCGATTCACCGGCAATCAGGCGATAGCTATCAAGGCCATCGCGCTGCGCCAGCCATTCGCGCCACTGCTGCGCTTTTTCGAAAGCACGCACAAAAAAGGCGATGTCGATTGACTCATCCTGCTGCCAGCTCCAGACGCGCGCGCGAATTTGTGACTGCGGGGAATAAGCGGCACGAGCCAGCCATTTACCATTGCTGTCGCAGACATCAATGGTTTCACCAGACTGGGCTTTGCCTTCCATACGGGCAACGGCACCTGAGAACACCCACGGATGGCGGCGGAGCAGGGATTTTTCACGTCCCTTAGCGAGAATCAATCGAACAGTCATGTTTGCTATGCTTACCTGAAAAAATGAGGCGCCATTTTCCGGTGGATGGCGGCAAATTGCAACGCACAATGGGGAGATCGCCATGGCGAACACTTGCTATAAAATTTGGGTGCACGGTATTGTGCAAGGCGTGGGCTTTCGTTATTACACGCAGTCACAGGCCAATAAATTAGGCGTTACTGGCTATGCGCATAATCTGCGTGACGGCAGTGTTGAAGTGCTGGCCGCTGGCGATGAACAAAAGGTGGATGCGTTAATCGCCTGGTTAAAAGCAGGTGGGCCGACCAGCGCTCGGGTTGATAAAGTGCTGGTGGAACCTCATCAACCCACGCCGATGCCCACGCGATTTACGACTGGCTAATTACAAACACTTGGCAGGTTTTGGCAAACCGGCAATTTTAGTGGCTTGTTTTGCCGGACCTTCCGGGAACAGTCGGAACAGGTAACGGCTATTGCCTTTTTCCTCGCCATATTTCTGCGCCATGGCTTTCACCAGCATGCGCACCGCAGGGGAAGTATTGAACTCCTGATAGAAGGCGCGCACAAAGTGCACCACTTCCCAGTGAGCCTCACTCATCACAATGGCTTCATTCTCCGCAATCACCGCAGCGAGTGCTTCGCTCCAGTCCGCACTATTTTTTAAGTAGCCTTCCGCATCGGTGGCGATCTCTTTACCGGCAAAAATCACAGTTATTCCTCACAGCATTAAGGCGCGTATTGTAAGTTCGCCTGCGGTAAAAAAGCAAAAACCCCGCCGAAGCGGGGTTAGTCGTGTTAACTGCAATGACTTAATCTTTGCTGGCGAAACCTAACAGGCTCAGCAGACTGACAAAGATATTGTACAGCGAGACATACAAGCTAACGGTGGCGCGGATGTAGTTGGTTTCGCCACCATGAATGATGTTACTGGTTTCCCACAGAATCGCACCCGCAGAGAACAGGGTAAACAGCGCACTGATCGCCAGATGCAGCGCTGGCAGTTGCAGGAAGATATTCGCCACAACCGCAACCAGCAGCACCACGAAGCCAGCCATCATCATGCCGCCGAGGAAGGACATGTCACGACGTGTGGTCAGGACGTAGGCCGAGCAGCAGAAGAACACCAGCGCCGTGCCGCCCAGCGCCATGGCAATCACATCGCCCATGCCCGCAGCGAGGAAAGAGCTCAGAATGGGACCGAGGCAGTAACCGAGGAAGCCGGTAAAGGCGAAGGCCGCCAGAATACCTGCCGGGCTATTTGCCAGACGGTAGGTCAGGAACATCAGGCCGTAAAAACCGACCAACATCAAAATTAAGCCCGGAGAGGGCAGAGCAAACACGGTGCTGAGCGTGGCGGTGACCGCGGAAAACGCCAGCGTCAGGCCCAGTAAGAAGTAGGTATTGCGCAGCACTTTGTGGGTGCTGATCAGCGATTGCTGCTGTGACGAGCTAATTATTCTATCCATCATGCGCTCCATTATAGAGAGAGAACACCAAATATGGCCTGAGGATACGCAACGGCTCCCAGACAGCAAAGTCGTTTTACCCATCTTTACGCGATAAATTGCTGTTTCACTGAGCAGAATGGTGATTTTGACAGCGAAAAAATGGATTTTGGCTGTTTTTCAGGCGAACGATTCAATCCACGCTTTACATCGTTCGGGGGGATGTTTATAGTGCGCCTCATTGCGGAGGGGTGGCCGAGTGGCTTAAGGCAACGGTCTTGAAAACCGTCGATGGGAAACCATCCGAGAGTTCGAATCTCTCCTCCTCCGCCATCACTCTTGCAGAGTGAAGTGACAAAAAGATTTCCGGAGGGATGGCCGAGTGGCTTAAGGCAACGGTCTTGAAAACCGTCGATGGGAAACCATCCCAGAGTTCGAATCTCTGTTCCTCCGCCATATTAAAGAAGCCCGCAGAAATGCGGGCTTTTTGCTTTTCTGCGTTCCTGAATTCCGAAAAACATCCCGTTGCTTTTCAATCTGCTGCCGTAACCCGACGGCACGCGCGTTTACTGCTATATTCCATTCACGGTTTTTGTAAACATCTGGCGATTTTCCGAGGCAAGCTGGGTTACACTGTGCGGTAATTCGCTCAATGGCGAGCTAATCGTCTGAATGCCAGAGTGTTTCACTGATGAATTATGGAATAGGCACAATGATCAAGAAACTGAGTCTTTGCGCGTTGTCAGTTATCGCTGCGCTCCCGATCGGTATGTCTGCTTACGCGGCAGATGGAGATATGCAGTTACAGCAAGTGCTGATGCTGAGCCGTCACAATCTACGCGCACCGTTAGCCAACAACGGCAGCGTGCTGGAACAATCCACTAAGAAGAATTGGCCGCAGTGGGATGTGCCCGGCGGCGAGTTAACCACCAAAGGCGGCGTGCTGGAAGTCTACATGGGTAACTATACCCGCCAGTGGCTGGCACAGCAGGGCCTGGTGGAAAGCGGCACCTGCCCGGACAGCAGCAACATCTTCGTCTATGCCAATAGCCTGCAACGTACGGTAGCGACCGCGCAGTACTTCATTACCGGCGCTTTCCCGGGTTGTGATATTTCCGTGACGCATCAGGATGCGATGGGCACCATGGATCCTATCTTTAATCCGGTGATCACGGACGGCAGCGACGCATTCAATAAGAAAGCGCTGGCGGCGATGACGGCTGTGAATGAGAAGCTGGCGCTGAAACCGGCTTTCCAGCAGTTAGAAAAGATTGTTGATTATAAATCTGCACCGGCCTGTAACGGCAAAAAACAGTGTGATCTGAGCAGCGGCGATAACACCTTCAGCGCGGAAAATGGCAAAGAGCCTAACGTGAACGGGCCGCTGAAAATCGGTAATTCCCTGGTCGATGCCTTCACGCTGCAATATTACGAAGGTTTCCCTGCCGATCAGGTGGCCTGGGGACAGATCAAAACCCCTGAGCAGTGGAAATCTCTCGCAGCGATCAAAAATGGTTATCAGGATGCGCTGTTTACTTCTCCCGATGTTGCACGTGAAGTGGCCGCACCGCTGGTGGATTACATCCGCAGCCAGTTAGTGGATCAAGACAAAGCGAACGCACCGAAAGTCACGGTGATGGTGGGGCACGATTCGAATATTGCTTCACTGCTCAGCGCATTGCAGGTTAAGCCATACGAGCTGCCGGGCAACGATGAGAAAACGCCTATCGGTGGCCAGGTGGTGTTTGAGCGTTGGCACGATGCTAAAAACAACAAAGACCTGCTGAAAGTGGAATACGTTTATCAGACCGCAGAACAACTGCGTAATGCCGATGTGCTGAGCCTGAAAAACCCGCCGAAGCGTGTCACGCTGCAACTGGCAGGCTGCGATGCCGATGCCAATGGTTACTGCAGCTGGGATCAGTTTGCTACCGCGTTGAATACTGCTTTGCAGGGCACACCGCTGCAGCCAGCTGCTCCGGCTCCGGCTCCGGCTCCGGCAGCGCAGCCAGCGGCACAACCTGCGCCTGCTGCCAATGACGACGCTAAGGCCAAAGCAGATCAAGCCGCGGCTGATAAAGCGGCCGCCGACAAAGCCGCAGCAGATAAAGCAGCAGCGCAGAAAGCGGCTGATGCTAAAACCGCTGAAGAGAAAGTGAAGGCGGATAAAGCGGCTGCGCAAAAAACAGCAGAGGATAAAGCGAAAGCCGAGAAAGCCACCGCGCAGAAAGCGGCGGAGGACAAAGCGAAGGCCGATGCCGCTGCAGCGCAAAAAGCACAGTCAGATGCGACGCCAGCCAAGCCGGAAGGCGAGGCGGCAAAACCGGCACCTGCCAGCAACTAACGTTGCTACCATGAAAAAACCCCGTCGCGACGGGGTTTTTTATTTGCGTTAACCAGCCACGACCACCAGTTTTTGATTCGCAAACTCCTTCAGGCCTAGATCGGACAACTCGCGTCCATAGCCTGAGCGTTTCACGCCACCAAACGGCAATTCTGCGGCGGTATCGCTTTGGGAATTAATAAACACCATACCTGTCTCGATCTGCGATGCCATGTTGCGCCCACGCAGAATATCGCGCGTCCAGACTGAACCGCCTAAGCCATAGTGCGAATCATTGGCCAGCGCGACGGCGGTGCGATCGTCAGCCACCACATAAACCTGTGCGACGGGTCCAAAGAACTCCTGATAATAGGCAGGGTTTTGCGGCGTAAGGCCGGTGAGTATGGTCGGCTGATAATAACAACCCACGCCTTCAATCACTTTGCCGCCCAGTTCAACATGCGCACCCTGCTTAATCGCATCTTCAACCTGCTTCACTAAACGGTCGCGAGCCTCTTTCGATGAAAGCGGACCCAGCGTGGTGCTCTCATCCAGTGGATCCCCCGGTTTGGCCGATTGCAGGGCCGCACTAAACTTCGCCATAAACTCCGTCGCGATTTTTTCGTGCAGGATAAAGCGTTTAGCTGCTGTACACACCTGACCACAGTTGCTCAATCGCGCCTGCGCACCCTGGCGCACAGCTTCGTCGATATCGGCATCGTCCAGCACAACGAATACATCATTGCCGCCTAACTCCAGCGTGGATTTTTTCAGATGCTTACCAGCTTGTTCCGCCACGGCGCTGCCGGCACGTTCAGAGCCCGTTAGCGCGACACCTTGCACGCGCGGATCGGCAATCAGATCGGCGACCTGTTGATTCGAGATAAAAAGATTAGTCCACGCACCCTTTGGCGCCCCCGCTTCTTCAACCAGTTTTTCGAAGACATCCGCACAGTGCGGCACAATGTTGGCATGTTTTGCCATCACCGGATTTCCCAGTGCCAGATTCGGTGCCAGCACACGCATCAGCTGGTAATAAGGGAAGTTCCAGGGCTCGACGGCCACCACCACCCCTATCGGGTGATACTCAAGCCAGGCATCGCCCACCGAACTGGGATAGGGTTGTGCCTGTAACAAGTGAGCCGCATGTTCCGCATAATATCTGGCGATTTGTGCGCAAATTTTTACTTCACCTCGGCTCTGCCCGATTAACTTGCCCATTTCACGACTCGCAATCTCCGCTAATTCATCAACGCGTTGATCAATCAAATCGGCCAGTCGGTGCAGCACCTGCAGACGTGGCTGCATATCGCCTTTGCACCACGTAGAGTGGTAGAGTTCGTCAGCCGCGCTGAGTGCCTGCTGCATAAAGGTGTCATCGTGATTAGGCCAGGATTTCAGCAACTGATTATTGGCCGGGTTGATGCTTTGGTAGGCTGACATAAAGGGTTCCTTGGCAGAAAAAATGACAAAGGCGGGACATGCCCGCCTGCGTTTTAAACGTTTTTACGCTCGACGGTTTTGTCGTCCCACGTCAGAACGTCCTGATCGGTCTTATCAAAAGCGCGGAGCAGCACATCGTCGCTTCCTTGCTGACGCCAGATTTCTTCCGCGAGTCGTTCGTCATAATTCGCCACCTCAAAAATGGCTTCAGCAATTTCAGGTGAGGTGTGGCGCAGCGTGGCCCATTCGCCCACGTGGTGAGCTTTCGACTGTTCTGTGGCCATAAAGGTCTCCTGTTGTGGATTTATCCTTGCAGTTTTACCGCCAGTCCGGCGACGTATTGGCCCTGATAGCGGGCAATTCCCAGTTCCTCCGCAGACGGTTGGCGTGAGCCATCACCGCCAGCAATCGTGGTGGCGCCATAAGGCGTACCGCCCCGAACCTGAGAAATATCGAAAAGTTCTTTGGTGCCATAACCAATGGGCACGATGACCATGCCGTGATGGGCGAGAGTGGTCCATACCGAGGTAATCGTTTGTTCCTGACCGCCACCGGTGCCAGTCGAGGCGAACACACTGGCGAGTTTGCCGTACAGCGCGCCAGAGGCCCACAGTCCGCCAGTACGATCCCAGAAATTACGCATCTGGCCGGCCATGTTGCCAAAGCGGGTTGGCGTACCCACGATGATGGCGTCGTATTGGGTTAAATCTTCAGGTTTTGCTTCAGCCGCTGACTGATTCACCTTGCCGCCCACCTGCGCAAATCTCTCCGCATCCATGCTTTCTGGTACACGAAGAATGGTGACTTCCGCACCGCTCACACTCTTTGCGCCTTCAGCCACGGCTTGCGCCATGGTTTCGATATGTCCATACATTGAGTAATAAAGCACCAAAACTTTTGCCATGGTTTTCTATCCTGCTGAGGGTGATGAGTATTCAGAAGTATAGAAGAGACTGCGTAAGGTGCCGGAAGGGAGGATAATTGGGGCAGTTCAGCGCTGCGCTTTTTAACGGGCTAACCGCTTGTAAGCTGGAGATTAATCTGGTTTATGATGGATAAATAAGTGAATTATGTGTTTCAAAGTGTGAATATTAGCTGAATGTCTAGTTGAGTTGACTATTCTTTCATCAGGCGGCGCGAATACTCCGTCGTCTCGCTTTTCACCCTATTGGATGAAAAGGTCTAACCACAGATGCTCAATCCCTGGAGGAAATGATGGCACAACATCGTGGAGGATCTGGTAATTTCGCGGAGGATCGCGAGAGAGCCGCGGAAGCCGGACGTAAAGGCGGCAAAAATAGCGGCGGTAATTTTAGGAACGACCCGCAACGCGCTTCCGAAGCAGGTGAAAAAGGGGGACGCAGTCGCAGCAAGAAGTAATGTGATTGTGTTTGATTCCCCCTCCGCCGGGTTCGCCCGGCGGTAACAAAGATTGCATTTCCCCTCATGGCCAGGCAAAAATGACCGCCAATCGATTATTTTGGTGCGTTATGTCCGCTTTAAGCTCACGTCTCAGCCTGCGTATTACGCGTCAGGAACTTGTCCTTATCTTCATCACCATGGTTTGGGGTGGCACCTTTTTGGTGGTTCACCGGGCGATGGCGCACTCTGGTCCGTTTTTCTTTGTGGGGCTGCGCTTTGCGACGGCATCGCTGTTGCTGGCCTTCTTCTTTCGTCGCTACCTGAAACACATGACATGGCTCGAAGTTAAGGCCGGTGCGTTGATAGGACTGGCGATTGCAGGTGGCTACGGCTTACAAACCTGGGGAATGCAAACCATTTCCAGCAGTCAGTCGGCGTTTTTAACGGCGCTGTATGTGCCGGTGGTGCCATTGCTGCAATGGATATTTCTGCGCCGCCCACCTGGATTAATGGCATGGATTGGCATCATGCTGGCGTTCACCGGTTTAGTGCTGGTGGCCGGGCCACAAGATGGCAGCCTGACATTAAACGCCGGTGAAATAGCCACATTGCTCAGTACGCTGGCCATCGCGGCTGAAATCATTCTGATTAGCCGCTTTGCCGGGCAGGTAGATGTGCGTCGTGTGACGCTGATTCAGCTGATGGTCGCATCGGCCTGTGCCTTTGTCTTAATGATCCCTAACGGCGAGTCGGTCCCAACAATCTCAACGCCATTGCTGTTGAGTGCACTGGGGCTAGGTGCGGCCAGTGCGTTGATTCAGGTGACAATGAACTGGGCGCAGCGCAGCGTGTCGCCGACACGTGCCACAGTGATTTACGCCGGTGAACCGGTCTGGGCAGGGGTGGTAGGGCGTATTGCGGGTGAACGTTTACCGGCCGCCGCCCTGTTGGGTGGTGCGCTGATCGTCTGTGGGGTCATCGTCAGCGAGCTACGACTTCGCCGCAAGAAAGCGGTGCCTGAGCAGGCACCGCTGGAGCCTTAAGGTTGCTGTCGTGCCGCCTGGTTTGCCAGTGCGGCACCACGACGTTTGAGGATCGCGTTAAGAATGATGGCACCGAAAGTTGCTGTGCCAATTCCCCCAATGGTGAAACTGCCGATCTTCAAAGCGAAATCGCCAGCGCCCAGCACTAAGGTGGTGGCCACCATGATTAAATTGCCGTTCTGACTGAAATCAACGTTGTTTTGCACCCAGATTCGCGCACCTGCCACGGCAATCAAGCCAAATACCACAATAGAGGCACCGCCAATCACCGGGCCGGGAATGGTATGGATCAAGGCACCAAACTTCGGTGAAAAGCCGAGTATCAGCGCAATCACTGCTGCCCCGACAAACGCCAGTGTCGAATAGACTTTGGTGACCGCCATGACGCCGATATTCTCTGCGTAAGTTGTCACGCCGCTACCTCCCATCGAACCTGACAGCATGGTGGCGAGGCCATCCCCGACAAACGCACGCCCCATCCAGGGATCAAGATTGCGCCCCGTCATACCGGCAACGGCTTTAATATGCCCAAGGTTTTCAGCCACCAGAATGATGGCGACAGGGGCAATCATCACTATCGCCTGCATATCAAACACCGGTGCGGTGGTGTGCGGTAAACCAAACCAGGGCGCATTGGCGACACCGCTAAAATCGACCGGCTTGCCGAGGCCAAACACATTGGTGAGCAAGGCGTAGATCGCCCAGGCGACAATCAGGCCAACCAGAATCAGTAAGCGCTGAACCAGACCGCGAGTGAAGACCGCGACCACGCCGATGCATAACACCGTCATCACCGCCATCCAGCTGTCAAACATCGATGCAGAGACACCGTGCACGGCGATCGGAGCCAGATTAAGGCCAATCGCCATCACCACTGCACCGGTGACGACAGGCGGCATCAGGCGTTCAATCCAACCCGTACCGACTTTCATCACAATCAGGCCAATCAGGGTATAGAGTGCGCCACACGCAATGACCCCGCCCAGCGCCAGGGCCAGATTAGGGTTCAATCCCTGGCCGTTAAATCCGGTCACCGCGATAATGACCCCAACAAAGGCGGCGCTGGATCCGAGATAACTGGGGACGCGGCCGCCGGTCACAACAAAAAACAGCAGCGTGCCGATGCCAGAAACCAGAATCGCCAGATTGGGGTCCAGTCCCATCAGCAACGGCATCAATACCGTTGCGCCAAACATTGCTACAGCATGCTGCAAGCCCAGCACAAATGTCTGCCCAAACGGCAGGGTTTCATCCGGTGCAATCAGCCCATCTTCGGTCATGGCTGACTTTTTCTGCCAGCGGGGGAACCAGGAATTCGCCATCGTTTTCTCCAGGGTAGCGGTGGAACCGGGCCGCGCAGAGCGGCGTTAGCGGGCGTCCTGCCGTAAAAGGTGATGATATCCACGGTCAAACCACGCCAGGCCATGGGAATCATCGTTACGTACCAGCGCCAGCGCTTCACACATCAAAACGTCGTGTGTGCCAACAGTGACCACCTGGGTGATTTTGCAATCAAACGACACGGTGGCGCCCTCCAGCAGCGGTGAACCGCTGGCCAGCGTGTGCCAGTTAGCTGCAGCAAAACGCTGATCCATCGGCGTTTTACCACCAAACAGCGTAGAAAGATCCTCATGACCGGCTGCCAGGGTGTTGACGCACAGATAGCCATTATCCCGAAAGGTCGGCCAGACCGATGCCGAACGATTCAGACACACCAGCAAAGTAGGCGGCGTATCCGTCACGCTGCAGACAGCAGATGCGGTGAATCCGGCGCGACCCGCCGGACCGTCGGTGGTGATGATATTCACCGCAGCACCCAATCGTGCCATGGCATGGCGAAAAGCATCGCGGTCAACATTGGGCGGCAGCGGCAATTCATGCACACTCATGATTCAACTCCTCTGTTCAACTTGCGGCACGCTGTGCCGGTGCAGCGGTTTCGGCCAACCATTGCAGCAGCAGTGCGTTGAAGTTATCGGCATCGGTCACGCTCATTGCATGTCCACCCCACGGCATCTCAATCAGACTGCTGTCAGGCAACGCCTGGGCCAGCAGTGGCGAGCAGCTCCACGGCACCAGTAGATCGTCCTGGCTACAGATGGCTAACACCGGTTGCTGAATCCGCGCCGCATGGGCACGAAAATCACAGTTCATTAATGCATGTAATCGACGTAGCAGATTCTCCATACCCTGAAAATGAGCCACGTGATGAGCATCTTCAGCCGTGATACGCGCCTGATGGCGCGCCAGCCATTCAGCCGGATAGAGGAACAGCGGCTGCGCCCGTACAAAGGCTTCAACGCCCACGTTGAGCAGGAGATCCTGCCGCACCTGGAAGCAGCGTTGCGTATGAGGATCCAGCGACAGCCAGCCATTAATCACCACGATGCGGCCGACACGGTTGGGATAATCCAGGGCCAGCTGCAGGCCAATCAGGCCACCCAGCGCGTGGCCAATAATGTCGTAATAGTGAATGTCATGTTGCGCCAGTCGTTCAGCCAGTTCGGCGGCCATCATCGCCATGCTGTAGCCTTCAGGCAGCGTATCGGCACTGCGACCGGTACCGCGCTGATCGTAAGTCACCACCCGATAATGGGGAGTGAGCGCCGCCAGCTGGGGTTGCCAAAAGCCCGCCACGCCACCCAGGCCGGACGACAGCACCAGCGTTGGCGCGTCGGCAGCGGTTAAACCATGAATCTCAAGGTGCATTACGCCTCCTGGGGACCGATGTGCGCGACGCTGGCAATTTCAATCAGCGCATCTGGTTTAACCAATCCGCACTGAATGCAAAAGCGTGCTGGCTTGTCGCCGGGGAAATACTCGGCATAAACCTGGTTAATCGCGGCGTAGTTGCTCCAGTCGGTGAGGAATATAGAGTTGAAAGTGACATCACTCATCTTGCCACCGGCGGTCTCGATCACCTTTTTAATGGTTTCCAGCACGTGGCGGGTTTGTGCCGCTGCATCGCCGACGTGGACCACATTGTTACTGGCATCGAACGGTAGCGTGCCTGACACGTAAACCACGCCATCGGCCAGCGTTCCCGGCACAAAGGGCGCAATCGGGGTGCCGCTACCGGCAGGGATAATCACACTTTTAGGCATCGTCGCAGTTCCTTATCGTTATGGTTTTGCAGGTGAGATTGGCCTTAAGCCTTCAGGGCTTCACAAAAGGTGTCTGTGTCACTGACCCAGCCAAAGAAGGTTTCGATGTTGAAAATCGCCGCCTGCTGAGCAAACGGCGGTCCGGCCTGATAAGTGGCGTCTTCCAGCACCACGCCAAAATATTCGAGGAAGAAGCCATCACGCAGCGTGGATTCGACACACACGTTGGTGGCAATGCCGGTGAACACCAGATGGCGGATACCGCGGCTGCGCAGCATGCTGTCGAGTGGGGTATTGAAGAAGCCACTGTAGCGCGGTTTAGGCAGCACGATGTCTCCTGCCTGCGGCACCAGTTCATCCACCAGCGCATAATCCCAGCCGCCTTTCGACAGCAGCGTGCCCTGTAACTCCGGGCGCTTACGCATGGTTTTCAGTGCATTCGACTTATGGAAGTTAGGCGAGCCAGCATCACCCGCTTCGATGTACTGGTCGTCCCAGCCGTTCTGGAACCAGATAATCTGCATGCCAGCGGCGCGTGCCGCGGTGACCGCCTGATGGATTTTGGTGATCACGGGTTTGGTGGCGGAGACATCAAAACCGGCAAGATCCAGATAACCCCCTTCGGTGGCATAGGCGTTTTGCATATCCACGACGATCAAGGCACTTTGCGCCGGCGGCAGTGCGATAGCTTCTGGCCGGGCGGGCAGGGTGATATTGGGCAAACTCGACGTATGGGCACAGGTTACGGTACTCATCAGGCAACCTCCTTCTGCGAAGTGATAACGTTTTGACGACACTGCATTAATGGCTGGATACGCTCACCGAAATCTTCAATGCCTTGCAGGAAGTCATCAAAGGTGAGTAAGACGCCCTGCGTGCCGTCGACCTCAGCCACTTCATCCAACATTCGTGCCACATTGGCGTATGAACCCACCAGGGTGCCCATATTGATGTTGACGGCTGAGGTGGGATCGGCCATCTGACGCACGTTGGTATCGCTACCCGATTTGGTGTCCTGCTGGCTTTGCGTGGTGAGCCAGGCAAGCGCTTCTTCATCGGCACCTGCTTTGTAATGCTCCCATTTGGCACGCGCGGCCTCATCGCTTTCGGCGGCGATGATCATAAACAGCACGTAAGAGCCGACATCGCGCCCGGCGTGATCCGCTGCGGCTTTCATGCGGCTGGCGGTCGGGGCGAAAGCGGTGGGCGTGTTGACCCCTTTGCCGAAGCAGAAGTTGTAATCGGCATGCTGCGCGGAGAATGCCATACCGGCATCGCTCTGTCCGGCGCAGATCACCTTCATCGGTTTCTGCGGTTGCGGGCTGACGCGGCAGTCGTTCATGGTGAAAAATTCACCCTTGAAGTCACTCTGACCGCTGCCCCATAAATCGCGCAGCACGGTGACGTACTCGGTGAGGTATTGGTAACGGCTGGAGAAGTACTCATCACCCGGCCACAATCCCATCTGTTCGTATTCGGGTTTCTGCCAGCCGGTGACCAGATTGACGCCGAAACGGCCATTGGAAATCGAATCGATGGTGGCGGCCATACGCGCCACAATTGCTGGGGGCAGCGTCAGCGTGGCTGCCGTGGCATAGATCTCAATCCGTGAGGTCACCGCCGCGAGCCCCGCCATCAGGGTGAAGGATTCGAGGTTGTGATCCCAGAATTCGGTTTTACCTCCGAAGCCGCGCAGTTTGATCATCGAGAGCGCAAAGTCGAAGTGATAGTGCTCGGCCTTCAGCACAATCTCTTTATTCAGTTCAAAAGTCGGTTTGTACTGCGGCGCATGGGTGGAGATGAGCCAGCCATTGTTGCCAATCGGGATAAATACGCCAATTTTCATGTGAAACCTCTCTGCATTGAACGGGCATTGCTTTACGCGCTGCACTGCTTCCTGCACGCATCCTGCGAGCGGCGCTCAGTCATAAAATTGCAAAGCCTGTGCCACATTTTTAAATGCCTTATACAACAATGTGTTAAAAACTATTGAAGAATGAAAGTAGAGCGGTTGGTCTAAATCAGACCGTTTGGTCAAAACTTTTTGCACGTTTTTCATGCGCACAGTGGTCAAAAAAGGTGCAGGGCGAGCGATTAGGCAGGAAAGAGGGGCTTTGTTATGATGCGGACAGGCAGGATTGAAGAGGTAACAGTGTGAAAAGCGATGAAAAACAACCGGGCCGACGTTCACGTGCCGTTGCCGCAAAACGGGCTGCGATACTGGAAGCGGCGTTAAGCTTCTTCTCGCAGTTCGGTATTCACGGTACCAGCCTCGATAAAGTGGCAGAGCGTGCCGATGTCTCCAAGACCAATTTGCTTTACTACTATCCCTCAAAAGAGGTGCTGTATATCGCGGTTCTGAAAGAGATCCTTGATGTATGGCTGGCACCACTGCGCGCACTGCGCCACGATCAGGACCCACTGACCGCTATTCGGAAATATATCCGTCTTAAGCTGGAGGTGTCGCGCGATCACCCACAGGCCTCGCGCTTGTTCTGTCTCGAGATGCTACAAGGTGCCCCTTTACTCAAAGGTGAACTGGCCGGGGATCTAAAAGCGCTGGTGGATGAGAAGGCGGCGATCATCGAGCAGTGGATTGCGGAAGGGCGGTTAGCCGGTGTGCAACCCCAGCATCTGTTTTTCCTGCTGTGGGCCACCACGCAACACTACGCGGATTTTGCTTCACAGGTTGAAGCGATCACCGGCCAGACGCTGAACGATCCTGCGTTTTTTGAACAAACGCTGGAGAATGTACAGCGCATGATAATTGAAGGGATCCGCGTGCGTTGATCCCGCTTTAGCCAGGAGAGTGCATGGATTCGCTATCACAATTGACGTTGGGCGCGGCGGTCACCGTTGCGGTGATGGGCAAACGCGTGCCGTTATGGCAATCGGCGCTGGTGGGGGCGATTGCCGGCACCTTGCCCGATCTTGATGTGTTTATCGATCATGGCGATGCGATTCGCAATATGACGCTGCATCGTACTGAGAGCCATGCGCTGATATGGCTCACGTTAGTTGCGCCCCTGCTGGCCTGGCTGATCGCAGGTGCAACACGCAGTCGCTCCCACTGGCGCGGTTGGTGTCTGGCAATTTGGCTGGCCCTGATTACGCATCCATTGCTCGATCTGACAACGGTGTACGGCACGCAACTGGGGTTGCCGTTTACCGATTTCCCCTACGCGATTGGCAGCATGTACATCATCGATCCGTTGTATACCCTGCCATTGCTGATTGCGCTCGGGGTGGCGTTATGGCGGCGTGATGGCGTAGGGCTGCGCTGGAATCAGGCGGGCTTGCTGATCAGTACGCTGTATCTCGGCTGGAGCATGGTGGTGCAGGGCGTGGCGACGCAGCATATCAATCGTGATTTGACTGATCAATCCATCAAGCCGCAGCAGGTGCTGGTGACGCCAACGGCGTTTAATACCCTGGTGTGGCGAACCGTGATTATGACCCCCGATCGTTACGGTGAAGCCTATTGGTCACTGCTGTCACCCGATCGTGCACTGGAAATTCATTGGCATCCGCGCAACCCGCAATTGTTCGATGCGTTTAAAGGCGACTGGTATGCCGAGCGAGTGGCGTGGTTCAGCCATGGTTTTTACGCCATGCGCCAGCAGGATGAAGATACCTTGATTTCGGATTTAAGGATGGGGGAAGCGCCCAATTACACCTTCAGCTTCAATCTGGGATCGGCACATGTTCCCGAACCGGCACCGGAAAGGGAGCCTTCGGTACGGCCTTCACTGGCGCAGGCATGGCATAAATTACGCGAAAGGTTATAAAAAAAGCCCCGAGCATTCGGGGCTTTTTTTCGGCAGGGCT
The DNA here is from genome assembly GCF_000963985.1 of Pantoea sp. BL1. Lineage (NCBI taxonomy): Bacteria > Pseudomonadati > Pseudomonadota > Gammaproteobacteria > Enterobacterales > Erwiniaceae > Pantoea > Pantoea sp. BL1. Next base: position 31,405 of record NZ_JZRH01000002.1, on the reverse strand, counting down.
ATCAGGCTTTACGACGACGTAACAACCAGCCCATAGTGAGAATGACGAACCACAGCGGCGTGACCATCAACGCCTGGCGAGTATCATCTTGCAAGGTCAGCAGGACAATGACAAAGGCGAAGAACGCCATGCACACCCAGCACATCAGCTTGCCCAGCGGCATCTTGAACTTCGACTCAGCATGACGTTGTGGATGCTGTTTGCGGTAAGCCAGATAGCTGCACAGGATGATGGTCCAGACGAACATAAACAGAATCGCCGATACCGTTGTAACCATGGTGAATACCGTCATCACATCGGGAATCAGGTAAATCAGCGCCACGCCGCACAGCAGGCAGAAGCAGGAGAAAAACAGCCCGGTGGTGGGAACCGCGCGTGCCGACAGGCGGCCAAACGCTTTGTGTGCCACGCCTTGTTCTGACAGACCGTACAGCATACGGCTGGTGGAGAAAATGCCGCTGTTGGCGGATGATGCAGCAGAAGTCAGCACCACGAAGTTCACGATGCTGGCGGCGGCGGGTAATCCGATCAGCACAAACATCTCAACGAAGGGGCTGCGGTCTGGCATCACCTGATTCCACGGCGTCACCGCCATGATCACCAGCAACGCCAGAACGTAAAACATAATGATGCGCAACGGAATGGCGTTAATCGCGCGTGGCAACACCTTGTGCGGATCTTTGGTTTCTGCTGCGGCTGTTCCCACTAACTCAATGCCGACGAAGGCAAATACCGCAATCTGGAAGCCAGCAAAGAAGCCGCTCAATCCTTTCGGGAACATACCGCCATGATCCCAGATATTGCTCAGGGCCGCGGCGCTGCCGTTAGGCGAAGGATAATGCATGCTGACCAGCACGATGCCGGTCACGATCAGAGCAACAATCGCCACGATTTTAATAATCGCGAACCAGAATTCCATTTCGCCAAACAATTTCACCGTTGCGATATTGAGCGCCAGGAACACAAATATACACAGCAGCGCACTCATCCAGATGGAAAAGTCGGGGAACCAGAGTTGGAAATAGGCACTAATGGCCACGACATCAGCAATGCCCGTTACCACCCAACAGAACCAGTAAGTCCAGCCGGTAAAATATCCCGCCCATGGCCCGAGTAAGTCGGCAGCAAAATCGCTGAATGATTTATATTCAAGATTTGAGAGCAGCAGTTCGCCCATAGCGCGCATGACGAAAAACAGCATAAAACCGATGATCATATAAACGAAAATGATCGAGGGGCCGGCCAGGCTGATGGTTTTACCTGAGCCCATAAACAACCCGGTGCCGATCGCGCCACCGATAGCAATCAGTTGGATATGGCGGTTATGCAGATTACGCTGGAGCTTATCGGGCTGTTCGGCCTCGATAAGCGCCTCTTTGGATTGATCAACCATAAATATATCTTTCCTGTTTTGATGTTGTGTCAGCTCTACTGGCTGTTAGATAACGTGCCGTTTGATAGGCAAGTGGCATAAGATAGTGGAAAGGTTGCAACTCTCGGTAATTGTTTTTTTACAATTGTGACCTTTTACGGGGTTTCCTCTGTCAGTAAATATTTACATGGCATAATCCACGGTACATTTGCGTAAATCTTCAGCAATTAAGCCTTTTCTGCGTTATCTCCCCATTTTGCCACCTACACTTACGTCTTCTTTTTATGAGTAAACGTGAGGTGTGATGCGCGCATTATTAGCGATTGTTCTGTTGGCATTATGTGGCTGGTGGAGTTTGCCGTGGCTGAAAACGCATTTGCCGCCGCAGTGGAATCCGTTTACGCCGCTGTCGGTCACTGACCCACAAGGATGGATGATGCGCTACAAATTGCAGCGCCTGAGTCACGATCCTGCGGCCTGTATGGCGGTGATGCAGCGAGCCAGTCAGCAGGGATGGGTAGAATTTCGCGCGGTGCCAGCACTGAAAGGTGATTGCCCTATTGAACAACCTTTGCGCGTGAGTGGTTTTGGTGAAGTGACATTGAGCAGCAGCTTTCTTGCCAGTTGCCCCATGGCAGTGAGCAGCACAATCTATGTCGTCAACAGCACTCACGCCTTGCAGCAGGCAGGTATCAACAGCCCGATTCGGCACATCAGCCACGTCGGCAGTTACGCCTGTCGAAATATCTATCATCGCCAGCAGGGGCGTTTAAGCGAGCATGCAACAGCAGATGCATGGGATGTGACAGGGTTTCAGCTTGCGGATGGACGCTGGCTGCAGGTGGCAAAAAACTGGCATCAACCTGAGGATGCGGCTGCAGGGCTCCGCGCTTTATGGCAAAACGGCTGTGCGACCTTTGGCAATGCGTTAGGACCGGATTACAACGCCGCGCATGCCGGACATTTTCACCTGGGCATGCGCGGCGGCGGATACTGTCGTTAGTTAGACGGCGGGGTTAAGCCCTCGTTTTATCAGGAAATGATTAGCGGGCCAGGAGAATAGAAAACCGATGATCATGGCCAGTTGTAACATAAACCAGAAAGCGACCAGCAACGGATTGATTTGCTGGTTGAGAACAAATTTTAGTGCCAGTGCCATAAAGATAAAAATACCTAATTGATAAATCAGCAGGGGAAACGTTTCGGTTTTTAATGCTAATAATAACGCCCGGCCAAATGAACGTTTTTCACGTTGGCGAATCGCCAGGAACTGGAAAAATAAACCCACCACCAGAGAAACTATCAAGCAAATAATTGCCTGCATCCAAAGCGTTGGCATAATGGCGAACTGATTTAGCAAGGTGATTATTGGTAGGGTCATTATGTCGCCAAATATACAGGCCGCAGCAGATAATGAGGTGGAAATAAATATTGTTTGCCAGCTGGCATTACTCTGAATTTTCTGTGGAACCAGCAGCGCAAGTTTTACCTGACGTGAAGGTTTACGGCCCAGATACCACCAGGCTAACCATCCGATGAACGGCATATAGAGGCCGGTCAGCGGCCAGATGATATTCATGATGGCCACCGGATGCGGGTGACGGAAAAGATCTTTTAAGATCATCAGCGCTGTACAACCGCCCAGTACAAGGAAAGGTAATGCCAGTTGGTTCATCATAGTCAGCCCCGTTATGATGCTCGAATACGCATGACAATGCGCCAGTATGCATGAGGGCGCAACGTCTTCCCCTGAAAAGTCCACAGCGTCATCACCCGTACATCCTCTAAGCGTAGCTGGAAAAGAGGGTGACGGAAATCACGTTATACCGCTCACCACAGAAATCACTGGGATTAAGAATGAGCCGAATAGGCGTCGTCCCACAAATACCGCTATTACCCTCAGTAGCCGCTTTCAAAGTGAGTGATTTTAGTTAATGACGATGCTAAAAATTTATCAATCTAATGATGATTTTCGATGAATAGGGTGATTGAAACTCCTTCGGAAAAATCCTATTCTAATCAGGAAAGAGGATTAAAGTTGTGAAGCTGTTGGCAAAATGTATCTGCTTTCAGTTCCCCATAATGGTAACGCATTGACAACAGGATGGTTATGATTGTTACCCCGCGGGCTGCTCTCATTTCAATCAATATTTTTTCTCAAGTTAATTTATTTTTTGTGTTAATCAGAACGAATAACAAGTTAAAGCGTGAAACAACGCTGAGGCAATAATGACGACCGATAATTATTTCGTCTGGCGTGGCGAAACTGAAAATGAATTTCAGGCGCTGACGGAAGTGATTCAAGTAAAAACGCTATTACAAAAACACATTGAAGCGATGGGTTTCGATTCATTCGCTTTCCTCGTTCAACATCCCGTGCCTTTTACCCGGCCGCGCGTGTTTTTGTTCAGTACTTACCCGGAAAGCTGGGTTAAGCGCTATGAAAGCGAAAATTATTATGCTGTCGATCCGGTGCTGTTACTTTGTCAGCGGCCGGGACGAGGCGTGGAATGGACACGGGATTTGTTTACCGGTGCCGGTAATTTATGGGCTGAAGCGAATGCGGCAGGGCTTAACAGCGGCTTTTCTTGTTCGGCAATGGCGCCAAATCGTGCCATTGGTATATTATCTATAGCATCATCGCTTCACAGTCAGACTCAACACTTACGCGTTCAGCTAGAGGTGAAACTGCACCTTCTGGCGGAACTGAGTTTGCGCGTGCTGGAGCGGCTAAATGATAGTTCAATGGCGGTTTTATCTAATGATTTTAGCCAACGCGAACTGGAAATTTTGAAATGGACGGCAGAAGGAAAAACTTCTGCGGAAATTTCACTGATTTTAGCGATTTCAGAACATACGGTGAATTTTCACCAAAAGAATATGCAAAAGCGTTTTAATGTTTCCAATAAAACGCAGATTGCGTGTTATGCGGCGGCAATTGGCCTGATATAGCAAAAAGGCAACTACTAATTTTAGTAGTTCCCACTCTTTAGTCAGTTGTCTACCCTGCGCCGGAACTTTGCCAGGCTGGCGCAAAGAAATCATTGCAAACATGGGGATGTCAGGGGCGCATGATGAAAGTAATTCAAACACAGCTTAAGGATATGCCGTCCTCTCTGTTGGCAGAATTAGGAACATATCGCTATAGCGTTTTTGCGCGGGGTGAAGGTTGGTCTATCCCGCCGCGCTTAAGTACGCCTGGGCAGGAGTATGATCGCTTTGATCGCTCCGATGTCACCTGGATGATCGCCTGGAATGCGCGCCAGGGGATCTGCGGCTGTGCACGTTTGTTGCCCTGGCATGAACCAGAAGTGCCTGAAGGCATGGTGCTGCCGTTCGATCAGGAAAAAGTCTGGGAAATGTCACGCTTTTCGGCACGCCTTGAGGTGGATGCAGAACTGCCACTGACGATTTTGTGGCATGCGGTGCAGTTGGCGGAACTCAGCGGTATGGAGTACCTGATCAGCTCAGCAACGCCGATGCTGGAAAAAATGTTTGAGCAGCACCATGTCGTGTACGAACCTTTATCACCTGGTTTGATTCAATCTGAGGATAATCTGTTTGCCATTCGTATTCCGGTTCATCAGCCGGCACTGGCGGACAAGTATCGCGGCACACGTCGGTTTAGTCCCGAAGAGGTGCTGCCGTCACTGGGTGTTTCAGTGAACTGGCAGTCGCACAGTTGACCACCCCGCGCATCGCGCGGGGCTTCACCGCTTACTGACGGTAGGCGGTTTTAATCTGACGAATGGTGTTGCTGAACACCTCCGCCTGCGGCTTATCCGCTAACGCGCTTTGCACATAGCGCTCCATGTTAATAATAACCTTACCGGCATCCGCCTGGCCCATCCCTTTCAGAATCAGCGTCACCATCATTTTCAGGCAAGCCACTTCGTCGGCCAGTGCCTGGGTATCCCGCGATGTTGAAAAGTCTTCATCACTCATCTTTGACTCCTTGGTGGTGTTACTGAATGTAGACACAATATCTGTGTGTAAAAAACAGAGTATATCATATGGTTGAATGAGGAATTTATCCCAGGCGAAGCGGTGGAGATTAAACCAACATTAAATGGACGTTTGCGTTATTAACAGGCAGGGAAAATCAGGCGTTGAAGTTATTTTTATTTACTAAAGCCCAGCGGTCAATGAAAAGAGCATAAATTATAACATAATGATATTAGTCACAATTTCACATTTTAATTCTTGCATGCTAGTGCGTTTCACTCAAAAGATATCTGGGAATGAGCTCAATTTGATATGTATCATTTCATTTGGGATTTATCTGCGTAACCAGATGTTTTTTCCCCGGCAAACCCGGTAAGATGGCCCTCCTGAAATATATTTTTCCCCTCACTAACCTGCGGAGTACGTCCCGTTGATCAGTCTGCTTCTTGTTGATGACCATGAACTGGTACGCGCCGGTATTCGCCGCATACTGGAAGATATGAAGGGATTGGTAATTGCCGGGGAAGTGGCTTGTGGTGAAGACGCGGTGAAATGGTGCCGCAGCAATCCGGTTGACGTGGTGCTGATGGACATGAATATGCCGGGCATCGGCGGTCTGGAAGCCACGCGAAAAATTGTGCGCTTCAATCCTGACATCCGCATTATTATGCTGACCATCCATACAGAAAATCCGCTGCCGGCAAAAGTGATGCAAGCCGGTGCGGCGGGTTATCTGAGCAAAGGTGCGGCCCCGCAGGAAGTGGTGAGTGCGATTCGTTCAGTGCATTCAGGTCAGCGCTATATCGCATCAGATATTGCGCAGCAAATGGCGCTTAGCCAAATCGAGCCGCAAAAAGCCGAATCGCCCTTTAGCTGTTTGTCGGAAAGGGAATTGCAGATTATGCTGATGATCACCCGAGGGCAAAAGGTGACGGAAATTTCCGAGCAGCTTAATCTCAGCCCGAAAACCGTTAACAGTTACCGTTATCGCATGTTCAGTAAGTTGAACATCAGTGGCGACGTAGAGTTAACGCATCTGGCCATTCGACATGGTCTCTATAATGCGGAGCCGTTAATCAGTAGTGAGTGACGTTTTCAATTCCAAAGCCTTTCTCAGCACCGTGACCAGTCAGCCCGGCGTCTACCGCATGTATGACGCGACAGGCACGGTGATCTATGTCGGTAAAGCGAAAGACCTCAAAAAGCGCCTGACCAGTTATTTCCGCACTCAGGTGGGCAGTCGAAAAACCGAAGTTCTGGTCAGTAACATCCAAAACATCGACGTGACGGTGACGCATACCGAAACCGAAGCTTTGCTGCTTGAACACAATTACATCAAGCTCTATCAGCCTCGCTATAACGTGCTGCTGCGTGATGATAAATCCTATCCCTATATATTCCTGAGTGCAGACGCGCATCCGCGACTGGCGATGCATCGTGGTGCCAAACACGCGAAAGGGGAATATTTTGGGCCTTTCCCTAATGGCTATGCGGTGCGTGAAACCCTGGCGCTGTTGCAGAAAGTGTTCCCGATTCGACAGTGTGAAAACAGTGTTTATCGCAACCGCTCTCGCCCCTGTTTGCAATATCAGATTGGCCGTTGCCTTGGGCCGTGCGTAGCGGGTTTGGTCAGCGAAGATGAGTATGCGCAGCAAACGGACTACGTGCGGCTGTTTCTTGCCGGTAAAGATGATCAAGTGATCAACCAACTGGTCAAACGCATGGAAGAGGCCAGCTATGGATTGCGCTTCGAAGAAGCGGCGCGTCTGCGCGATCAGATTCAGGCGGTACGACGCGTCACCGAGAAGCAGTTTGTCTCCAATCAGGGCGATGACCTTGATGTGATGGGGGTGGCATTCGACGCCGGTATGGCTTGCCTGCACGTGCTGTTTATTCGGCAGGGCAAAGTGCTGGGCAGCCGCAGTTACTTCCCGAAAGTGCCAGCCGATACCGATCTCACCGAAGTGGTGCAAACCTTTGTCGGTCAGTTTTATCTGCAGGGCAGCGAAGCACGCACTTTGCCTGCTGATATTCTGCTGGACTTTAGCCTGCCTGAACGCGAGTTGCTGGCCGATTCTTTGAGTGAATTGGCCGGCCGCAAGGTCAATATTCAAAGTAAACCACGCGGCGATCGGGCACGCTACCTTAAACTGGCGCGCACCAACGCTGCCACCGCGTTGACCACTAAACTGTCTCAGCACTCCACTATTCAGCAGCGACTGGCGGCGCTGGCAGTCTTTCTCGAACTCGACAGCATCAAGCGCATGGAGTGTTTCGATATCAGTCACACCATGGGTGAGCAGACGATAGCTTCGTGTGTGGTCTTTAACCGCGATGGACCGCTGCGTTCAGATTACCGCCGCTATAACATTGAAGGCATCACGCCTGGCGATGATTACGCCGCGATGAACCAGGTATTACGTCGTCGTTATGGTAAAGCGCTGGAAGAGGACAAAATCCCTGATGTCATCATCATCGATGGCGGTAAAGGCCAGTTGGCGCAGGCGAAACAGGTGTTCGCAGAGCTGGATGTGCCCTGGGATAAAGATCGTCCCATTTTGCTGGGCGTGGCAAAAGGCACTGACCGTAAAGCGGGTCTGGAAACGCTGTTCTTTGAAGCGGAAGGCGAGGGCGTTTCGTTGCCGCCAGACTCGCCTGCACTGCATGTGATTCAACATATTCGTGATGACTCTCACAATCATGCAATTTCGGGGCACCGGAAAAAACGTGCGAAAGTGAAGAACACCAGTGCACTTGAAAGCATTGAAGGGGTCGGGCCAAAACGGCGTCAACAGCTGCTTAAGTATATGGGGGGCCTGCAACCCCTGATGAATGCCAGCGTGGATGAGATTGCTAAAGTGCCGGGGATTTCCTTCGCGCTGGCGGAAAAAATCTACCACTCGCTGAAACACTAGCATTGAAACAGGGGGGGCAATGTAGGAACATACGTTAAATTCTACTCACACCAGACAGTTACTGGCATATGCAATTTAACATTCCGACGTGTCTTACCCTGTTTCGAGTTGTACTGATTCCATTCTTTGTGCTGGCATTTTATCTGCCTTTTCAATGGGCACCTTTTGCCACAGCATTGATCTTTGTGGTTGCCGCCGTGACTGACTGGTTTGATGGTTTTCTTGCCCGCCGCTGGAAGCAAACCACGCGTTTTGGCGCTTTCCTCGATCCTGTAGCTGACAAAGTGATGGTGGCCATTGCGTTGGTACTGGTTGCCGAGTATTTCCACGCCTGGTGGATTACCTTACCGGCAGCGACCATGATTGCGCGCGAAATTATCATCTCAGCCTTACGTGAGTGGATGGCGGAGATTGGTAAGCGCAGCAGCGTAGCGGTTTCCTGGATTGGCAAAGTGAAAACTACGGCGCAGATGTTCTCTCTGTTCGCCTTGCTGTGGCGCCCAGACGCTGCGGTGGTGGGGGTGGGTGTCGTAGCGCTGTATATCGCCGCGGTGCTGACCTTCTGGTCAATGTTCCAGTATTTGAGCGCCGCACGCGGTGATTTGCTCGATAGCTGATCGATGCGATTTAAAAAGCAGCAAACGGACGCACTGTGTGGATAATTCTATTGACTCATTGCGTCAGATAAGTAGAATGCATCGCATCGAACGGCAGCGAGTCTGCAAGAAGCTGAGTAAAATCAGCGAGTTCGGTGAATTAAAGAATCAAGTATTTCAGTTTTCAGCAAGGCGGCGACTGAACGAACCACAGAGAGCTTACTTCAGTAAGTGACCTGTGTGAATGAAGGAAGCTAACGCAGCAGTAAAGTGAAAGACGAAGATTATGCGGGAATAGCTCAGTTGGTAGAGCACGACCTTGCCAAGGTCGGGGTCGCGAGTTCGAGTCTCGTTTCCCGCTCCAAATTTAGTCGTTTGTTGCTGACAGATGACACATCAGAATAAAGGCGCGTTGGCAGAGTGGCCATGCAACGGATTGCAAATCCGTCTACCTCGGTTCGACTCCGGGACGCGCCTCCAATTTACACCCTGCCCGGGTGGTGAAATCGGTAGACACAAGGGATTTAAAATCCCTCGGCTTATGGCTGTGCGGGTTCAAGTCCCGCCCCGGGTACCATATTTAGTAGTCGCTAAAACCAAATAAAATCAAAGCAATATGCAGTAATGTCGTAACCGCCCAAGGGCGGTTTTTTTGTGTCTTCAGTTCTCTTCATAATATGACTTCATAATATCAAACGCTCTTTTTCTGCCCACCGACAATCGGAACGACAACGATCTTGCGGTCGTATGCTGCGGTTTGTTCGACGTTCTTATGCCCGGTGATGGCTCTCTTCTCATAAAGATCACCCTCAAGGTCTGATACCCCTTTTGCTTTCAGATCGTGGAAGGTGAAATCAAAAAGCAGTTCTGGAAATTTAATGCGAGCCTCTTCACGGGCTGCGCTCCAACGACTGTTAAAACCATCGCGCGTATAGCCTGAACCGTTCGGCTGGTGGATGATGAATATACTGCTCATGCCTGGCTTTAGGTTTAGCTCTGCTGCCATGCTGATTACAGTAGTCAGGCGAGGGGACCAGCCCTTAATTTGCGCTACGCTTGTTTTGCTCTGTTTAATCAAAATCCCTTCTTCCATGATTTGGCTCTTTTTCATGGAAAGAACATCTGCTTGTCTGGCACAGCATAAATACGCCAACTCCATTGCCACCTTCACAATATCTGGCGCACACGAATATAGCGCCTGATATTCCGCATCTGTGACGTAGCGGTCGCGAGAATCCTCTTTGAACTTCTTAACGCCCTTTGAAGGATTACCCTTCACCATGCCGCGCTCATATACCCAGCGATACATACGGGAAATAAACGCTTTCTCACGTTTAGCCGATTACATGGAAATATGTCAGGCCATCTGCGCTTACGCGGAGCGGGCTGCAGAGAAGTTACGCGAAGAACGCCAGTTCTGCTGTCAGGTAGCGGTTTTTGTTCGCACCAGTCTGCACGCTGTTAATGGAATTTATTATGGCAACCAGGCTATGGGCAATTTACAAACGCCATCAAACGACAACCGAGACATTATCCGGGTGGCTATGGAGATGCTGGGTCGTATCTGGCTCGATAACCGACGTTATATGAAAGCAGGGGTTATGCTTGGCGATTTCTTCAGCCAGGGGGTATTACAACTCAATCTTTTTGACGAACACAAACCACAGGCCAATAGCGAGGCGCTGATGCGCGTTGTAGACGGCCTCAATCAAAGCGGGAAGGGAAAACTATGGTTCGCAGGACAGGGCACTCAGAAAGCGTGGGCAATGAAGCGGGAAAGGTTGTCGCCGGCATATACCACTCGAATTTCGGACCTGTGAGTGGCGAGATGACACTGCCGGTGCAGAAGGTGCTTGCGACCAGCACGACCTGTTACCTTGTGGAATGGAAGGGGCGCAGCTGCATCGTTGATGAGAAACGGCGGCCAAAGAATGGTGATGCTGTCTTGCCGGATTTGTCAGGCATGTACGAATGGGGGCACACCTATATGCATCCGCGTCGAATCATCACCGATGAAGGCCAGACTCTGGAAGATGATTTGCTTGAGGATGTGGCCGTTGTGGGAGTGGTGACGCATGAAGTGACTGCGATACATGAGCAGGACGGGTCGCCAATTTAAAGTTTTCAAAAAAGCCCGGAGCAATGGGTTCCGGGCGGCAAAAGTTTTGCCTGTAATTGATGGCGTCCCATTGGGAAACGGGAACCGATTGAGAATAGTATTACCCTTAGAAATAGCCAGCGCACGCTTAAAAAAAAGCACAGGATGCCCTTGAGTTCAGCCTGTGCGGAGAGTTCAGCGTAATCTTTTATAGTTTTTCTTGGCCTGCCGTGATGGGTCGAATCATCACAGCATGGGACTCCAGTGTGCTTGCATCAGAAACACAACTACTACTAGCAAAACCGTAGTGATACCTGGCAGCAAAAGATAACGCATTCTCGCCTCCACGTTTTCGACAGTACCACTTCAAATCTAGTCTATTCACGCAAAAAAGCCCGCGCTGCGAGTGAGATGAAGCGCGGGCAATCTTTGGGGGAAACTTTCGTACCTTCTGGTTTCATACATAATGCGCTTTGCCACAGATAAAGATGTGATCAGTACCGCTTAGGCACAAAAAAACCCGCACAAAGGCGGGTAAAAATTCGTTCAATGGGAAATTCTCTTTCGTAAAACATCACGTTAGCTGTGTGTATCACGTCGCTATAATAGCAACAATTGAGGTGTTGATCACAAAATGATCGATGATAAGAATTTACTGAGGGGAGTAGCGAATTTCGTTCCGTTTCGATAGTGATGATTTCACAACATAAAAAAGCCCGGTAGTGTTGGCGTCCGGGCTGCACAATGGGTGCGAATCATGATCAATCAGAGTTTGTCGATAGTACAGGGAAGTAGAAGCGACATTCTGATCATAGGATGGCATCAAGTAAAAGCTAGCGAAGCGGCGGATATAATTTTCAGAATAAAATCGTTGGGAAGTCGTAAGAATGAAGGATTAATTAAGGGGGGAATGCTGGAGATGGAAAAGGATGTAAGGCTGGCGGCTGAAAGGAAAAATAAAAAGCCCGGATGAGTCCAATCAGCCGGGCCAGGCACAATACTGTGCCTAACATTTCCAATGAGTTAGTGGTCAACATCACAGGGAATCGAAGTGACAATTTGATGATAGGCGGACTTTAAATAAACGCTAGCGAAGCGGCAGTTAGGGCCGGAAAAGCTTCATAATATCAGGACAACAATGCTCGCAAGCCGTTGATAGATGGAGTGTGCTTACTGAGCTTATTTATGAAAATATTGTTCAAGACGATGTTATCAATAACAAAAGTGACCGATTTAAAATCCCTCGGCTTATGGCTGTGCGGGTTCAAGTCCCGCCTCGGGTACCATATTTAGTAGTCGCTAAAACCAAATAAAACTAAAGCAATATGCAGTAATGTCGTGACCGCCCAAGGGCGGTTTTTTGTGCCTGCGATTGACTTGATAATATCAATTCTTAATATCTATCCTTGATATCAACTGCCCGTTACAATTGCTCATCTGCTCATCTGCTCATCTGCTCATCTGCTCATCTGCTCATCTGCTCATCTGCTCATCTGCTCATCTGCTCATCTGCTCATCTGCTTTGGGCGCGATAAGCCTCAGGCTTGCGGTTGCCCTACGGGACCTTTACTCATCGGGCCGCCCGGAACAGGCTGCTCTGTGGGCACGTTCGGACGACCATCAGGCCCAATTGGCCTGTCGGATTGCTGGCAACCCATCAGCGAGATCAGACAAGTGAGAATCAGCATTCCACCGAATAAACTCTTCATTAATCACGTCCTTTATTTGGGCAACCGAGCGTTGCTTCCTAAGCGTAGTCGATATATCGCTGACGAAAGCCCATAAAAAAGCTGCCATCTCGTTGGAGATGGCAGCTGAGAGAAAAATCAATCTGGACGAAGTGACTCAAACTCACTTCACTGAAATCATCACCCCAGATTACCGCTCAGGCGATCGCGGAAATCGCTACTGCGGTTATCCAGCCCGATGACGGTGACTGTCGCACCGTGACGTTGATAGCGGTATTCAATGGCATCCAGTGCCGCGACGCTGGATGCATCCCAGATTTGTGCATGCGTCAGGTCAATGGTGACAACTTTTGGATCGTGTCCGTAATCGAAATGTTCGAACAAATCATTGCTGCTGCCAAAGAACAGCGGGCCGCGTACCGTGTAATAGACCTGTTCACCGTCATCGCTTAACTTGCGTTCAGCATGGATAACATGGGCAATACGACGTGCAAACAGCATCATGGCGAGGATCACGCCAATCAACACGCCGAGCGCCAGGTTGCCTGTCCAAACGGTGACCACGACTGTCAGGGCCATCACCGAGGTTTCTGACCACGGCATACGTTTTAGCGTGGCGGGTTGCAGGCTGTGCCAGTTAACGGTTTTCACCGCGACCACCATCATGATTGCCGCGAGGACCACCATAGGAATCTGCGCCATGATCTGACTCAGTCCGGTGACCAGCAGCAGCAGCACAATACCTGCCGCAACGGTTGAGATGCGCGTGCGTGCTTTGCCCAGCTCAACGTTAACAATGGTTTGACCGATCATGGCACAGCCAGCTATGCCGCCATAAAAACCGGCCAAAATATTACCGACGCCCAGTGCCCAGGACTCGCGGCGCTTACCCGAAGGTGTGTCGGTGATATCGTCCACCAGCTTGGCGGTGAGCAGAGATTCCATCAAACCCACGAAGGCGATACTCAAAGCGGTAGGCCAGACAATCAGCAACGTCTGTAAATTAAACGGCACCAGCAGCGTGGTGAATCCTGGCAAGCCTGAACTCATTGGCCCTTCATCGCCGACGTTAGGCACGCGATAACCCAGCAACAACGCCACCCCGGTGACGACGACAATGGCGACCAGCGGTGACGGGACGCTTTTCAGGATTTTGGGTAACAGCAGCACAATCGCCAGAGTCACGGCAAACAGCACCCACACTAATCCCGATTGCCCCCAGACGTGGGGAACCTGCGCGAAGAAAATCAGAATGCCCAACGCATTCACAAAGCCCAGCATCACTGAACGCGGAATGTAGCGCATCATGCGGGACAGCCCGGCAAGACCAAAAATAATCTGAATAATACCGCCGAGGATTACCGCAGGAAGAATGTATTCAACCCCATGCGCGTGCACCATCGGTCCAATCACCAGTGCCACCGATCCCGCTGCAGCCGTGACCATGGCCGGGCGTCCACCTAAAATCGACAAGGTCAGACACAGCACCACCGAGGCGACCAGACTCACTTTGGGATCGACACCCGCTATAACAGAGAAGGAGATCACTTCTGGGATCAGTGCCAGAGCGGTAATCACCCCAGCCAGACACTCACGGGTAAGCAGCGCAGGCGAGCGTAAAACGCTGCCCACGGTAATATCGTTCGCCGCAGGGGCGTGTTCTGTAGATGGGCTCATAAATGTGCAGGCTCTTTTACTATTTTGCGCATACCGTCACGGCATGGCAGCAACCAGTTGGACACTAAACGCGGATGATGTTAGCGGGCATTGAGGGATGAAGCTAGCGGGAGAACGAAGAAGAGAGTGATTCCGTCCCTGGAATCCGGTATTACACCGAGAGATCGTCAGGCGTTTTGTTAACCACCAGTTCGAGAAGATGACGATAAATATCCAGTTGGATCACATCACTTTCCATCTCAAGGCGATTAATCAGCGAAGCGATGATGGCTTTATTGGTGACCGGCATGCCGGCTTGCAGGATTTCAGCGATGATCTGCCCGAAAACTTCCATCTCGGTGCTGTCGCTGTTACCGGCGAGTTTAAAATAGTCAGCGATAGCGTCACTGCTGGTGGCGGCGTTTTGCATGTATGAAGCCCTTCAGATCGGTCTGATGGCAACCTGGCCTTCAGTTCCATGATGAAAAAACTTACGCGCGGACAGGCGCGTAAGACCCAAACTCATCAACCAACGCAAAAAAGACACCTCTGAAGGTGGAAATCCAAAAACACCTTCAGAGGCGACGCAAAGTGCATCATTCGTTACGGAGCCAGTCGCTGGCTCACGGGAAGTAAACTTATACAATGAAGCCTAACTTGTACAATGATATTTTTAAGGAATTTGTGCTTATTGTTGTTTATCAATTAGTTGATAAATTTGACTAACGGGAAACTTATACAAAATAGCTGTACAGGAATAGGCTTTAACGCAGGCTGTATCAGTTTGAGAACAAAGTGGAAGGGCTGAGGCGCGCGAACTACAGTGCTAATGTAAGCAAACTTTTCATCAGGCTGACACTTTGTTTATAATAACGCACTTGTCTAGTTAGGTATCTAATCATTAGGCTACTACGTTTTGAGTGACTATCCGCAACCTTTTTCGCGTTTATTACATCTTACGGCACATGCATGGCGGCTGGCGGTCGATCGTCGCCTGAAAGAGAGTGACTTAAGTATGAGCAGCTGGATGGCCATCGCGACAGTGGCCACGGCCACGGAGCCGCCGACCCAGAAAGCGCTGGCGCAACTGTTGGGATTAGAAGAAGCAAGCGTGGTGCCACTGGTCGATCGACTGGTAAAACAGCAGCTACTGGCGCGCGTTCAGCCGAAAGAGGATCGCCGTAAACGCCTGCTGGTGTTGACTGAGCAGGGCAGCGTGGCGTTTGCCGAAGTGAAAACCCAGGCAGACAGCTTGCGTGCACAGTTGCTGGCAGACATCGATCCTGACGCACTGGCGGTGACCGAGAAGGTGCTGCAACAGCTGCTGGCTCGATTGGGAAGTATTTAATCGTGGCAAAACGCAATCCTTATGCACAACGTGAATGGCTGCCTCATGAAAAACCGATGCTGCCGGGTTCACCTTCCACCCCAATCCACTCGCCCTCAAAGCGCGTGGCGTTCGGCATTATCGGACTGCTGATCTCCATCACCGGCGCGCTCAGTAATGCGCTGGTGACAGCCAACCTCACCAATCTTCAGGGCACCTTTGGCGCTTACAGCAATGAGATTGCCTGGCTGCCGGCTGTCTACGTGATGGGCAACATTTCCATCAACCTGCTGCTGGTTAAATTTCGTCAGCAGTTTGGCCTGCGGCTGTTCACCGAAGCTTTTCTCGTGCTTTACGTCATCGTGGCGTTCTTCCATATTCTGGCCAACGATCTTAGTTCCGCCATTATTGTGCGCACTGCTCACGGAATGGTGGGCGCGGCGCTTAGCTCGCTTGGCATCTATTACCAAATTCAGGCCTGGCCGGCGAAACACCGACTCAAAGCCCTGGTGATCGGCATTACCGCATCCCAGCTGGCGATCCCGCTCGCCCGTTTGTTCTCTACCGAATTGCTCCAGTTGGAGGAGTGGCGCGGTCTTTATCTGTTTGAGTTAGGGCTGGCGATGATAGCGCTCGGTTGTGTTCTGGTGGTGAAGTTGCCGCCGGGCGACCGTATCAAGGCCTTTGAGAAGATGGATTTTGTCACTTTTATCCTGCTGGCACCCGGCATGGCACTGCTGTGCGGCGTGCTATCGCTGGGCCGCATCGAGTGGTGGTTTACCACGCCGTGGTTGGGTATTTCATTAGCCATTTCGTTGGTGCTGATTGTTGCGGCAATGGTGGTGGAACATAACCGCGCGAATCCACTGATTAACACCCGATGGCTCAGCAACGGCATGATTGTGCGACTGGGCATTGTCATGATCATGATGCGTATTGTGCTGGCCGAGCAAAACACCGGCGCGGTGGGCTTCCTGCAACAGCTTGGGCTGCTGAATGACCAGATGCGTGGCTTGGCTTTAGCGATTATCGCTGGGGTGATTTTTGGCATGATCGCCAGTGCATTGACCATCAAACCGACGCATCTCAGCTGGCCGATCGTCACCTCGCTGGTGGTGATGATCATCGCCTCGTACATGGATGCACAATCCAGCCCAGTGACACGCGGCAACAACTTGTATGTCAGTCAGTTTTTACTCGGCTTTAGCAGCGCGTTCTTCCTCGCACCCGCGATGCTGTTAGGGATTGGCGGTGTGGTGACGCAGCCGAAAAATCTGGTGAGTTTTGTGGTGCTGTTTGGCATGAGCCAAAATCTGGGCGGGCTAATTGGCTCGGCGATTCTCGGCACCTTCCAGACGTGGCGGGAGAAGTACCACTCCAGCCTGCTGGGCGATCAGCTGTCACAGCTTGATCCCAATGTCACCGAGCGCCTCAGCCAATACAGTTCACTGTTTAGCAGCCAGTTGCCCGACAACGTCCTGCTCAGTGCGCAAAGCAGCAGCCAGCTTCAAGCCGTGGCCACCCTACAGGCTAACGTGCTGGCCTACAACGACACCTATTTATTGACTGCCGCGATGGCGCTGATCACCCTGATGTGGGTGCTGTGGCGATTGACGCGGCTGCGTTATATCAACTGGCGTCAGGCACGCCATAATTTGACAGAACAGCGTCAGCAAGCTTCAAACCCGACGGAGAATTCATGAGCCAACAGGACGATATTCAGGCTGCGGAGCGCGAACGCGCCAACCGCCGACGCATTCTTTCCATCGCTTTCGGCAGCGGCATTGTAATTGTTGGCGTATTGGTGATTTTATACGCCTGGCAGCTGTGGCCGTTTACCAGCACGATTCAGTCAACGGAGAATGCCTATGTGCGCGGGCAGGTCACCTTTATCAGCCCGCAGGTCAGCGGCTATCTGACCGACGTCAATGTGGTGGATTTACAACCGGTCACTAAAGGGCAGTTACTGATGACCATTGACGATCGGATCTATCGCCAGCGCGTGCATCAGGCGCAAGCGCAGCTGGATATGAAAATCGCTGCGCAAAACAATAACCAACAGCAGCGCCGCAGTGCGGAAGCCAATATTCTCAGCAATAAAGCTGCGCTGGAGAATGCGAAAGCCCAGGCGCTGAAAAGCAGCCTTGACCTGAAGCGTGTCGAAAATCTGGCGGCCGATGGGTCGCTCTCCGTGCGTGAACGTGACGCGGCGCGTGCCGCTAACGCGCAGGCACAAGCGCAACTTCGCCAGGCAGATGCGCAGGTTGCGGTATCGCAGCAGAGTTTACAAACGGTCATCGTGAATCGCGGTTCCCTGGAAGGTGATGTAGCCAGTGCCAAAGCCGCACTGGAACTGGCCAATATCGATCTGGCCAATACGCGGATTATTGCGCCCGACAGCGGACAGCTGGGGCAATTGTCGGTGCGTAAAGGGACCTATGTCACGGCGGGTACGCGCCTGACGTCAGTGGTGCCGGATAACAAATGGGTCATCGCCAATCTGAAAGAGACACAGCTGGCACGGGTGCGCCCAGGATTACCCGTGACGATTCGGGTTGATGCGCTGGACGGCAAGCGTTTTGACGGCCGGGTTGAATTTATTTCCCCCGCCGCCGGTTCGGAATTCAGTGCCATTTCACCGGACAATGCCACTGGTAACTTCGTGAAGATCGCACAGCGTATTCCGGTACGTATTCAAATCCTCGGCGATACCGAAGGATTGCGTCCCGGCATGTCGGTTGAAGTCAATATTGATACCGCAGCAGAGCCGCACAAGGATGCGCCATGAAGCGGTTAATTCTTGCCTCGCTGATGGCGTTGATGGTCAGCGGCTGCGCGACCGAAGTGGAAAAGGCCCCGACATCTTTACCGATCCCGGACAGCTGGCGCCAACAGGTTGGCCCATCGGCAGCTCCCGAAGCACAGTGGTGGCAACGCTTTGGCGACGATAACCTTAACCGCTTAGTGAACCAGGCGTTGCAGCATAACAGCGATATCCTGATTGCCCGTTCACGGGTCGATCAGTACCGCGCGCAATTGCGTGCTGCGCAGGGGGATAATTTCCCCACGCTATCCGCCGGGGTTGCCGCCACGCATCAGCGTGCATTGTCGGCGGTGACCGGGCAGCCGTATGAGAATGCCGTCTTCCAGGGACTGCTGCAGGCTAACTATGACGTGGATCTCTGGGGCAGTCGCAGCAACAACATTCTTGCCTCGCAAGCGTCACTGGATGCCCAGCGTGCTGCAGCCTCAGCGGCTGAATTAACGGTTGCCAGTTCGGTGGCCTCCGGTTACCTCAGTTTGTGCGCGCTGGACGAACAATTGCGCGTCACAGAAGCCACGCTGGCCACGCGTGAAAACTCGCTAAATCTTGCACAGCGCCAGTTTGAAACCGGCTATACCTCGCGACTGGAGTGGATGCAGGCGGCATCGGAATATCAGACCGCCAAAGCGCAGGTGCCGCAGTTACAGCATCAAATCGAACAACAAGAGAATGCACTCAGCGTGCTGGTGGGCATGAATCCGCGCGAGATTGCCCGTACCCGCAACTTCGACCACATCAAACCGCAGACGCTGCCGACGTTGTTGCCGTCTCAGTTGCTCAACCGCCGCCCGGATATTGTGCAGGCGCAGCGCCAGTTGATTGCAGCGGATGCCTCGCTGGCCTCGGCGCAGGCCGATTTATTGCCGTCGCTTAATCTGACGGCGACCGGCACGCTGCAAAGTTATCAATTGCATCAGTTACTCGACAATCCCTTCCGCCTGTGGAGCATCGGCGGCAGCATTCTCGCACCGTTATTAAACCGCGAAGCACTGACGGCGCAGGTGGATGTGGCGATGGCCACACGTAACCAGGCGCTTTATGGCTATGAGAAAGTGGTGCGCGGTGCCTTTTCGGATGTGGATAACGCGTTGGATGCCATTCGTCGCAGTCAGGAACAGCTGACGGAATTGCAGAAGCAAGAAGGCTATGTGACAGAAGCATTCCGCATCGCACGTAATCGTTATCAGAACGGTTATGCTTCTTATCTGGATGAACTGGACGCGCAGCGCACCTTGTTTAGCACTCAGCTCAATATTGTCTCAGTGAAAAACACTCTGTTGCTCGCTCAAATCGATCTTTACCGATCGCTCGGCGGCGGCTGGCAGGGCTAAACATCATGCCACAAGCCGGTTTTGCGGCAGATTTTACGCTGTAAACCCGGCAATATCCGCTTTTTCCATGGAATGAGGCGCTGCTTAAGTCATTCGTGCTTTTTTTTACTTGTCTTTACATATAGTGGTATTATTCGCGCGCTTTACAAAGTCTGAACGGATCAGTGCAAGTTCAATTACGCACACGGTCGCCATTTGTGGTGATTGGCTACGACAGGGGAAACAAAGGAAATGATGAATAAAAAAGCGGCGCTTGCCTTAATCGTGACAGCAGCATTAATGACGGGTTGCGCTCCGCGCACCGCACCCATTCAGAACGTGAGCCAGACCGTTGGGCAGAGCTACACGGATAGTCAAATGCAGCGCGCCATCGTTGAAGCCGGTGCGGCCAACCACTGGGTGATTTCCCCAGCAGGCCCGGGCGTGATGAACGGTAAGCTGTCCGAGCGTGGTCATACGGCCGACATTCGCATCACTTATGCTGCAAACAGCTACCGCATTGATTACGTGAGCAGTACCAATCTGAAAGCGGGCAGCGGCCAGATCCATCGTAACTACAACCGCTGGATTCAGAATCTGAACCAGGGTATTCAGACGCGTCTTGCGGTTCAGGCCGTAAAATAAGCGCCATGCGTGATCGCTGACATAATGTTTTAAAGAAAGCGCTAACGCTGCCGAAAGAGAAAACAGGCGGGCCATGTGCCCGCCTTGTTAATCGGCGACATTCGCATGAGACGGATGACGGACTCGAACGCAAGCAGGGAAGGGATGCCGCACAGCGAAAATCTGACCATCCCTGAGGCTGATGAAAGAATACAGGTATGAAACTCGCTTACACCCTGGTTGACTGGCACGCGATTGCACCAGGTCACAGCACTGCCGATGAGTGGCAGCACTGGGCCGGGCAGCAAACCGCGTTGGACGCCACCCTACCGATCGCCAAACCCCAATTTTTGCCGATGATGACTGCACGTCGCCTGAGCGCGGGCAGCCGTGCGGCTGTGGAGAGCGGGCTGGCGCTACTGGCACGTCAAACGGTGGATGCCATTGTGTTTACCAGCCGCCACGGTGAGCTGGAACGTAATCTGCGCATACTCACGGCGTTAAAAGATCAGCAGGCGCTGTCTCCGACCGATTTTGCCATGTCCGTACACAACTCTGCGGTGGGTAGCTTAACCATTGCGGCGCGACAGCCGCTGGTATCTTCGTCGATTTCAGCGGGCATGGACAGTTTTCAACAGGGTTTGCTTGAGGTCGCGGCTTTGCATCAGGCGGGCTACGCGCAGGTGCTGCTGGTGGATTTCGATGGCGTTATACCTGCCTATTATCAGCCGTGGCTAACCGAAATTGATCGCTTCAACGCCCCTTACGCGGTGGCTCTGTTGTTGCAATCCGGCAATGAGTGGCGCTGCACAGCAGAGCCTGCGCGCCCCGACGCCGAGACTTTGCCGCAAAGTCTGCAATTCCTGCAGGCGATGTTGCAGGGTGACGAACGAATGACGATTGCCGGTGAACGTCACCTGTGGCACTGGGAGCGGCATCATGGCGGATAATTCGTTAGCCCTGCGCTGGCGTGCTGGCTGCAACTTTTACTGGCGATTGGTGATGACCGCCGTGAGTTTTACGCTGTTCAGCGTTGGCGGTCTGCTGCTGTCTGTGACCTGGTTTAACCTGCTGCTGTTGATTCAGCGCGATGGTCTGCGTCGGCGTCAGATTGCACGCAGCAGCATTGCCTGGAGCTTCCGCTGTTTCCTGCGCTTCTGTCGCTTTGTCGGCGTCTACGATTATCAGATCATCGGTGCGGAACGACTGCGCCAGGATCGCGGCTGCCTGATTGTAGCCAACCACCCCTCGCTGATCGATTATGTGATGATTGCTTCGGTTCTGCCGGAAATGGATTGTCTGGTTAAGGCCGAATTGCAGCACAACATTTTTTTTAATGGCGTAATCAAATCTGCCGATTACCTGATTAACAGCGAAGCCGATAGCTTGTTGCCAGATAGCCAGCAGCGTTTAGCGCGCGGCGATACCATCCTGATTTTTCCTGAAGGTACGCGTACCCGTTATGGTGAACCGTTGAAGCTGCAACGCGGTGCCGCCAATATCGCGGTGCGTGCCGGATGCGATCTGCGCGTGGTACATATTAGCTGCACCCAGCGTATGCTCGATAAGCAAAGTCACTGGTATCAGATTCCGCTGGTTAAACCCGTTTTTACTGTACGCGTACAATCGCGTATTGATAGCCAGGCCTTCAGTGAAGCCGAAGAAGATGCGCAGCCGCTCGCCGCGCGTCGCCTGACGCGTCACCTGCAACAGGCACTGGTCCCTGAAGAGACAAAGTAAGTTATGCAAGCACTGATTGACGACATCAAACTGATGATTATCGACACGCTGAATCTGGAAGATATCAGCCCGGGCGATATAGAAACCGACGCACCCTTGTTTGGCGAAGGGTTGGGACTCGATTCAATCGATGCCCTTGAGCTGGGACTGGCGGTGAAAAATCGCTTCGGCGTACAGCTTTCCGCAGAAAGCGAAACCTTACGCGCGCACTTTTTTTCCGTGGCCACGCTGGCCGCGTTTGTTGAACAACAGCAAGCCTGAGAACAGTCAAAATGATGAATAAAGACGAAATTTACCAGGAAGTGGCCTCGCTACTCACCTCGCTGTTTGAAATTGATGCCGATGATATCCGCCCGGATGCCCGTCTCTATGAAGACCTCGAACTCGACAGCATTGATGCGGTGGATATGGTGGTGCACCTGCAAAAGCGTACCGGCCGTAAAATCAAACCTGAAGCCTTCCGTGCGGTTCGCACTGTGCAGGATGTGGTGGATGCCGTCGATCAACTGATGCGCGACGAAGCCTGATTTCCGGCATGCCAGCCTTTCTGCGCCTGTTAAATGGTCTGGCCCTGCTGGCCTGGCCATTTCTGGTGTGGCTCGCTGTCACCCATCCGCAATGGCGTGGTGTGATTGCTCTGTTAGCCTTGCTGTTTGGCTGGCGCATCTGGCAGTTACGTCACGCGCAGGGCGCGATGGGGCGAGTGATGCTGTTGCTGGCGCTGGTGGGCACCTTACTGTGCCTTGCCAGCATGCTGTTGCGCAGCCAGCATTTGTTGCTGTGGTATCCGGTGGTGGTGAATACGCTGATGCTGCTGCTGTTTGGCACATCTTTATGGAGCCCCATGCCACTGGTCGAACGTTTAGCGCGGCTGCGTGAAGCGGATTTGCCCGCGCGGGCAGTGCGCTATACGCGGCGCGTGACACAGGTATGGTGTGGGTTTTTCATTTTTAACGGCAGCGTGGCGTTGGTCACTTGCCTGCTCAATGATCTCTCGCTGTGGACACTCTGGAATGGGTGCATCAGCTATCTGCTGATGGGCACGCTGATGGGCGGCGAATGGCTGCTGCGTCAGCGTATGAGGAACAAGGCATGAAGGTGGTGAGTATCCGCGACTGGCTCGAAGCGCCGGATCGTGTCGTGGCCTGGCAAGGGCAGCAACAGCATTGGTTATCGGAAATGCGCCAGCAGGTGATGGCGTTAGTGGAAACATTGCAACGGCTGCCGGGCCAGCACTGGGCGTTATGCTTCGATAACAGTTATCACTTCACGGCTGCGCTGCTGGCGTTATGGCACGCCGGTAAAACCCCGGTGATCCCCGGACATTGTCGGGCCGCGCAGCTGGAAGAGATGGCAGAACAATTGGATGGCGTGATCAGCGATATGCCGCTGGCGGTGTCCCTGCCACAATTGCGCTGGGACGGTGCACTGGCGCTGGGTGAGCTGCCTGCCATCGCCGGGGATGCCGCGCTGGTGTTGTTCACCTCCGGGTCCACGGGCACCCCACGTCGCGTAGTGAAATCACTGCGTGCACTCGATCTCGAAGCGCAGTGGCTGGCGGCGTTATGGGCCGAACGTCTGCAGCAATGCCACGTCATTGCCTCAGTGAGCCATCAGCATCTGTATGGCCTGACGTTTCGCATTGTGTTACCGATGGCGTTAAGTTTGCCACTCGCCGCCCAGCAAATTTTTTACGGTGAGCAGTTGGCCGATCAGCGTCGCGATCGACGCTACGCCTTTATTAGCAGTCCGGCCTTTTTGCGACGCCTTGATCCTGCCCTGGAAGCGCCGTCGTGTGCGTTGATTGTTTCGGCAGGCGGGGCTTTGCCCTGGGCTGATGCGCAACGTGCTCAGGATGCCTTCGCTTGTGCGGTGGATGAGATTTACGGCAGCACCGAAACCGGCGTGATGGGCTGGCGCTATGCGCAGGAAGAAAACGCCCCGTGGCACTGTTTTCCACAGGTCAGGCTGGAGCAGCAGGCATCTGCTGAATGGCGGGTGTTTTCGGCGTTGCTGGAAACCACTGAGGGTTGGCCGCTCGACGATCGTATTGTGCAACAGCCCTCCGGCGTATTTCAGCTGGCGGGGCGTCAGGATCGGGTGGTGAAGATCGAAGATAAGCGCGTTTCTCTCAGTGAGATCGAGCGACGACTGCTGGCCTTACCCGGCGTGGAAGATGCTGCCGCTCTGGCGATTCAGCGTCACGGACGTCAGGCGATTGGCGTGGTGCTGGCTTTGCCGGACGCGCTGGATGCCGCAACGCTGACCCAACGCAAGAAACAATGGAAAATCGCGCTGCAACCCTGGCTTGAACCCGTCGCCATGCCGCGTTACTGGCGTGTCGTCAACGCGATTCCGGTGACGGCGCAGAGTAAACGCGCCTGGCCCCAAATTGAGGAACTGTTTGATGTTGCCGGTTGAACTCAACGCCCTGCAGCAGGGCGCAACACTGACGTTGCGCCTGCATGCTGCCGCGGATCTGTTTTGGTTCCGCGGCCACTTCCCGACCTTACCGATTTTACCCGGCGTGGCGCAACTCGACTGGGCTTTACATTACGGCCTGTCACGCCTGGCCATCGGTAAACACTTCCGTTCTATTGAGAACATCAAGTTTCAGCAGCCGGTACCGCCTGATGCGGAGCTGGAGCTGCAGCTGAGCTGGCAGGAAGACAAATCATTGCTGAGCTTTAGCTACAGCCTGATTCGCGTGGACAGCATTGAGATTGCCAGCAGCGGGAAGATTCGCCTGTGCTGAATGCGCCTTTCAAACCCTGTGTTCTGATTCCCTGTTATAACCACGGTGCCATGCTGGCCTCGGTGCTGGCGCGGCTGGCTCCTTTTAATCTGCCGGTGATTATCGTCGATGACGGCAGTGATACGCAGACGCAGCAGCAGATCGCCGCCCTTGAGGCCCCACAGCTGGATATCCTCACCTTGCCGGTGAATCAGGGCAAAGGTGCGGCGGTGATCGCCGGGATGCGCAGAGCCGCCGCAGCAGGGTACAGCCACGCGCTACAACTCGACGCGGATGGTCAGCATCAGGTGGAAGACACGCCGCGCATGCTGGCGGAAGCGGAAAGCCATCCCGATTGCCTGATCTCCGGCCAGCCTGTTTACGATGATTCCATTCCGAAATCCCGCTTGTATGGCCGTTACATCACCCATTTTTGGGTGTGGATTGAAACGCTCTCCTTCTCACTAAAAGACAGCATGTGCGGTTTCCGTGTTTACCCGCTGCAACCTTCATTAGCACTCTGCGATCGCCACCCGATTGGGCAGCGTATGGATTTCGACACCGAAATCATGGTGCGACTCTACTGGCAGGGTACGCCGAGCCGCTTTATCAGCACGCGCGTCACCTATCCGGAAAGTGGCCTGTCACATTTTGATGCCTTGCACGACAACCTGCGTATCTCATGGATGCACACGCGCCTGTTCTTTGGCATGGTGCCGCGTATCCCACAGTTACTGAGCCGGGGTAAAACGGCGCAGCACTGGGCCGCCACGCCAGAACGCCGGGGTCAGAGCGGGTTGCGTTTTATGCTGTGGTTGTACCGTCGCGCTGGGCGGCTGCCGTTTGTGCTGTTGCTTTGGCCGGTGGTGGCGGTTTACTGGTTGAGCGGACGTGAGGCGCGTAACGCTTCTCAGCAATGGCTGACGCGGGTGCAGGCAGAAGCCAGTAAACAGCAGATTGCCCTGCCAGCGCCGATCAATAGCTATCGCCACTTTCTGCGCTTTGGTTACAGCATGCTGGATAAAGTCGCCAGCTGGCGCGGAGAGGTGCAGTGGGGGCGCGATATTGATTTTGCGCCGGGTGCCGAAGCGGTCATCCGTGCTGCGGATGGCAAAGGACATTTGATCCTCGCTTCGCATCTGGGTGATATCGAAGCTTGCCGCGCGATGGCAAAGCAGGTCAGCGGGCTGGTGATCAACGCGCTGGTGTTTACCGATAACGCCCAGCGCTTTCGCGAGGTGCTGGAGAGCATCGCGCCGCAGGCCGGGGTAAATCTGATGCCGGTCACCGATATCGGCCCGGATACGGCCATTCTGCTGCAGCAAAAACTGGATGCCGGTGAATGGGTGGCGATTGTCGGCGATCGTACCGCCGTGCATCGTCAGCGCGGGGGCGAACGCCGCGTGGTGTGGAGTGCATTTATGGGCCGTCCGGCACCGTTTCCGCAGGGGCCTTTTGTGCTGGCCGCCGCCTTACGCTGTCCGGTGCTGTTGATGTTTGCCTTGCGGGAACAGGGCAGACTGCGTGTGCATTGTGAGCCTTTTGCCGATCCGATCCTGCTGCCGCGAGCCCAACGACAGGCGGCGCTGCAGGCCACGGTGGATCGCTATGCTGAACGACTGCAACAGCATGCGCTGATGGCGCCGCTGGACTGGTTTAACTTTTACGATTTCTGGACGTTACCAGAGGAGAAGAGCCGCGATGAGTGAACATATCTGGCGCGTTGAGGTTGAATTAACCGTGTCGTTCCACGACTGCGACCCGATGGGCGTGGTGTGGCACGGCAACTATTTCCGTTTTTTTGAAGTGGCGCGTGAAGCGCTGTTGCGCAGCATCAACTATAGCTACGGTGAGATGACCGCCAGCGGTTTTGTCTGGCCAGTGGTGGACACGCGTGTCAAATACCGCCAGCCGTTACGCTGTGAAGAGGTGATCCGCGTGGAAGCCCGCATTACGGAATACGAGAACCGCTTGCGTATCGATTATGTCATCCGCAATGCGGCCGGCCAGGTCACCACCAAAGCACACACGCTGCAAGTGGCGGTGGATGCGGCAAGTCAGGAGATGAATTTCGTTTCACCCGATATTTTATTTGAACGCCTGGGAGTCAAACCGTGATCAGAACTCTTTGTCTGATGCTGACGTTGCTGTGTGCCAGTGCACAGGCCATCACGTTGGATCAGCTGCAGCAGCGTTTTGCCAGCCAGCCGGTAATCCGCGCCAACTTCGAGCAGGTGCGCACCATTTCTGGTATGTCGCAGCCGCTGGTGTCGCGTGGCCAGTTATTAATCGCCCAGCAACAAGGTTTATGGTGGCATCAGGCCACGCCGTTTGTGATGACTTTGATTCTTGATGATAAGCGGATGGTTCAGAGCATGAGCGGTCAGCCGCCGCAGGTGATCACCGCCGACAGCAATCCACAGATGTTTCAGTTCAATCATCTGCTGCGCGCCTTGTTTCAGGCCGACGAAAAAGTGCTGCACGAGAATTTCGAACTCGATTTCCGCGATCAAGGCAATGATAAATGGCAGCTGAGCCTGACGCCGAAGGCGGCACCGCTGAATAAAATCTTCAACCGCATCGATCTGCAGGGCGCAGCCTTCCTTAACAGCATTACGCTGGATGATAAGCAGGGTGATAAAACCGCCATCACTTTAAGTGACACCCGCACCGAGCCGAAACAACTGACTGATGAAGAGCGAGCACGTTTTGCCCCAGCGCAGTGAGAAAACCGCTGCGCTGCTGTGGCTGGCGGTATGTCTGGCATTGGCGGTGGCACTGGCCATCCTGTTGCCGCGCAGCCAGCTGAACAGCAGCGTGCTGGCTTTATTGCCGCAACAAAATCTGGGTCAAGCACCCGCTGAGATCCAGCAAGGCTTTATGCAGCGGCTGGATCGCCAACTGGTATGGCTGGTGAGCGCCGATGATGCGCATGGCGATGAAGTGGCAGAGTGGTGGCAAGCGCAGCTTCAGGCGCTGCCGATGCTGAAACAGGTTAGCGGTGCGCTGGATGATGACCAGATGCAGCGTTGGGGCACTTACGCCTTCCAGCATCGTAACGGCCTGATCGATCCGTTGACGCGCGCACGCCTGCAAAACGGCGGTACGGCACAAGCCGACTGGATTCTGGCGCAACTGTTCTCAGCGTTTGCCGGTGTGAGCAGTAAAGAAATTCAAAACGACCCGCTGATGCTGGTGCGTGGCGCGCAACTGGCACTGCAGCAGAATGCCAGCAAAATGGTGCTGCATAACGGCTGGTTAACCGTGAATGACGCCCAGCAGCGCCGCTGGTATTTCCTGCACGGTGAACTGGCGAGCAACGCCTTTAGCATTCAGCAAAGTCATCAGTTGGTGACCGCCCTCAATCAGCTTGAACAGCAGTTAAAAACACGCTGGCCAGATGCCCAGCTGTTAACGCGTGGCACCGTGCTGTTTAGCGATGATGCCAGCCAGCGCGCGCAGCATGATGTCGAAACGCTCGGCAGCGTCACACTGGCCGGCTTGCTGCTGCTGGTGTGGCTGGTGTTTCGCTCGCTGCGGCCCCTGGCGCTGTGTGCGCTCTCGGTGGCGATAGGCGCGATGGCGGGTACGGTGCTGACCTTGATCTATTTTGGTGAGCTGCATCTCACGACGTTAGTGATGAGCCTCAGCATTGTCGGCATCTCTGCCGATTATACCTTGTACTATCTGACGGAACGCATGGTACACGGCGAACAATCCACGCCATGGCAAAGCCTGCACAAGGTGCGGGCCACTTTACTGCTGGCACTGGGCACCACGGCGATTGCCTGGCTGCTGATGTTGCTGGCACCGTTCCCCGGTTTGCGCCAGCTGGCGGTGTTTGCCGCCAGCGGGTTAAGTGCCTCTTGCCTGACGGTGATCTGTTTTTATCCATGGCTGGTGCGCGGCCTGCCGGTGCGCCCCATCCCCGGCATGGTGTGGCTGGCGCGCTGGTTAGCGGCATGGCGCCGCAACACGCTGTTAAAAGTTGGATTGCCACTTCTGGTGGCGCTCTATGCATTGAGCGGTATCCTGCAACTGCATGTCGATGACGATATTGCCCATCTGCAGAGCGCTCCCGCGAAACTGCTGGCGCAGGATCGCCAACTGGCACAGCTCACGGGGCAGCAGGCCGATCAAACCTGGTTTGTGGTATGGGGCGATAACGAACAGCAGGCATTGCAGCGTCTCAGCGAATTAACACCAAAGCTGCAACTGGCGCAGCAGCAGGGTTGGATGGCGGGTTATCGCGTATTGCCGCTTAATTCGCTGGATCAGCAACAGCAGGATCTGCAGCTGTTGCAGCAGGCCGCGCCAACTATCCTGGCGCGGTTAACACAGGCAGGCATCACGTTAACCCATGCCGACTTAACGGCGATGCCAGTCAAAGCCGATAACTGGCTGGCGAGTCCGCTGAGTGAGGGCTGGCGTTTGCTATGGCTCTCGTTGCCGGATGGACGCAGCAGTGTGCTGGTACCGGTCAATGGCGTGAAAAACAGTGCGGCGTTATTGGACTTAGCCACGCAGCAGGCGGGCGTGAGCTGGGTCGATCGCAAAGCCAGCTACGATGAGCTGTTCCGCTTCTGGCGTACGCTGCTGAGTGGCCTGTTGGCACTCGCGCTGCTGCTGATTACCGTCAGTTATATCGTAAGGCTGGGTTTGCCCGCGGGCATACGGAGCGCGTTGCCTTCCTGGCTGTCGCTGGCGGCAGCGCTGGCAACATTAGGCTGGATTGGCGCCAGCCTGAACTTATTTGCCTTGCTGGCGCTGATTCTGGTGCTGGGCATCGGCATCAATTACACGTTGTTCTTCAGTAATCCGCGCGGTACGCCACTGACCTCAATGCTGGCCGTCACGCTGGCGATGATGACCACACTGCTGACGTTGGGCATGCTGGTGTTCAGCAGCACGGCGGCGATCAGTGGTTTTGGCACGGTGCTGTGCAGCGGGATCTTTTGTGCATTCTTGCTGGCCCCACTGGCGCTGGCACCAGGGAAAAGGAAGCAACGATGAAAACAGGTGCTTTGTTGTTGATGCTGAGTCTGCTGTTGAGCAGTTGCGCACAGCATGACAGCGCATCCAATCGGCCCACCGCGTGGCTGAAACCGGGCGTGCGCGTCACGTTGCCTGCGCCGGGCATTTCACCTGCGTTTCAGCAGCAGCAACTGCTGACCGGCCACGCCAAAGGTAAAACCCAGTCACTGCTGGTGCTGTTGAGCGCCGATTCACAGCAAATCAGCCTGGCGGGATTGTCCTCACTGGGCATTCGCTTGTTCCGCGTGACCTATGATAAAAACGGGATTCATACGCAGCAGATGATGGCGCTGCCCGAAATGCCGCCCGCCAGCCAGGTGCTAGCGGATGTCATGCTGAGCCACTGGCCGCTGAGTGCATGGCAGCCACAGTTGCCGCCAGGCTGGCAGTTGATCGACGATGGCGATCGTCGTGAGTTGCGCGATCCTGCCGGTAACGTAGTGACGTTGATTCGCTATCTGCAACGGGGAACCGTGCGTGAACCGATCAGCATCGACCAGCGCGCATTCGGTTATCAAATTCAAATCCAGCATCTGGACGCATCCTCATGATCTACATTTCGGCGTTTGGCATGGTGAATGCGCTCGGCAACTCACTGGAGCAGATTGCCGCGCAGTTGGCGTCAGGCCATGCTCCCGGCATGCAGCCGCGCGAGGGCTGGTTGCAGCAAGGTAAAACCTGTTGGCTGGGCGAGGTGCCGGGCGAATTGCCGTCAGTGCCCGTCGCACTTGCCGCGCATAACACGCGCAATAATCAGCTGCTGCTGGCGGCACTGGCGCAGATCCGTCCGGCCGTGGATGCGGCGATTGCCCGGTTTGGTTGTGAGCGCGTGGCGGTGGTGCTGGGCACCAGCACGTCAGGGGTGGACGAGGGCGATCGTCAAGTCGACGGAGGCTTGCCGGGTTACGATTACCGCATGCAAGAGTTGGGTGATCCGTCGCGCTTCCTGGCGGACTATCTTGAACTGGATGGCCCGGCGTACACGATTTCTACTGCCTGTTCCTCCAGCGCCCGCGCGTTAATCAGCGGACAGCGCTTGATTGAGGCCGGTCTGGTGGATGTGGCGCTGGTGGGCGGTGCGGATTCATTGAGCCGCATGCCAATTAACGGCTTTGCCAGCCTGGATTCGTTATCCGAGCGTCAGTGTGCGCCGTTCAGTGCAGAACGTGACGGTATTTCTATCGGTGAAGCGGGGGCGCTGCTGCTGCTCACGCGTGAGCCTCAGCCGCTGGCGCTACTTGGTGCGGGTGAATCATCAGACGCCTGGCATATGTCGGCTCCGCATCCTGAAGGCATTGGCGCCGAGCAAGCGATGAAGATGGCGCTGAAGCAGGCCGAATTGCAGCCGCAGGATATCGGCTACATTAATTTGCACGGCACCGCGACGCCACTCAACGATCAGGTCGAGTCGGGCGTGGTTCATCGCTTGTTTGGCGATAGCGTGCCCTGTAGTTCCACTAAGCACCTAACGGGCCATACGCTCGGTGCGGCGGGTGCGACCGAGGCGGCGCTGGCGGCACTTATCGTGCAGCAGAATCTGGC